>NZ_KQ959944.1:0-7346 GCF_001553035.1 Gemella haemolysans
ATTTATTATCAACCGTATTTATTATAGACCCGTTTTTTAGTAATGTATGAATATATCACCATGTTCATTTGTTGGTTTAAATAGTGTTATGACAAATGTGAAGAAAGCTATGATTGATGGAATAAAAGTCCAACAAAATAGTAAGCATAGTATCCCTTTAAAGTTTTTTCCAATGTAGAAATATTGAATTCCAAAATGTCCTAAAAAGAAAGTGATTAATAAGAATACCACTTTGTTAACATATCTACCAGGGATGTAGCCGCGGTTGTTTGTAGGATCGTAATAGTATTTAGTCATTAGTTGACCTCCATATGGATTATTTAAGGATAATAATACCATAAAATATTCTAGTATTCAATAGGGGATAGTCTGTGCAAAATGTAAATTAATCGTGTATAGACTTTATCTCTATGATAAATTAAAAGTACCTAGCTTTATAAATAAACTAGGTACATAAAAATTAACGTTTAGTTTTAAGGTTTTCTTTCCAATCTTGAAGACCATTTTTTAGCATATAAACGTTTGTATAACCATTCTTTTTAAGAGTTAAAGCAGCACGAGGAGCTAAAGTTCCGTTTTTATCACATAGATAAATAGGTTGATCTTTTCTTAAAGATGTATATAAGAAATTGAATTGAGAAGAAGGCATGTTACGAGCACCGTTAATGTGAGCGTATTTGAAATCTTCTTTTTCTCTAACGTCGATTAATTGAACTTTTCTAAGATCTTTTCTGAATTCTTCATAAGGAAGTTTCGTCACAGCGCCTTTTAATCTGAAGTAATTAAATAGTCCAACTGCTCCTAAAACAACCACTAAAACTATTGTTGATAGTAAAAATGATGACATAATGAACTCCTTTTTATTATAATATCTGTAAGTGAATTATATCATAATTTGAAAATTTGTTCAACATTGATTATAATTAGTATGAATGCTAAAAATATAAAATAAATTTATTGGAGAAAAAATGATAACATCAGCAAGTAATAAAAGAATTAAAGATATTCAAAAATTAAAAGATAATAAAAATATAAAAAAATACGGTAGATATTTAATAGAAGGAAAACACCTTGTAGAAGAAGCTTTAGATGCAAAAGTAGTAGTAGAAATTATTATTTCAGAAAGTTTTGATGAATATAATATTGTAGACTCTTTTGAAGGTGATTTAATAAAAGTCACAGACAGTGTTATGAAAAGTATATCTGATACAATAACTACGCAAGGTATTATAGCAGTATGTCGTATTGATAAAAAAGAATTAGATATTAACAATTATAGTAAAGTTCTAATCTTAGATAAAGTTCAAGATCCAGGAAACTTAGGAACAATTATCAGAACAGCAGATGCCTTCAATTTTGACTGCATTATTCTGGGCAAAGGAACGACAAGTTTATATGGTCAAAAAGTTATTCGAAGTACACAAGGTAGCAACTTTCATATAGATTGCTTTGATAATATAGATTTAGTTGAATTAATAGATGAAATGCACGAATTTAATATTTTCGCTACTAGTTTAAAAGCGGATAAGTATATAGAACAGCTAGACAATATTACAGGAAAAGTTGCGGTTGTTTTTGGTAATGAAGGTGCGGGAGTAAGTGAGGAAATATTATCAAAAGTAAATAATTTACTTAAAATCTCAATGCCTGGGCGTGCAGAGAGTTTAAATGTCTCTATAGCAGCAGGTATTGTAATGCACTATATTTCTACTAATTTAAAATAATAAATTTACTATTTTTTATAAGTGTGGTATTATGGTAAATGTGAAAATAAAGAGAGAGGTGAAATCTAATGTTAAAAATTATAGCAGTAGACAAAAAAGGAGATATCCTTACTGACGTTAGTTTAGAAAGACTTAAAGAGCAAGATATAGCGTGGTATTGGGTTGATTTTGATACTCCTACACGTAGTGAAATTAACTTGCTAACAACTTTCTTCAAGTTCCATGAACTTTTAATTGAAGACTGTTTAACGCTTTTACAAAGACCAAAAATTGAAATTTCAAGACAACAAATTTTCTTAGTATCTCATGTATTGAAAAATATAGATGATGACTACGAAACTTTAAATATGTTTGTTGGGAAAAATTATATTGTAACGTTCCACCTCTCACACATACGTTACGTAAATAAAATCGTTCCAAAAATATTACAACGTGGTGCAGAATATTCACCTTTACATGTTATGCACATGCTTGTATCAGAAATAGTAGAGGGATATATTCCTATTATTTCAAAAATCGAAAATCGTCTTGATGAAATTGAGGAAACTGATTCATATACTTCTGGAAGTAAGATTATGGATGAGGTATTTGATCTTCGAAGTGATCTGTTGAAACTTCGTCGTGGATTACTACCAATGCGTGAGCTTATTCATAGATTCTTAGTTTCACGTCGCGTAGAAATGACGGATAATGATAGAAAATATTTCCACGATATTTATGATGACCTTGTTCAACAAACTGAGATAATTGAAGCAAACCGTGAGTTAGCCAGTGATATCCGTGAAAACTTTATGACATATAACTCACTTAAATCTAACAATATCATGATGACACTTACCGTTATTTCTACTATTTTCTTACCATTAACCTTCATAGTAGGATGGTATGGTATGAACTTCAAATATATGCCAGAATTAGAATGGCAATATGGTTACTTCTTAGTTGTAGCTATAATGTTGGGAATTGCATTTGGTATGTTATGGTTCTTCAAGAAAAAAGGATGGCTTGATATGTTTAAATAACATTATCAAGTAGGTTGAAATAATGAATGTTTTTAAATTAATGATCTTATTTTTTATGATATTACTTGCGAATTTTTCAATGATACGAATAGATTTTGGAAAATTTTTCAAGAAAAATAGTACAAGAGAAATTAAGGTATTTGTGATTTTAGCTTCTTTTGCACTAGGATATATTGCATATATAACCATTATTACAATTTATGAATTATCTCAAACTATTGTGAGATAATTTATCAGAAAGGAAATTCTATGGATAAAGAATTAGAAAAAAATAAAAAAGAAACAAGAATTGAAAAGTCACGTGAAGATAAGCTACTAGCTTTTATCGGAGGGAAATTTATAATCTATATCCTTTTAATAGTTATTTTATTAGGTATAGCTATTTATCTTTATACAGAAATATCGTATATTTTTACACCGATAAATACGATAGTTTCAAGTATAATTACACCAATAATAGTCGCCTATGTATTTTATTACATGTTAAATCCATTGGTGAACTTATTCGAGAAGAGAATGTCTAGGTTTATTGCTAGTTTACTTGCTATCTTCGTTGGTATAATTACGATACTAATTGTAATTATAGGGGTAGTTCCTATTATTGTGGAGCAAACACAGAATTTAATAATTGCATTACCAAGATATATTGAGGTGGTTAAAGGATATTTGGAGACATATTCTGATAATGAATACGTGCAAGTAGTTGTGGAATATGTCAATAATAACCTTAATGTTTCTAAAATTAGTGAAAAACTAGTTAGCATAGCTACATCTATTGCACAAGGGGTAGTATCATCTATTTCTTCAACTGCTTCAGTTTTAGTTACTATGCCATTTGTGTTATTCTTCTTATTAAAAGATGCATCTCACTTTAACAAGTTTGTAATCAGTCTACTACCGAAAAAATTGAAACAACCTGTTGCTGAAACAATTGATGAAATTGATGGTAAAGTAGGATCTTATATCCAAGGACAGATGTTAGTTTCTTTATGTATAGGAGTAATGTTATTTATAGGTTATAACATTATAGGATTACATTATGCATTTTCATTAGCTACTATAGCTGCATTTTTAAGTATCGTACCTTACCTTGGGCCAGTTATTGCAATAACACCAGCTATGTTAGTTGCAGCTTCAACAAGTTGGATAATGGTACTTAAAATGTTAGTAGTATGGGGAATCGTGCAGTTTTTAGAAGGAAATATCATTTCTCCTAATATAATGGGAAGAAGCATGAATATGCATCCTCTTACAGTAATCTTTGTTATTCTTATCGGAGTGAATATTGCGGGAGTTGTTGGTGCAATTATAGGAATACCTGTTTATTCTATTTTAAAAGTATTAGTAGGAAAATTATTACTTTCAATAAGAGATAGATATAATAAATTCTATGGATAAAATTAAAGCTTTAGAGTATTTTACTCTAGGGCTTTTTTTGTGATTATTATATGTGGAAATTTATTAATTTTTATCGGGAAACCAAACAAGCTTTAACGAAAATTAGAATTTTAAACTTTTGTAAGTGTTTTTTGTCATATTACTTTATAAATTACTGCTTACATGCTATAATGATATAGTTAAATATAAGTAAGTTGAGGTTTGAGAATATGAGTATGATGAAAAAATTCAATAATCTTTTTGTTGGAGAAGAGGATTTTGAAGAAGAAGTAGTAGAAAAAAATGAAGTAAGGCAAGAACAACCTAAGCCAAGACCGGTGAAAAAGGAGAATCCAGTGGTAAGTAAACAAAACGTACAAAGTCAACCCGCAGGAAGAACTAATAATGTAATACTAACTGAACCATTAGTATTTGCGGATAGTAAAGATATCGTGGATGATATTAAACGCAATAAAGTAGTAATTATTAACTTAAGTAAGTTGGATATTGAGACTTCTGATAGACTTTTAGATTTTATTTCTGGAGGAATCTATGCATTAGGTGCTAGACTAAAAACTATTGGTGAAGATATTTATTTATGTGTTCCTAATGGTGTTGAAGTTTCAGGAGACTTTTACGAAGGAGAGTATTAATATTGTTAAATATAACAGAGTATTTTTGGGTATATAAATTCGTAAAATATTTATTTAATTTTTATGAATACAGTATGTTAGCGTATATTTTAACTTCATGGTTTCCTCAAATTAAAAATAATTTTATTGTAGAGTTTTTAGAGGCGATTTGTGAACCATATCTAAAAATTTTCAGAAAAATCATTCCACCATTTGGAATGTTAGATATATCACCAATAGCGGCTCTTGTAGTACTTAGTGTTATAGAAAACCTAATAATAATGTTATTGTTTAAGTTATCTTAATGCTATGAAGAAGTTAAATTTTTTACAACAAGCATCTGCTGAGCAAAGAGAAGCAGCAGAAAAATTACTGCAAAGTATTAGTTTTGTAGAAAATCGCAACACCGTTACAAAATTCTTAACGAATTTTGAACAAGTTGTTCTTAGTCAAATAGTAGCGTATAACTATAGTGATTTTAAAGTTGAATTTTTTGGCGGTTTTGATAATGCTGAAAGAAAAAAAGCTAAGATTATTTCTAATGAATATTATGATGTAGATTATGATATTGTTTGTTTAAAAGCAAAGTTTAATAATAAATTTAATAAAGTAGAACATAGAAATATTCTAGGAGCAGTTCACAATCTTGGAATTAATTTTAATAGATTTGGGGATATAATTGTTTTAGAAAATGAGATCTATATTTTTGTCGATGATGAAATTGCTGATTACATAGCAATGGAATTTACAAAAGCTGGAAGAGTAAATCTTGATTTTCAAAGAGTTGATCTCATAGAAGTAAAAATCGAAAAAAAATATGAAGATTTTGAAATAGTAAGTTCATCGTTTCGAATAGATTCTATAGTAGCTAAGATTACAAATAAATCTCGTAGTAAGGTAAAAGAATTTTTAGAACAAGATTTTATTAAACTAAATCATGTAATTCTAAGAAATGGAGAGAAGACTTGCACACCAGACGATATAATATCTATAAGAAAGTATGGTAGATATGTAGTTAAGGGCTACACACAGAATAAAAAAAGTTTAAAATATAGAATAACAATTTCAAAATTAGTATAAAAGTAGCTGGTAATTATAAGCCAGCTATTTTTTATTTATTTTTTTTCTAACTGTGAGCGTTTTTATTTTTATTATATAATTATTATGCTATACTCTATGGTATAAAACAAAATATATACAAATATGAGGTAGGTAAAATGAAAAAAATATTATTAACTATTTTTTCTTTTCTATTGGTATTTTCTTTAATTGGTTGTTCACAAAAAAGTACAACAAAAGAAGAAAAAGTGTTGAAATTAGGTGTAGTGCCTAGTAGTAATAGCGAAAAGCTAGTAGATGATCTGACGCCGTTTGCGAAAGCATTGGGTGATAAGTTAGGTATGAAAGTTGAAGTATTTACAGCAAGTAGCTATATAGGGGTTATAGAAGGAATAGGTAGTGGGAGTGTAGACTTCGGATTAGTTCCACCATTTTCTGCTGTCCTTTCTAATAAACAAAGTAATACAAAAAATCTCCTTGTAGGTAGAAGCACAAGTGGTAAACCTGGTTACTTTGCAGAAGTTTTTGTAAGAAAAGATTCTGATATAAAAAGTATTGCTGATTTAAAAGGTAAGAAAATTGCTTTTGTTGATCCATCTTCAGCTTCAGGTTATATTTACGCAGGGGCAATGCTAAAAGATGCTGGTATTGATTTAGAAAAGGATATTCAATACCAATTTAGTGGTGGACATGATAAAAGTTTACAATTATTACTAAATAAAGATGTAGATGCGGTAGCAAGCTATGAAAATGTAATAAGAAAATATACTAAAGAATTTCCTACATTAAAAGAAGATGTTAAAGTTATAGCTAAGAGTGAATTGATTCCAGGTGTAACAGTAGTAGCATCTAATAATCTTGATGAAGAAACTCAGAAAAAAGTAAAACAAGCTTTACTAGAAATCCAAAATGATAAAGAAACAATTCAAATTTTAACAAATTTATTTAGCATTACAGGATTTGAAGAACCAAATAATGATGCATATAAATCTATTGAAAAAATCTCTGAAAAAATGAACATTGACTTAAATAAAGTTAAATAAAAGGGATATTTTATATAGAGATTGGATATAAAAAAGTAACTATAAAATGCGAAAAAACAACGTTTATTAGGTAAATAATATTATAAAATTGAAAAAAATAAAAAAAGTTATACAAAAGTATTGACATTATGTTAATACTTTTGTATAATAAATATTGTTCGTTAGGAACACAAATATTTATCCACAGTAGCTCAGTTGGTAGTAGCATCTGACTGTTAATCAGAGGGTCGCAGGTTCGAGTCCTGCCTGTGGAGTTGGAGTAGTACTCAAGAGGCTGAAGAGGCGCCCCTGCTAAGGGTGTAGGTCGGGAAACCGGCGCGAGGGTTCAAATCCCTCCTGCTCCGTTTTTTTATTGGCCCGTTGGTCAAGTGGTTAAGACACCGCCCTTTCACGGCGGTAACACGGGTTCGAATCCCGTACGGGTCACCATTTGAAATAATACATTGAGAATAAGAGTTAGGTCCCGTGGTGTAGCGGTTATCACGCCTG
>NZ_KQ959944.1:7446-52376 GCF_001553035.1 Gemella haemolysans
AGCTCCATGTGTCGGCAGTTCGACTCTGTCTCAAGGCATTTTTTTTATTTGAATTTAATATTTTGGCGGTTGTGGCGAAGTGGTTAACGCATCGGATTGTGGTTCCGACATTCGGGGGTTCGATTCCCCTCAGCCGCCCCATTTTTTTGAATTAAAGTAGAGAAGTAGTGTAAGTTTACATTACTTCTTTTTTGTTTTTAAAACTATAATTTGTACATGTTTACTTTTGTAAGCAAAATATTAGCATATTTATAAAAAGAGGAGTAAAATAGTATTTATAAAATATTAGGAGATTAAAAGATGGAAAAATCATTCGAACAACACTTAGAAAACTTTAAAGTTATTGATTCAAAAACTGCATTAGAAAAAATTGAATCAAAAGAAAAATTTGTATTATTTATTGGGAGATCTTCATGCCCATTTTGTAGAAAATTCATGCCGAAATTAAGTGAAGTAGTTGTTTCTAATAAAGTAGAAGCATTCTTCCTTAATTCTGAAGATTTCTCAGATGCATCAGGTATTGAATCATTACGTTCAAAATACTCTGTAAGAACTGTACCAGGTTTATTAGTAGCTGAAGCTGGAGAAGTTAAAGTTGTATGTGATTCTAGTTTATCTGTAGAAGAAATTACTACTTTTATTAAATAATAATCAAACTCGTCTATTTTGTGTAGGCGAGTTTATTATTGTCTTATATAGATTAATTATAAGATGTAAAAGAAAATAAACTAAATATTAAACAAGATGTAATATTAAAATACTGAAAAAAACTATTTTAAATGATATAATAGTAGTTATAAAATTTTACTAACCATATAGATTAGTTTATTTTATAGTTCATTGTAAAATAATGAGGTGATAGTGTGAATAGTGAAAGGTTAGAAGTAAAGAATCTAATTTTTAATTATGGTGTAAAAAACATATTAAATGATATATCATTTGAAGTACCCAATGGGGATTTTGTTGCGATTGTAGGAAAAAGTGGAGCGGGGAAATCGACCTTACTACGTTGTTTGAACTTGTTAAACAAGCCTCAATCTGGAGAGATAATTATAACAGGTGAGAATATAGTACAGTCTAATAGAACAAGGTTAAAACGTATCAGAAGAGATATTGCTTTTATATTTCAAGATTATAATGTACTAGATAATTTATATACTGTTGAAAATGTTTTGACACCTTATTTAGTAAAAAAATCTGTCTTGGGTCTTTTATTAGGATATACAAAAAAAGAATATAATGAAGGTGTTGATTTCTTAAAGCAAGTTGGCTTAGAGGATGAAGCTTTTAAAAAATCTAAGTATTTATCAGGGGGACAAAAACAAAGGGTCGCTATAGCTAAAGCATTAGCCCAAAACCCAAAAATTTTACTAGCCGATGAGCCTGTTAGTAGCTTGGATGAAAAAAATACGACACTCATAATGGATACATTTAAAAAATTAAATGAAGAAAACGGAATAACAGTGCTTATAAATCTTCATGATGTTAATCTAGCGAAAAAATATAGTACAAAGATTTTAGGATTAAAGGACGGAAAAGTTTTATTTTATAAAGATTCTGAGAAGGTGACTAAAGATGAATTTGAAGAACTTTATAATTAAAAAATCTATAACGAAGTTAGCTTCGTTGTCTTTTATTGTTTTGATTATTTTTATTGCATATAGCCAATATGATACAAAAACTTTTTCATTAGGATTTAAAAGGATACAGAATCTTCTTGGACGCATGTATCCTGTAGATTTTTCTATTTTACCTGAATTGAAACAACCGATTATAGAAACAATTAACATTGCTCTATTTTCATCTGTATTAGCTTTATGCACAACATTAATATTATTACCAATACTAACTAATGTACTATTTAAACTTAAGATAATTCCAAAAATATTTAGTGCGGTTTTCTCTATTTTTAGAACAATGCCATTTCTAATAATTGCTGCTATCTTAGTAAGTTTATTCAGTACAGGAGTATTTAGTGGTTTTGTGAGTATTTATTTAATAAATATTCTAACATCAGCTAAGTTATTGAAAGAATACGCTGAAGAAGTCGAGATTAAACAGTTAGAAGCTATGGAGTCGTTAGGAGCTTCAAAATTTATTATTTATAAGAATGCTATTTTATCTAATCTTAAGCCCCAAGTTATCTCTGTATACTTTTTAACTTTAGAATCAAGTATCCGTGGAGCAAGTGTGCTAGGATTAGTTGGAGCAGGAGGAATAGGGCAAAGATTATGGCAAGAGCTAAATCACTTAAGATATGATAGAGTTTCTATAATAATTATTACTCTTGTTATTTTAATCTTCGTAATTGATCTAGTGAGTTATTATTTTAGAAATTTACAGAATACCTCTCAGTTAAATTTTGAAAAGTTTTTACTAAGAAGAAATGTAGTAAAATTTGGTATTCCTCTTATTATTGTAGGGAGTATTTTATACGTTACTAATTTCATTAATATTTCACATGAGAGATTTATCATAGGATTAAAACAGTTAAATGTATTGGCTAAAGGAATTATAAATCCTGATTTAGCGTATGTTCCAAAAATGCTTAGCGAGCTTTTTGTAAGTATAGAAATCGCGCTTAGTGCCACGATTTTTGCTGCGGTGACAGCTATATTTACATCGTATTTATCATCGGTGAATCTATTTGGTAAGTATAAAGCATTAGGTGTAAAAGTCTTTATCAATATATTAAGAACATTTCCACCAATTATAGTGGCATTAATATTCTTTAGAGGATTTGGTCCTGGAGCAATTAGTAGTTTCTTTGCATTGTATATTTATACAGTTGGTGTTATGACGAAAATGTATAATGAGGTCTTAGAAGGAATAAATAATAATGTATTACTAATGACAAAAAGTCTAGGACTTGGAAGTTTTATTAGTTATGTTAAAATTATATTTAATGGATACTTCCCTGAATTCGTTACTATAGTTTTATATAGATTTGAATCAAATATCAAAAATTCAACTATTTTAGGTATGGTTGGTGCAGGTGGTATTGGACATTTGCTGGTAAATAATATAGAATATAGAAATTGGAATAGAATTTCAACATTATTAATTGGTTTATCGTTATCGATAATTATTATAGAAAATATCTCATACTTTATTAGAATGAGAGTAAAAAAATAATTAAAGAAAATATTGAAACAAGGAGAAATAGATGCGTCTAAAAGTAGGAAAAATTGTTAATACTCATTCTTTAAAAGGAGAGGTGAAAGTAATTTCATCAACTGACTTTGAAGAACAACGTTTTAAAAAGGGTAGTGAATTATTAATAACTAGAGGAAATCAAGTTGTTAAAGAAGTAGTTGTAGAAAGCTACAGAACACATAAAAATAATCTTCTAGTGAAATTTGTAGGGATTGATACAATAGAAGAAGCAGAAAAACTTAAAAATCTACAAATCAAAATCGATTCAGATAATATAGGAGAACTTGAGGAAAATGAGTTTTATTTCCATGAGATTATCGGTTGCGAGGTTTTTGATGAAAATAACAAAATACTAGGTGAGATAGTTGAGATCCTTACTCCTGGTGCAAATGATGTGTGGGTAATAAAAGCAGAAAATGGTAAAGAAATTTTAATACCTTATATTGAAGATGTGGTGAAAAAAATAGATGTTACTAATAAAAGAATTGATATCGAAGTTATGGAAGGATTAATTGACTAATGAAGATTGATATTTTAACGCTCTTCCCAGATATGTTTGATTCATTAAATCATTCAATCTTAGGAAAAGCAAAAGATAATAAGTTATTAGATATAAATATAGTCGATTACCGTAAATTTTCTGGTAATAAACATAACCAAGTAGACGATTATCCATTCGGTGGAGGTCAGGGGATGGTATTAAAACCAGAACCGATATTTAATGCTGTTGAGAGTTTAGATAAAACGGATAAAACACGAATAATTTTACTTTGTCCACAAGGTGAGAGATTTAGTCAGAAAAAAGCAGAGGAACTTTCTGAAGAAGAGCACTTGATTTTCATCTGTGGTCACTATGAAGGTTATGATGAAAGAATTAGAGAGTATTTAGTAACCGATGAATTATCGATTGGTGATTTCATCTTAACAGGTGGAGAATTTGCAGCGATGACAATGGTTGATAGTATAGCACGTCTTGTTCCTGATGTTTTAGGTAAAGAAGAATCTCACAAAGATGATTCATTCTCTACTGGATTACTAGAATATCCTCAATATACACGACCAAAGGACTATAAAGGAATGGTGGTTCCTGATGTGTTGACAAGTGGACACCACAAAAATATAGAAACTTACAGAAAAAAAGAAAGTTTACGAAGAACGCTAACTAGACGACCAGATCTGTTGGAAAACTATGAATTAAGTAAAGAAGAAGCCAAATTACTTGATGAAATAAAAAAAGAATTAAAAAATTAACATAAAATAAATGACATAACTGTATTTTTGATGTATAATATTAATATAGTATGTATTGTAAGCACAGGAGGATTAGAAGTAATGACAACTTCATTTGAGGAATTATTAAATAGCTCAGAAATGCTGAAAAAAGGAGATAAAGTAACTGGTACAGTATCTAAAATCGATAACGATAAAGTATACGTTGATGTAGCAGGAGCTCAATATGATTGCGTAATTTTACGTAACCAAATTACTAGAAAACCATTTGAAAACATTGAAGACGTATTATCAGTTGGTGATGAAGTAGAAGCTCAAGTAACTGGAATTAGAGCAGATCGTGAAAAAAGATCAGAAGATGTACCAGGTGTAATCTACTTGTCACACAAAATTTTAGAAAATGCTGAATATAAAAAATTAATGGAATTATCATGGGCTGGAATTATTGAAAAATTCGAAAACGGAGAATTAATTCAAGCAACAGTTTCTGGACAAACTAAAGGCGGATTATTAGCTGACGTAGAAGGATTACGTGCATTTATCCCAGGTTCATATATTGACACTAAATTCAGAAAAGACTTATCTAAATTTGTAGGAAATGAATATACATTCAAAATTGAAGAAGTAGATAAATCTAAAAACAAAATTATTTTAAACAGACGTGTAATTTTAGAAGAAGAAAAAGCTAAAAAACTAGCTGAAGTATACGGAAACATTAATGAAGGTGATGTAATTGAAGGTAAAGTTAGTCGTATTACTGACTTTGGAGCATTCGTTAACATCGGTGAAGTTGATGGATTATTACACATCTCAGAAATCTCTCACGCTCGTGTAGAGAAAGTTGCTGATGTATTATCAGTAGGAGATACTGTTAAAGTTGCAGTTATCGCTGTAGATAAAGAAAATGAAAAAGTTTCACTTTCAGCTAAAACTTTATTACCAACACAATGGGAAGTAGCTCGTGCTACAATTAAAGCTGGAGATGTATTAGAAGGTGTTGTTCGTAACACAACTGCATTTGGAGCATTTGTTGAAGTATTACCAGATGTTGAAGGATTAGTTCACATTTCTCAAATTTCTCACGAAAGAGTTACAAACGTAGAAGACGTTCTTAAAAAAGGTGATAAAGTAAATGTAAAAGTTTTAGAATTTGATTTCGAAAACGAAAGATTATCTTTATCAATCAAAGAACTTTTAGAAAAACCAGTTAAAGAAGAAGTTAAGGAAGAAGCTGAATATGATACTTCTTACTTAAAAGATGAAGATACTTCATTCAATCTAGGGGACAAATTTAAAGATATCGAACTTTAATTTGAAAAAATAAAGAAATAAAGGCAGTAGATAAGCTTGTCTATTGCTTTTATTTTTTAGGTAGAAATGAATAGTAAAGTTTAGTTGAAATATAGATTTTAACCAACGAACTTTGCTATTTTAGTTTAAAATATTTAAAGATATGGAGGTAAAAACATGGCAAAACCAACAGTTGCGATAATAGGTAGACCAAACGTCGGGAAATCTACAATTTTCAATAAAATTATTGGTGATAGATTATCTATTGTAGAAGACGTAGCAGGTGTTACTCGTGATAGAATATACTCAAAAGCAGAATGGTTAAATTACTCATTCTTTATGATAGATACTGGAGGAATTGAATTAGAAGATACTCCTTTCCAAAAACAAATCAGAGCACAAGCTGAACTAGCAATCGACGAAGCAGATGTTATTATTTTCTTAACAAATGGTCGTGATGGAGTAACTAGTGATGATGAAGAAGTTGCTAGATTACTTTATAAAACAGATAAACCAGTTGTACTAGCAGTAAATAAAATTGATAACTTTGATATGAATCATATGATTTATGATTTCTATTCATTAGGCTTCGGTGATCCATTCCCAATTTCTGGATCTCATGGACTAGGTATCGGTGATTTACTTGATGAAGTTTGTAAAAACTTTAAAGTATTAGAAGAAGAGGAAGAAGATGACAAAATTAGATTCTCTCTTATCGGTCGTCCTAATGTAGGTAAATCTAGTTTAATTAATACGATTTTAGGTGAAGAACGTGTTATTGCATCTGATATCGCTGGTACTACACGTGATGCAATCGATACTGATTTCAAACACAATGGAGATGAATATGTAGTAATCGATACAGCAGGTATTAGAAAACGTGGTAAAGTTTATGAGAGTTGTGAGAAGTATTCAGTACTTCGATCTCTAAAAGCTATCGAACGTTCAGATGTCGTCTTAGTTGTACTTAATGCTGAGGAAGGTATTATTGAACAAGATAAGAAAGTTGCAGGATATGCACACGAATCTGGAAAAGGTGTAATAATCGTCGTTAACAAGTGGGATGCAATTGCAAAAGATGATAAGACTATGAAAGAATTTGATGAAAAAATTCGTGATAGTTTTGCTTACTTAGATTATGCTAAAATTATCTATGTTTCAGCCAAAACAAAACAACGTGTATTTAACATCTTCCCATTAATTAAAGAATCATATGAAAATAGACAACGTCGTGTTCAAAGTTCAACACTTAATGAAATCGTTGTTGATGCTGTTTCTATGAATCCAACACCTCAAGATAAAGGTAAGAGACTTAACATTTTCTATGCATCACAAGTTGCTATTAATCCACCGACATTCGTGTTTTTCGTGAATTATCCAGAACTTATGCACTTCTCTTATGAGAGATTTTTAGAAAATAGAATCCGTGATTCTTTCAATTTTGAAGGAACACCAATAAAACTAATAGCAAGACAAAGAAACTAATAGTAAGAATTTAAATTTATAGTACGATCTAGAAGTGATTTAGCTTTTAGGTCGTATTTTTATGTTGAAAATTAAAGTATAAATTAGGCAATGTATTGAAAAAACAGTGAAAACCTAATAAAAATTAATGAAAAATAATAATATGAATTAACAATGGTAAAATTTAGTCAAAATACTAGAAAATAACTTTAGAACGTGGTATAATTCTTTCTATATACTTTACTAATTAGGAGGTAATCTATATGCCATTAGGATATTATGGAATGTCAGGAAGTTATATACTTTACTTTTTACTAATTATGCTGATTCCTTTATGGGCTCAATTCAAAGTAAAAAGAACATACGAAAGATATAAAAAAGTAAGAACAAAATCAGGATTAACTGGAAAAGAAGTTGCAGAAATTATAATGCAAGCAAATGGAATAACAGGTGTTAGAGTAGTAAGAGGTGAAGTTGAGTTATCAGACCACTATGATCCAACTAATAACATTGTAGTACTTTCACCTATTGTTCATGATCAACCAACAGTTGCTTCTGTAGCGATCGCAGCTCACGAAATCGGTCACGTAATTCAAGATAAAGTAGCAGACTATAAACCAATGAGATGGAGACACTCATTAGTACCGTTAGCTAATCTTGGAGGAAACCTATCAACTATTCTTATTATGGTAGGATTCTTATTAACAGGATTAATTGGTCAATTCGGGTATACTGTTGCTTGGGTTGGAGTAGGATTCATGCTATTTGCAGTACTATTCCAAGTAGTAACATTACCAGTTGAGTTCGATGCTTCAAAACGAGCATTAGAACAAGTGGTTGACTTAAACATTGTAGACGATCAAGAACACAGACATTGTCGTAAAGTTCTAACAGCAGCGGCTTTAACTTATGTTGCAGCAGCAGTTGTAGCTTTAATGGAGATGTTAAGATTCGTCTTCATATTACTAAATAGTAATAATAGAAATTAATAATTATAAGATTGTCAATAAAAATTGGCAATCTTTTTTGTTAAATTGGTGCAATATTTTACAAAATATGCATTAAACGATTAATTTAATTACACGGAAGAGTGTTTTAACAGAGTGCTAAACTTATGTAAATAATAAAGCTGAATAACAAGCTAATATTTCTTTCATAATATCTATATTAGTGATATAATATTGTAAGACTATATAATGAAGAGGTAAAAAATGATTTACGGAATCGGTTGTGATATCGTCGATATTCATCGCTTTGAAAAATATGTAGATGATAAAAAACGACTTGAAAAATTATATACAGAAAATGAATTAAATGAATTTTACAAAATAACAAATCACAGAAGAAAAATGGAGTTTTTAGCTGGACGCTTCGCTGTAAAGGAGGCTACTTCAAAAGCTTTAGGGGTTGGGATTTCCAAAGATTTTTCTTTTCATGATGTAGAAGTAAAAAAAGATTATAGAGGGAAGCCTTATATTGAATACAAAGACTTTATAACACATTTAACGATAAGCCATACTGATACAACGGTTGTGGCATTTGTTATTCTAGAGAAGGGGGATACGAATAATGATTATTGATAGGCCAACAGAATTAAGAGTAGACTTAGATGAATTACTTAATAATTATAATAAGCTAACATCACTTAATAATAAAAAAACTGGTATAGCAATAGTAAAAGCTGATTCTTATGGATTAGGCGCAAGAATAATAGCAGATCATTTATATAAAAATGGTGTCAGACATTTTGCTACTGCTACATTAGAGGAAGCATTGGAATTAAAAGATGTAATTTTTGATAGTATGGTTCTTGTATTAGGAGTAACAAATCCCCAAAATGTAAAATATGCTGTAGAAAATAATGTATCATTAACATGTCCATCTAAAGAATGGTTAGAAAAATGTCTAGAAGAGATGGAGAGTATTGAAGGTAAATTAAAAATTCATGTTAAGATTGATACGGGAATGGGACGAATTGGTACTTCTGATAAAGCTGAATTAGTTAAAATTGATAAGCTACTTTTATCTGAAAAAATCGATTTTGAAGGTATCTTCTCGCATTATTCTAATGCTGATGGTAGTGATAATAATTATGATGATTATCAAACTAAAAACTTCGATGAAAGAATAAAGCTATTTACGCATAAACCAAAATACATTCATATTGGAAATTCAGCTAGTACAGTAAAATATAGTGATAGACAAGATCAGTATAATATGACTAGACTAGGGATTTCACTTTATGGATGTTATCCTAGTGAAAACATTGAAAAATTAGATAAAATTAATTTAGATCCAGTAGTTTCGTTAGTAAGTAAGGTAACGCATGTTAAGAAATTTTTAAAAGGTGAAAAATTAGGATATGGTGTTAGTTATGAAGCTAAAGAGGATGAATATATCGCAACAGTTCCTATCGGTTATGCTGACGGTATTTTAAGGCGTGCTCAAGGGTTCAAGATTAAAGTGGGATCAGAAGACTGTGAGATAGTAGGACGTGTTTGTATGGATCAACTTATGGTACGTTGTAGTGAAAATATAAAAGTAGGAGATGATGTTCTAATATTTGGAGAGAATAATGGACAAAAAATATCGGTTGATGATTTCGCTACATATCAAGATACAATAAGTTATGAAATATTCTGTTGTATAAATAAACGTGTTCCAAGAGTTTATTATAAAAAATAAAATGGAGTTATAGTATGTACGAGAAAATTACAAAAAACTTAGCAACTAAGTTAAAAATACAAGATAAGTATGTAGTCAATGTATTAAACCTATTAGAAGAGGGTAATACAATTGCTTTTATCGCAAGGTATAGAAAAGAATTAACAAATTCTCTAGATGAAGTTGCTATTAAACAAATTCAAGATGAATTTAATTATTTAAAATCACTTGAAGAAAGAAAAGAAGAAGTAATTAGATTAATTTCAGAAAAAGGTCTACTTACTGATGAACTAAAAAAAGATATTTTAGCTCAAGAAAAATTACAAAGGGTAGAAGATTTATATCGTCCTTTTAAAGAGAAAAAACGCACTAAGGCCACGATAGCTAAAGAAAAAGGATTAGAGAAACTAGCCAATTATATTCTGAAACTTCCAAAATCTTTGGAAGATTTGAATAAAGAAGCTGCTAAGTATATAAATGCTGAAAAAGAGGTTAATACGGCTGAAGAAGCAATTAACTATGCATTAGATATTATTGCAGAAAATATTTCTGATAGTGCAAAATATCGTGAATACGTACTAGAAAATACTAGAAAATTCGGACAAATTACTTCAGTACTTAAAAAAGGTGGAGAAGAAAAAGACGAAAATGCTACCTATAAAAACTACTATGAGTTTGGGGAACAAATTTCGAAAATTGCTTCGCACAGAATTCTTGCATTAAATAGAGCGGAAAAAGAAGGAATAATTCGTGTAAGTATCGAAAATGATAAAGATAGACTACACAATTATATACTACGTGGTTTAACAAAGAATCG
Organism: Gemella haemolysans; assembly: GCF_001553035.1. Classification (GTDB taxonomy): domain Bacteria; phylum Bacillota; class Bacilli; order Staphylococcales; family Gemellaceae; genus Gemella; species Gemella haemolysans_B. The sequence continues at coordinate 18,068 of NZ_KQ959944.1, forward strand.
TCAAACAGCGATTAGCAACTTACTACTAGAATGTATCGCTGATAGTATGAAGAGATTAATTTATCCATCAATTGAAAGAGAAATTCGTAGTGATTTAACGAAAAAAGCTGAGGAAGATTCTGTTGTTATCTTCTCAGAAAACTTAAAACAACTATTAATGCAAAGTCCTCTTAAAAACAAAAAAGTTTTAGGTATTGACCCTGCATTTAGAACAGGTTGTAAGATGGCGATTGTTGATGAATATGGTAATTTTATAGATAAAATGGTCATCTATCCGCATAAACCAGCTTCAGCAGATAAGCAAGAAAAATCCAAAAAAGATTTAGTTAAATTTATTAATAAACACAATATTAATTTAATAGCTATCGGTAATGGTACTGCATCTCGTGAAACTGAGAAATTTGTTGTAGATAATTTAAAAGAAGCGGGATTAAAAATTGACTATGTTATCGTAAATGAAGCGGGAGCGAGTGTGTACTCGGCTAGTGAGGTAGCACGTGAAGAATTCCCAGATTTTAATGTAGAAGAAAGAAGTGCTGTATCTATAGCACGTCGTATTCAAGATCCATTAAGTGAACTTGTAAAAATTGATCCTAAATCAATCGGTGTAGGACAATACCAACACGATATTACTCCTAAGTTTTTAGAAAAAGAGCTTACTTTCGTAGTAGAAACTGCGGTTAACAAAGTAGGGGTAAATGTTAATACCGCATCTGTTTCACTACTATCATATGTTTCAGGTGTTAATAAACAAATCGCTAAAAATATCGTAGCGTACCGTCAAGAAAATGGAAAAATAGAAACTATTAAAGAAATAGCCAAAGTACCAAGACTTGGTAAAAAAACATTCGAGCAATGTGTAGGATTCTTTAGAATACCCGATAGTAAAAATATTTTCGATGCTACAGGTATTCACCCAGAAAGTTATAAAGCAGCAGAGAATTTATTAAAAGAGCTGAAACTATCAACTAAAGAAGTAGGAACAGAAGAGTTTGCTACTATAATAGATGGTGTAGATAAAAAAGCTCTAGCAGAAAAAATTGGTGTCGGTCTTGAAACGTTAGAAGATATAATTAAAGATTTAAAACAACCTCTGCGAGATGCACGTGAATCATTCGCTAAGCCATTGTTAAAATCTGATATTCTAACTATAGATGATCTTCAGATTGGTGTTAAATTAGCAGGTACTGTTAGAAATATTACACAGTTTGGAGCATTTATTGACATTGGTTTAAAACAAGATGCGATGGTACACATTTCAAAAATTAGTAAAAATTATATTAAAAATCCATTAGACGTGCTGAGTGTAGGACAAATTGTTGATGTTTATGTAATAGACATAGACAAAGAACGAGGACGTGTTGCACTAGCGATGTTTAAAGATTAAAGGAGGTAAAAATGAGTAATAACAAATCAAAATACCTTCCAAGTATAGATAGCTTGAGGGCATTGGCTGTATTAGCAGTTATTATTTATCACGTTGATGTAAATTACCTACCGGGTGGATTTTTAGGAGTAGATCTATTTTTTGTTTTATCGGGATATTTAATTAGTTCATTAATTATTAAAGAATATAGAAAGACTGGTAGCTTAAATTTATATAATTTCTATATAAGAAGGGCTAGACGTCTGTTACCAGCTGTTTACTTTATGATAACAGTTGGATTAGTAGTAATGGTAATTTTCAATGAAGTACTTCTTCGTAAGAGTCACCTTGATGCTATATTTGGTTATATATATTCTAGTAACTGGTGGTATATTTTCCATAAACTAGATTATTTTGATAGCTTCGGTGCGCAAAGCCCGTTCAAACATCTTTGGTCTTTAGCAATAGAAGAGCAATTTTATATGATTTTCCCATTGCTATTCTTATTGGTTAATAGAAAGAAAAAATCAAAAGATGGAACATATAAATTAAATAAGAACTTTTTATATGTTATTCTAGGATTAATATTAGTATCATTAATAGCTCATATTCTTTTATTTGATATAAACAATATTAGTAGAATTTATTTCGGTACTGACACTCGAGCGTTTTCTCTACTTGTAGGAGTAGTAGGAGCAATCTTATATCCTATGGAGAGATTGCATGCTAAGGTAACTCTACAACAGAATATGGTATACAGCGTGGTTTCACTAGTGTCTATCGCTACTTTAATAACAGTAATGATTTATACATCTGAGTATAACACATTACTGTATAGAGGTGGATTCCTATTAGTAGCTATATTAGGGTTGATAGTTATAATAAGTAGTGGGAAACAACATACATTAATGTCAAGATTATTATCATTCAAACCTGTAGTGTTTATTGGTAAGATATCATACAGTTTATACTTATGGCATTTCCCAGTATTAGTATTAACGACACCGGTATCAGAGATTGGTAATCCGAATATATTCTTTGTAATTTTAAGAATAGTATTAACATTTGCTGTAGCAATAGTGAGCTATGTATTTGTTGAAACTCCAATTAGAAAATTAGGATTTAAAAACTATATAAATGTTATATTCAAAAAATTGAAAAAACGTCCTGGAAAATCTAGAAAAGTCTATGCAGGTATTGTTGGATTAGTTTCAGTATTATTCTTAATGGGTATTTTTGGAAAAAGTGTTCCATTTATTTCTACAGCTTTTGTAAAAGAAATGGAAAGTAATAAAGAAACTCAGTTTGTAAATAACGGAAACAATAAAGATAGTAACCAAGAAAAATCTAGTGATTCTAACAAAGATAACAAAGATAACAAAGACAACAAAGACAACAAAGACAATAAAGAAGATAAAAAAAATTCTGATAAAAAATATAGTTCAGTACTAGTTATGGGTGATTCATTAACAGTAGACATTGGAGAAAAATTCCAAGGACTATACCCGGGAGCCGTAATTGATGGTAAAATTGGTCGTCAATTATATGTAGCAGTAGAAGAGGCGAAAAGCTATTCTAAATACAATAATGAAAATTCAGCGATAATCTTCCAATTAGGAACTAATGGTCCATTTACAGAAAGTCAAATTGAAGAATTAGTAAAAGAGTTTGATAAAGCTGATATTTACTTTGTTAACATAAAAGTACCAAGAGCTTGGGAAAAAACAGTAAATGCAGCACTAAAAGAAACACAAGAAAAACATTCAAATGTAAAAATTATTGACTGGTATTCAGTGGCAAATAGTAGTAAAGATTTATTTGAGCCTGATAGAGTTCACTTAAATCAAACTGGTATAGCTGAAATGGTAACATTAATAGAGAAAAACTTAAAACGCCCAGTGGAAATTAAGACAAATTAAAAATGATATAGAGAACTAAGTAGTAGGAAAATACTATTTAGTTCTTTTTGTTGTATACTAAATCTGGGGCATAGAAAAATTCCATCCTCGCATTTATTATATAACCATTTTTCTAAAATATAGTGTTAATCAATAGGTTTATCATAGAAATAGTAAAATTAAAGTGTCAATTCTATTTGAAATGTTTAACTTTCGTTGAAATATCAATATAGTTTGTGATATAATATTTTAGTATTAGAATTTAATGAACAATAAAAAGGAGATTACTATGACAAAAGTAAGAGTAAGATATGCACCATCTCCAACAGGAAATTTACATATCGGAAATGCAAGAACTGCATTATTTAATTACCTTTTTGCTAAACACAACGGTGGAGATTTCGTATTAAGAATTGAAGATACGGACTTCAAACGTAACAAAGAAGAAGGTGAACGTAGCCAACTTAAATACATGAATTGGTTAGGTTTAGATTATGATGAAGGTATTGGAAAAGAAAAAGAATTCGGTCCATACCGTCAATCTGAGAGAATCGATATTTATCAAAAATATGCTGATCAACTTATCGCAGAAGATAAAGCTTATAAATGCTACATGACAGCTGAAGAATTAGAAGCTGAAAGAGAAGAGCAAATTGCTAATGGATTACCACCACGTTATAGTGGGAAACACGCTAACTTAACAAAAGAAGAGCAAGAAGCTTTTGAAAAAGAAGGTAGAAAACCTGCTATCCGTATCCGTGTTCCTCAAGACAGAACATACAAATTTGATGATATGGTTAAAGGTGAACTATCATTCGAAGGGCATGATTTCGGAGATTTCGTAATCATTAAAAATGATGGAGTAGCAACATACAACTTCGCAGTTGTTATCGACGACTACTTAATGAAAATTTCTCATGTATTACGTGGAGATGACCATGTTTCAAATACACCAAAACAATTAGTAGTATATGAAGCATTAGGATTTGAACCACCAAGATTTGGTCACATGACTCTAATCGTAAATGAAAACAAGAAAAAATTATCTAAACGTGATGAAAGTATCATCCAATTCATCGAACAATATGATGAATTAGGATACCTTCCAGAAGCATTATTTAACTTCATCGCTTTATTAGGATGGTCTCCAGAAGGTGAACAAGAAATCTTCTCTAAAGAAGAGTTCGTAAAAATCTTCGATGAAAAACGTCTAAGTAAATCACCAGCGTTCTTCGATAACAATAAACTTACTTGGATTAACAACCAGTACATCAAAGCTCAACCTTTAGAAAGAATCGTAGACTTATCATTACCATTCTTCATTAAAGAAGGTGTAGCGACAGCTGAAGAAGTAGAAGCTAACAAAGCATGGTTTGAAAAATTAATTTCATTATACCAACCACAAATGAGTTACGGAGCTGAAATCGTTGAGTTAACAAAACAATTCTTCGTTGAAGATGTTAAATTCGATGAAGAAGAATTGGAAATCTTAAAACAAGAAACTACAGCAACAGTATTCGAAGATTTCTTAACAAAAGTTACTGAAGTAGAAGAATTTACAGCTGATAATATAAAAGCTTTAATTAAAGCAATTCAAAAAGATACAGGAGTAAAAGGTAAAAACTTATTTATGCCAATCCGTATTGCATCAACAGGATCAATGCATGGTCCAGAATTAAACACAAGCTTAGAGCTACTTGGTAAAGAACGTGTAGCTGCTAGAGTAAAAGCCGCATTAGAAACAATTAAATAGTATAAATTAAGAAAAGAAATAACGAAAGATTAAGGGTGAAATGAATCAGAACTACTAAATTTTAGAGTAGCCCTTAATTTTAATTTTTCGAGGTGAAAAAAGATAGAGAAATATATATAAAAGTAAAGAAAATATCTTGACATTTATCTTCAAATAAGGTATTATTACTTATGATATTGTTTATATATCTTCACGAGTAAGCCCCGGAAAACTTAGTCGTTATGACAGATTAAAAACAACATCTAGGAGGAAAAAAGACATGCGTCAAACATATATGGCAAAGCCATCAACTGTAGAAAAAAAATGGTATGTAATCGATGCTGAAGGACAAACTTTAGGTCGCTTATCATCAGAGGTAGCTTCAATTTTAAGAGGGAAACACAAACCTACTTATACACCACACATCGATACTGGGGATAATGTTATCATTATCAACGCTGAGAAAATTGTGTTAACTGGTAAAAAATTAACTGATAAAATTTACCGTCGTCACACAATGCACCCAGGTGGGTTAAAAGAAAGAACTGCTGGATTAATGGTAGAAAAATATCCAGAAGAACTTTTAGAACTATCTATCAAAGGTATGTTACCAAAAAATACTTTAGGTAGAGCTCAAGGAATGAAACTTCACGTTTACCGTGGAGCTGAACACCCACACGCAGCACAAAAACCAGAAAAATACGAATTACGTGGATAATATAGGAGGAAATTATTAAATGGCACAAGTAGAATATCGCGGTACAGGACGCCGTAAAAGCTCAGTAGCACGTGTAAGATTAGTACCTGGAACAGGGAAAGTTGTTATCAACAACAGAGAAATGCGTGAATACTTACCATTAGAATCATTAGTATTAGACTTAATGCAACCTTTAGAAGTTACATCTACTACAGGTAACTATGACGTTTTAGTTAACGTTAACGGTGGAGGATACACAGGACAAGCTCAAGCAATCCGTCACGGAATTGCACGTGCTTTACTAGAAGTAAACCCAGAATACCGTAAAGACTTAAAACCAGCAGGATTACTAACTCGTGACCCTCGTATGAAAGAACGTAAAAAATACGGTCTTCGTGGTGCGAGACGTGCTCCTCAATTCTCTAAACGTTAATATTGGTCTTATACCAAATTACGTCAAGACACCAGAGAAATCTCTCTGGTGTCTTTTTTTGTTTTCTTTAAAACATGGTCTACTATAGTAGCATTCAGTGAGATAAAATAAAAAAACTGAAACTTTATGAATTATTCATAAGTTATTTCAGTTTTCTTATTATAAATATTTTATTCGTATATTTCAGAATCTTTCAGTGTGAAGACTACTTCTGTTCCAGCTGGATAATTATCTAAAGATAATAATAGTATCTTTTCTTCAATTTTCTTAGGTTTAATTTCTGCACTTACTTGAGCTATCTCGTTTAATTCGTCATAAAGATTTTTAAATAATTTTGCATCTTTTACCTTGATTTTTGGATTTATTTGATAAATAGGTGTTTCACCAAACCAAGTATCTTCATTCTGGAAATCAATCTCTGATTTCTCATTGATTTTTAATTTGATTGCAATATCATAATCAAATGTATAACGATCAAAAAGTTTAGCAAGGCTACTGATATAGTCATGTGATCCTTTATTTGATCCATTGATAAATTTTAATTTTGCACTATAATCGATAGCATTAAGATCGAAAATCTCTGCCATTTTAAAAACGTCAAATTCATCATAAACATCAGAAGTTACAAAATTGACTTTAACATCATATCCCACACGTTGAAATTCTTGATATTTTTCTAGAAGTTGGTCTACCGTAGCATCTTCGATGTTTTCTTTTACATTTGTGACAGATTCTTTCCCGTCTTCTATAACTTCTTGTTTAGGATACTTAACTGTTAATATATAGTTCATCCAATTATTCCTCCTTAAATTTAACACAATTTATATTATACATATCTTTTTATCTATTTACAATAGTGTAATATTACTTTTAATAAATTTATGATTATTATTATAATTTATTGAGTGAATGTTTTTCAAATTTTCAGAAACATCTGAAAATGATGAATACATAATCTTGACATTTTTATGCAAAGTTTATATAATAAGAGTCATAATTTAAAAAAAGGAGGTCATTGCACATGAAAATAATTGCAATTTCAACAAGAAGTGTCGATTACAAATCAGATGCAGGTATAGCTAAAAGACGTTTATACACTAATGGTTATTTTTCAGAAATAGCAGAAAAAACTGGCTTTATTTTATTCCCAGTTTGTTCTGATAATGGATTAGAGGAAATTGCAGCCATGTGTAGTGGCTTGATAATTGCTGGAAGAGATAGGGATATAAATCCTAGGTACTATGGAGAAGAACCTTTAGAAGGTTTAGAATATCCAGAGGATTCCTATGAAGATGAGTTAGACTTTAGACTTATTGAGCTTTTCGAAAAAAGTAATAAACCTATCTTAGGTATATGTAGCGGATTGCAGAGTTTAAATATATACCACGGAGGTACTTTAAAACAGCATATAGATGAGCATACTAGTAAAGAACAATTAATCCGTCATAATATTGATATTGAAGAAGATTCATTTGTTCATAGTTTATATGGAAGTAAAACAGAAGTTAATTCAATTCATCACCAGGCAATTAATAAAGTAGCTGATGGTTTTAAAGTTACAGCAGTAGCAGAGGATGGTAATATTGAAGCAATAGAGAAGGGGAATCTTATTGGAGTGCAATGGCACCCAGAAGTAGACTATGAAATAGATACCTTTAAAAAATTCCTTTGTCTATGTGAATAAGAAAAATAAATTTTTTAATCAAAAAAAATAAAGAATAACCTACCAAAATAGTTGACTATTATCAAAAATAATGGTAAACTATTCTTTGTGTAAAATAATAGCAGTGGATTAATTGTTATTGCCTCTATGTTATACATTTTTTAATGTGGCAACTCGTAGCCTATGCTGCTAGGCGAAGTTCCAGTTTTATAACATATACAACAACGATAATCGTGCTTTTTGTTTTCACAACAATAAAAACAAAAAGATAAAAGGAGGAGCATATAATGGCTCGTTTTACAGGTTCAACTTGGAAAAAATCTCGTCGTTTAGGAATTTCACTAAGCGGTACTGGTAAGGAGTTAGCTAAACGTCCTTACGCACCAGGACAACACGGTCCTAACTTAAGAAAAAAACTATCTGAGTATGGTTTACAATTACAAGAAAAACAAAAACTTCGTTACCTACACGGTATGAATGAAAAACAATTCCGTAAATTATTTGATAAAGCTGGTAAATTACAAGGTCTTCACGGGGAAAACTTCATGGCATTACTTGCTACACGTTTAGATTCTGTAGTATACAGCTTAGGTTTAGCTAGAACTAACCGTCAAGCTAGACAATTAGTAAACCACGGACACGTTCTTGTAGATGGTAAAAAAGTAGACATCGCTTCTTACGCTGTTAAACCAGGTCAAGTAGTTTCAGTAAGAGAAAAATCTAGAAACCTTGAAATCATTAAAGAAGCTGTTGAAATCACTAACTTTGTACCTGAGTATTTAACTTTTGATGCTGACAAATTAGAAGGATCATTAGTAAGACTTCCAGAAAGAAGTGAATTACACCCAGAAATCAACGAACAACTTATCGTTGAGTACTACAGCCGTTAATAACAAAAAATATCGACTATCCCAGTATTACAAGTACTTGGGGCAGTCGATTTTTTTAAAAGGGAAAAAAAGGGGGAAACTTATCTAACTTTGGACGGTAGGGGAATTTTTTATTATGCTATAGTTACTCCATATTTGAAAGAAATAAATTTTAATATCCTATTTTCCAAGTCTTTTGGGATATTCAACAAGTCAAAAATATCTTTATCAAAAACTTTTTTATGTTCGTATTTTTTTTAAAACATTATAATATCGAAATAAAAATTTATACTTATATTAAATAAGTTAATCATGGGAATAATACTAAGAATAAGAGAAAAAACGATACTTTGTCTATATTTAGTATCGTATTTTCTATTGTAAGTTAATGTATAATTTGAATATTTCCCAATTTTATTAAAAATTAATTCTTTTGGTAATGCATGTTTTATTAATACTGTTGGATGAGCTAATTTATTTCTATATGATTTTATCATATTAAAGAAAGAGCCAAATAAATATTTTTTTAATTCAATATATTCTTCATTTAGCGTTTCATTTTGTATATTCAAAAGTTTATTGACTATATCTGTCTTTTTTTCGCTTTTCATTATTTTATATAGATTTATACTGTCTGATAGATAGATACTATTAAGTACAACCCACGGTGGTATATAGTTCTTGTTTTGAACATAGTATTCAAGACTTGTATATTTGGTCGGATTAACTATATGTTTTTTTATTTTAGTTAGTGTTTTAATTGTATCGTTGTGCGCAACATAATTTTCTTTACATAAATAATCATTAGGATTATTTAAATCTTCGTCTCTTGTTGTATCTGTACCGAAGTTGCTTGATATAGAGTTACTTAAAGTTGTATTTAAAGATTGTTCTATAAATAGGACATATTTAAAGAGTAGTGAGGATATATCCATATTTATACTGTGAAATAGTAATAATTCATTTACGGTTGTATTTTGATTGAACTTCCCATTATCATCAACCAAACCAGTAGATTTTAGACCTTTTCCAAGAGTAGAATAGGATATGTAATCAATCATATCCCCTAAAAGAAATAAGTCATTTTCATCAGATGTAATTACATTTTTGTTTATTAATTTTTTAAGTAAGTCATCTTTACTGAGAAATCTTGATTCATTAGAGTAAATTGCCAAAGAAAAAAAGCCTCCTTTCATTCTATAGAATGATAAGAGACTTCTCACGGTGGGCATAGCCCTCTAATCTGATTATCATTCTATCATTTTTTTTATAGTTTGTCAATCATTTAATCTAATTTTTTAACTTTATCACCGACAGATATGTGTTTATTTCTAACTGTCAAATTCTCGTTATCTTTTTGATTAACATTTATTTTTTCATAACCTATATATGATTTTAACATAGAATTAGTAAAACTTAGAGGTAGTTCACTCCTAGTAGTTTTTCTAGCTATTACGTAATCCCCATTATTTTCTGTAACTTCAAGTGTTGCTTTATTTTCGTCATAAGTTCCAAGAAAATTTCCCGATAAATCTGTTATATCTGATAAAGTTTCATATATAACTATTTTATCACCTCTAGCTACATTTTTTTTAGGTGTATGTACAACAATTGTAGTATCGTTAGGTATTTTTACAACTGTTCCTATTTGTTTATTATCCATAATATTTTGTCCTTTCTTTATTAAAATTCTTTTTTATTTATCTAAACTGGTTGAATTTGACTAGTTTAAAATTATTCTTATTGTGTCGAATTCGATACGTTTTCAGTTTATAAATAGCTTATTGTTTGATATAATTATAATATATGAATTGAGGTGGTATAAATGAAAAATCAATATTTCCGTAAGAAACCTGTAATAATTGAAGCTTATCAAACTTCTAAAGAATTAATAATTGAGACTTTAGAAGGGGATATGATAGCTTCCAAAGGTGATTGGATTGTTACAGGCGTTGATGGTGAACAATATCCAGTTAAACCAGATATTTTTAAAAAAACGTATGAACTTGTAAAAGATTAATTAATAACATCTAAAATAGATGCTTTAGAGAAATCTAATGCCCATTTTGCCCCTATACCAAAAAGATTTGTAGGGGTAAAATAATGTTTTTCTATTTTTACAGCTAGTATCTTTTTATTTAATTCCTTAGCTTTTTCTATTTCCCAAGCTACCCACTCAGATTTATATGTATGTTCTCCTATCAAGCATAAGAATACATCAGATTTTTTTATTTTTTCCAAAATAACTTGTTTAATATAGTAAGCGTTAGTTGAATTAATAGAAGTTCCTACTGAATTATCATAGAAAGATATTTCAGGGAAATTTTTATTTTCAGACCATGCTACAAGTAAGTTCTTGTATATTCTTCCTTCGTAATCATCTTTATAGCTTACAAAAATTTTATTTGCCATTTAATTCTCCTTTTTATCATTATTAGTTTGTAAATTAGCCCAGTTTATATTTTCATTAGATATAATAGTTTCACATCTTTCTACTAATGTAATATTTGGATATTTTTCATCTCTATAAACTCCACTTTTTAAGAGATACATATATTTCTCTTGTTTTAAAAGTTCAGATGTTTTCCTATATTCTATCCAATTTTTTTGATGGTTAAATAAACTTATCATACCTTCACAAAATAAGATACCACTAGAAAGAATAACCGAAAAAAGTTTAAAATATTCATGTAAAAAACAAGATGTTATAGGAATTAATATTCCGAATGTTATCGCTGCTGATTTTAAAGCTTTAAACCACCTTTGATGGTGTAAACTTTTTTGATCATACCATTCTATCTGATTATTCAATCTATCGTCTATATAGTTATCTATTTCAAACTCATTCATATTTAAAACTTCCTTCTTAGTTCAACAACTCTTCCAATAATAACTACTGGTTTTGTAACTACTTCTTCGTTTGAAAAGTACATAGGTGAGTATTCTGAATTATTAGATATTAGCATTATTCCATTATCAAGTTTTTCAAATTTTTTGCATGTTGCATCATCTCCATTTACTAGAGCAATTACCACGTCTCCATTGTTAGCTGTTGATTGTTGCCTCACTATAACAGTATCACCATCGTTTATATCTGGTTTCATACTATCACCTTTAATTCTAAGTCCGAAGAATTCTCCTTGATTTTGCCAAGTTAGAGGTATTTCCTCATAGTCCAGTATATCTTCAACAGCTGAAATAGGTATTCCTGCTGCAACTATTCCCAATACTGGAATTTGTAAGCCTTGTTGTGTTAGAGATGCATTAATTTTAGTTTCTTCTAATCTTTCATATCTAGGCACATTGTAGCCTGATAACCACGCTTCTGTAACTCCAAATACTTTTGATAATAAGAAGATTTTTTCGTTATCTGGATTCGATTTACCATTTACATATTGAGATAAGTGACTTTTAGAGAATTTTATATTATATTTTTCTTGAAGTGGTTTAGCTAAATTTAGTACATCTATTTGTCTTAATCTTTTTTCTTTCATCAGTTGATTTATTCTTTCAGTAGAAGTTGCCATAACTCTCACCTCCTATTAGAATTATAGTATCATGATTTGAACAAAAGTTCAAGTTGAAAGTTCAAAAAATTTGAATTTACTGTTTTAAAAATTGAAAAATGTTAGTATATAATAAAATTGAGTTCAAGGATTTGAATTTAAAAACATAGAAAAGGATAAAATGAAATTCAATTATGATAAATTACTGGGAAGAATAGTTGAGGTCTTTGGAAATCAAAGTAATTTTGATAAAGATATGAAACTCTCTTAACCTGTATTTCTTTTAAATTAATCAACGTAAGACGTTGGAAAGATAATGAAATTTAATAAGCCATACAAGTTTTAAAAATAACATAAAGTAAAGTTCATATATTTTTTTAATGAATAACATTTAATGTTTGAAGCAAACTAAAATATCACTTTTTTATAAGAGATATGAAAGTAGGAGTGGGGATGGAAATAAACTCTAGAAGTATTCTAAATGAAAATAATGAACTTGTAGATGTTAAATACACAGAAGTTAGTACTTATGATAAATTTTCTCTTAAAGAAGAACTGATTAGAAATGAGATTATCAATATTTTAGCTAAGCATAATTTTTCATATTGGAAAGATAGAAAAGTCTTAGAAAGAACTACAGATTTTCTAGTCAAAGAATCTGTAGTTCAAGAGATCATTTAAAGTTATTAACAAGTGTAATTGCAGCTTCTCTAATAGCTGTATCTAATGGTTGATTAGTAGGATGAGCACCTGAAGAATAAACTAAATTTTTTGAAAAATCAGTTTTAAGTGTTTCATTAACTGTAGTAACTTTACCAAAAGAATCTATCTATTCTAACGTTAGGATAATATCATCTTTAAATGAATCTGAAATATTTGTTGAGAATTTTTGACCTGGTGCTATAAATGAACCGATTACAGATTTCATTTTAAATTTTTCGTTGAACTCATCTAGTTCAGAATGAAATTTTAAATTTGTTATCCTTGCTGGTGTTTTACCAAAATTCTTAATTGCTAGATTTTTCTGAAATGATAACCCATTTATAATTTCGATGTAAGGTGTAACAACAGTTTTTGTAGCATTGTATATGGATTTCTTTGTTAGAAATAAATTTACAGTAGAAATAATTACCGATATTACCGATATTGCTATTGGAATTATGATTATTAAATAATCAAATGTTGTTCTTTGCATATATTTCACCCCCTTTTTTTAGATATATTCTATAGAAAAATAAAAAGTAGAAGGTTTAGATTTCCAGGAAATATCTAAATATATTATAACATAAAGGTAAATAAAGGTCAAAGATATTTGAAAACATTATACAGTTGCCAAGCATAATTATAAGACATTGAAATAAAAATTAATATGTTGTCAAAAGAGACAGAAATTTTTGAGGAGATATTATACTCAAGTCTTAGTCGCAACATATTTAGACATGATTTAGATAATGTAGTTAGGATAGCATACATAGTATTGTATATAGACCTAAATTAATTATAGAAGTAATTAGTATGTATAATGCATATCAAGAGAAGTTAAATAAGCTTGATAATTTGATTGAGAGAAGTTATCTAAGAACTTTTGTAAAGCTAGATGTATAAATATGAATTCAAAGTTTACTTTCAAGATTTAGAGAGCTGGGAAAATTCTTATAAATTCATATTTGGGACAATAGAAATTAACATGTATTATAATTAAGTGAGAGTTAATAACTATATAAACGAGAAGCAGCATAAGAAAATAAATAAGATTATAAAAATATAATACAATACTTTGTTATTTGGTTCTAAAGATTTAGCATTGATGAAGATGGACATGAGTTTTAAGTTCATAATTCCATATTCCTTATAATGATTATAGTCTAATCTTATAAATGTATTATTTTATTAAGGTAATTCATAGTATCATTTTTTCTTTACTTACATAAGTAAAGACTTTATTAGTAATATTTCTGTAATTATGATATAATTAATAAATATTATTAATAGCAAATAATATTTATTTTAAAATAGGAGGATATTATGAACGTTTTTAGAAAAAAATCAATTGACTCTATTTTAGCAGAGTCAAGAAATAAGACGTTAAATCCCACGATGAAGACTATGGATTTAGTTCTATTCGGTATAGGGGCTATTATTGGATCAGGTATCTTAGTATTAACTGGTAAGGCTTCAGCAGAAGCAGGGCCAGCAGTTGTATTTTCTTTCCTAATTGCAGGTTTAGCTTGTTGTTTAGCAGCGTTATGTTATGCCGAACTTGCTTCTACAATCCCGTCAAGTGGTAGTACATATACATATTTATATGTATCAGTTGGTGAAATTGTAGCGTATGCGATAGGTTGGGTATTAATAGGTGGATATGTTCTTACCGCCGCAACAGTAGCGAATGGTTGGTCAAGTTACTTTTCACGTCTATTAGCAGGCTTAGGTATAGAAATTCCTAAAGAGTTTTATACATTACCAGCAGCTGGTGGATATGGTAACATTCCAGCGATAATTATTGTATTATTAATAACTTTCATCTTATCAAAAGGTACTTCAAGTAGTAAACTTGTAAATAACCTTATGGTAGCTGCAAAAGTAGGTATTGTTGTTCTATTCATCGTAGTTGGTGTATTTTATGTAGAACCGACTAACTGGACAAATAACTTTGCACCATCAGGTTTCTCAGGAGTTATGTTAGCTGCGACTACTGTATTCTTTGCGTACTTAGGATTTGATGCGATTTCTACTTCAGCTGAAGAAACAATTAATCCAGAAAAAGCCCTGCCAAAAGCCATTATTATTACAATGTTAGTTTGTACAGCATTCTATATTCTAGTATGTTTAATACTTACTGGAGTTGTTCAATATAATAGACTTGGAACAGGAGATGCCTTAGCATTCGTACTAGAGGAAGTAGGACAAAATAAAGTAGCTGGTATCGTATCTCTTGGAGCGGTAATTGGTCTTATGGCTGGTATACTATCATTCATATATGCGGGAATCCGTATTACATATACGATTGCACGTGATGGATTATTACCAGAAAAATTAACTAAAGTTAATCAAAATAAAGTACCGAGTACATTAACATGGGGATTAGGAATCTTAACAGCATTATTAGCAGGATTCTTACCATTAGGCAAACTAGCTGATCTTGCTAACGTAGCGTCAATCATTGCTTTTGCATTAGTAAGCTATACAACTATCGTATTCTACAAAAAATTCCCAGATTTAAAACGTGGATTTAGAGTACCAGGTATGCCAATTTTACCGATTATTTCTATTATCTTATTTGGAGCATTATTATATAGTGTTACATTAACAACATGGATAATCTTTGTTGTTTGGGTTATTGTAGGTTTAATCGTGTACTTTGCATTCTCATATAAGAACAGTAAGTTAAAATAGTATAGAAATAACATATAATCTGGTTCAATATTTAAAAATTAAAAGGAATCGTGAGTAAAAATCTCATGATTCTTTTTTTTTATGAATTAAAAACGTGTTAGTAGGTTATTATTAATTCCCAAAACAATGTTTATTAAATACCTTTATAAAATAATAACAAAATAATAATGATATGATGAAAATTTATGATGGTTTATAATATACTCCTATCGATTAATCATAGAAAAAAAGAAAATTTAATAAGTAGTTAGTTATAACACATTGTCAAAAATTGTATTATCGAAATTATGTAATTTTCAATATACTATTAATAGTTGGAGATGAAAGATATAATTAATTAATTTTTTATAAAAGTTTTGCTGAATGTGAAAACTTAAATATTTTAAGCGAATAATTTTTTATATGTTAAATTGTATAATGATAAAAATAGTTATAGTATAATCATATAACAGCTATATTTGAAAAGTAAAACAGCTGTTTTTCAAATTTCTTTTCTAAGAAAGAATTAACACTTATTTTCAAAAAAACTAATATTGAATTATTTTAAGAAAGTTTAATTTATAAGGCTATATAAGGTTTAAATAGTAAAAAAATAAAGAAAATATTTTCACTAAAACTTTCAATAGAAAAACGCTTTCATTATTAAAAAATCTGTGTTATTATATAAGTACAGAAAAAAATTAGGAGGTAAGGGAAATGATTATCGGAGTACCAACTGAAATAAAAAATAATGAAAGTAGAGTGTCTGCTATACCGGGAGTAGTACATGAATTAGTACTAGATGGCCACACTGTATATGTAGAAAAAGGAGCTGGATTAGCTTCAGGTATTTCAGATGCTGAATATGAAGAGGCAGGTGCTGTTTTACTTGAGAAAGCAGAAGATGTATGGAATAAATCAGATCTAATCTATAAAGTAAAAGAACCAATTCCATCTGAGTATAAATATTTTAGAAAAGGGTTAATTATTTATACTTATCTACACTTAGCTGCTGATCCTGAATTAACAAAAGAAATGGTAGATAAAGGGACTATCGGTATTGCTTTTGAAACAGTAAAAGTAGGAAGAGGACTACCATTACTTAGACCAATGAGTGAAATCGCGGGTAGAATGGCTGTGCAAGAAGGAACAAGATTCTTATCAAAAGTTCAAGGTGGTAAAGGTATCTTATTACAAGGGGTTCCAGGAGTTCAACCAGGACATGTTGTAATTATTGGTGCAGGTGTGGCAGGGACTGCTGCAGCAACAGCAGCCGTGGGGTTAGGAGCACGTGTAACAATGATTGATGTAAACTTAGATGCACTAACAGAATTATCACACATTTTCGGTGGTAAAATCGAAACTCTTTACTCTAATAAATTTAATATTGCCAATGCTATTAAAACAGCTGATTTAGTAGTTAGTACAGTATTAATCCCAGGGGCGAAAGCACCTAAATTAGTGACTAAAGAAATGGTTAAAGATATGCCAGACGGTGGTGTAATCGTGGACGTAGCTATTGACCAAGGTGGTACAACTGAATATACTGAAGGACGTCCAACAAGTCATGATAATCCAATATTCGTTGAAGAAGGAGTATTACACTACTCAGTAGCTAATATTCCAGGAGCAGTAGCACAAACATCAACTTATGCACTATGTAATGCAACTGCTAAATACGTTAAACTTATTGCTAAATTGGGTGTTAAAGAAGCTGTGGCTAAATTCCCAGAATTAGTACCTGGAGTGAATGTAGCTAATGGAAAAGTTACATTTAAAGCTGTTGCAGATGATTTAGGATATGAATATACTCCAGTAGAAGTAGCTTTGTAATATAATAATGAAATTCTAAAATATGAAATAGTTGAAAATTTGTATAAATAGAGTGCTCTATCTGTTATAGAGCACTCGCTTATTGTATAAAGGGTTATAGTTGTAAAAATTATAATCAAAAAAATATAAAAATAGTAATATATTTATTGATATTTTTTAAAATGGCTTACATAAAGTCGAGTTACTGTAGTAAAAGGTTTACAACTATGCTATAATTTAATTAAAGAATATTAGTAGGGAGAATTTTTTATTAAAAAATAGGAGGATTTATTATGAGTTATTTAAGAAAAAAATCAGTTGAATCTATTTTAGCAGAAGCTAGAAGTAAAACTTTGGCTCCGACTATGAGAACGATGGACTTGATTCTATTCGGAATCGGAGCGATTATAGGGTCAGGGATTCTAGTATTAACTGGTAAAGCTTCAGCAGAAGCAGGACCAGCGGTAATCTTCTCATTCTTAATCGCAGGGGTTGCCTGTTGTTTAGCAGCACTTTGTTATGCGGAGCTAGCTTCAACAATTCCATCAAGTGGTAGTACATATACATACCTATATGTATCAATTGGTGAAATTGTAGCTTATATTATAGGTTGGGTACTAATAGGAGGATATGTTCTTTCAGCAGCCACTGTATCAAATGGTTGGTCAAGTTACTTCTCTCGTCTACTTGCAGGTCTTGGTGTAGAACTCCCTAAAGCATATTACACTTTACCGGCAGATGGAGGATATGGTAACATTCCAGCTATCGTAATTGTATTATTAATTACATTCTTATTATCAAGAGGTACATCAAGTAGTAAACTTGTAAATAACCTGATGGTAGCTGCAAAAGTTGGTATCGTAATCTTATTCATCGTTGTTGGATCATTCTATGTTGAACCAACACACTGGACAAACAATTTTGCACCTACAGGTTTTTCAGGAGTAATGTTAGCAGCCACTACAGTATTCTTTGCTTACCTTGGATTTGATGCGATTTCTACATCAGCAGAAGAAACAATCAATCCAGAAAAAGCTCTACCAAAAGCTATCATTGTCACTATGATCGTATGTACAGCATTCTATATCTTAGTATGTTTAGTATTAACAGGGGTTGTTGAATACAGCCGTCTTGGATCTGGGGATGCATTAGTATTCGTGCTTGAAGAAGTTGGTCAAAACAAAGTTGCTGGTATTGTTTCTTTAGGGGCAGTAATCGGACTTATGGCTGGTATTTTATCATTCATGTATGCAGGTATTCGTATTACTTATACAATTGCACGTGATGGATTATTACCAAAAGTATTCACTAAAGTTAACGACAACAAAGTACCAAGTACAGTTACATGGTCTTTAGGATGCTTAACTGCAGTATTAGCTGGATTCTTACCATTAGGAAAATTAGCAGAACTTGCTAACGTAGCTTCTATCATCGCATTCGCATTAGTAAGTTACACTACTATCGTATTCTACAAAAAATTCCCAGATGTAAAACGTGGATTTAGAGTACCAGGTATGCCAGTATTACCAATTATCTCAATTGTATTATTTGCAGCTTTACTATACAGTGTTACATTAACTTCATGGATTATCTTCTTCGTATGGGTAATCGTAGGATTAATCGTATACTTCACATATTCTTATAAACATAGTAAAATTGAATAGAATATATAAATAATAATCGACTATAACTTTTTGGTTATAGTCGGTTTTTTATGTCTTAAAATATAATGTATATAGTAATAAATTTTTTACAAATTAGGTATTTGACCATAGATTTCGTTTATTACTTTTTGCTTTATTTTGTGCTTTTTTAAATTTATCTAAATATCTTGTATCTGGCGGTTTCACGTATTTTATTTCAGCTAACCCAGCCAGTAATAATTCTTCTTGAACATTTTTTCCGTCTGCATAAACGTAACACAATGCTCTATGATATTTATCTTCCTTTTCATAAACATCAAATTCAATTTCAACATCTTTAGCATTAGATAATAGTTTACCATTTAATTTACTAGCTTCTGGTCCATATTTCTGAACCTCCACACCAGGTTTTACAGTTTCTGGTGTATCAATTAATAAATATCTCACTTTCAATTCTTTGTTGTTGAAGTTAACTATAATAGTATCACCATCAACTTTTTTTAAAAATTTAACCTTATACTTTGTCTTATCTCCCTTAATAAAAACCCCGTTAATAGTTGCTTCTTTATAATTTTCACCAGTCTTATTAATTATCAAAGTGATAATTAAAAATATTGCCATGAAAAAAGTAAAGAAAATAATAAATACCTTTTTATTCATAACGATTCCCCCTCAATATTAATTTTAACACTTTTGAAGTATGGGATAAAGTTATAA
Organism: Gemella haemolysans; assembly: GCF_001553035.1. GTDB lineage: Bacteria > Bacillota > Bacilli > Staphylococcales > Gemellaceae > Gemella > Gemella haemolysans_B. Next base: position 37,779 of record NZ_KQ959944.1, read on the forward strand.
AATAGCAATAATAATAAAATTTAATAGTATTTATACAGACTTATAAAAAACGAAAAAAATATTTTACATTACTTTCAATATTTACAGTATTTATGGTAAAATAGGATATGTAAGTGTTTTTATGCACGTAATAAAATTTTTGTGGAGGAAAAGGACATATGGCTAATAAAACATGGTATCTTGGTTTAGATATTGGTTCTGCGAGTGTAGGTTGGGCAGCGACTGATACTGAGTATAAAATAATTAGAAAAAATAAAAAAAGATTATGGGGAGTTAGATTATTTGAAGAAGCTACAACTGCTGAAGATCGTCGAGGATATCGTTCTAGTAGAAGGAGACTTGCTAGAAGGAAATGGCGTTTAAATCTTCTTGAAGAATTATTCGCTAGTGAAGTGAAAAAAGTGGATGAGAATTTTTTTCTAAGATTAAAAGAAAGTCAATACCATTATGAAGATAAAACTCATAAGGTACCTTATGCGATTTTTAATGATAAAGACTATACAGATAAAGATTATTATAATGATTATCCAACAATCTATCATTTAAGATCGAAACTTATGACTGAAAAAATTCCAGACATAAGAAAGGTATTTTTAGCTATACATCATATCATTAAAAATAGAGGGCACTTTTTACTACAAGGTCAAAGCTTTAAAGATGGGAATTTAAACAATTTAATTAAAGAATTATTAGAACTTGATATACTTCATGTAGGATTTGAAGTAACAGAAGAAGTTGTTGGTAAAATTGCGGATATATCATTAGAGAAAAAAACTTTAACAGACAAGGTAAATGATCTTAAGAAACTTTATCCAAAAGAAAAACAATTATTAGAAGTATTTAGATTGATTTTTGGTGGAAAAACTTCGCTGGATAAATTATTTGCAATAGATGAGTATAAAGAATTAGACACAGCGATAAAATCTGTATCGTTTAAAGAGAAAATTTATGAAGAAGTTCGTCATGATTATGAACAAGTATTATCAAATTATATAGAACTTCTTGATTTAACTAAGCTAGTTTATGACAGTATAATTTTATCAGATATTAAAAAAGAAGGAAAAACACTATCAGAATCAAAAGTAGTACTTTATGAAAAACATAGAGATGATTTATTAAAATTAAAAAATCTTGTGAAAAATGATTCTAAACTAGCTGAAGATAAGAAAGTGGAATTGTATGCTTCGATATTTAAAGAAGATAAGGACAAAGGTACTAACTACGTAAATTATATTCGTAAGAGTGAAGAAGGTAAAGGGTGTAACTATGAGGACTTCAAGAAATTCTTAGTTAAAGAATTAGCAAAATTAGAAGAGAGTTCAGTTAAGGCTGAAATAATTAAAGATTTAGAATTAGAGCAGTTCTTGCCACTTCAAAGAACAAAAGATAATTCAGTTGTACCTTACCAAATTCATAAAGAAGAATTGGTAAAAATATTAGATAATGCAGCTAAATATCATAACTTTTTAGATGAAAAAGACGAAAGTGGATATAGTATAAGAGAAAAAGTCATTCAATTATTAGAATTCAGAATACCTTACTATGTTGGTCCTCTTAACTCTAGTAAAAAGGCTAAAGAAGGTGGCTTCGCATGGTCTGTTAGAAATAAAGGATATGAAGATACACCAGTAACACCATGGAACTATAGTAAAGTTATAGATGAAAGTGCAAGTGCAGAGAAATTTATTACAAACTTAACTAATAAATGTACATATCTTAAAGGAGAAGATGTACTTCCGAAGAGTTCATTACTTTACTCAGAGTTTGCATTATTAAATGAGATGAATGCACTAAAATACGATGGTAATAGAATTAGTCTTGAAGCTAGAAATACAATTATTGAGAAACTTTTTAAACAACAAGGAAAAAAAGTAACAAAAACTAGTATAAAAAATCTTCTTAAAGCAGAAGGATATATAGACGGTAAAGGTGAAATTACGGGTATTGATATTACTGTGAAAAATGATCTTAAGTCATATAGAGATTTCAAGAAAATCCTAGGGAACAAGTTTAATTCTGAACATGTAGAAAATATAATTCTTTGGATTACATTATACGGAGAATCTAGAAAACTTATAAAAGCTAAAATTGAATCTGTTTATGGAGATATTTATTCTAATGATGAAATTACTAAAATGTCTAGATTAGTTTATAAGGATTGGGGAAGATTCTCAAGAAAACTATTGACAGAATTAGTTAGTAAAAAAATGTACAGTGAAGAGACAGGAGAATGTTTAAACATCATTGGAGCAATGCGTCAGAATAATATTTTATTTATGGAATTATTGGCAGATAGATTTGATTACTCTAAACAAATAGTCGAATTCAATAAAGAGCTTCAAGAAGATGTAACAGAGATTACACCAGAAATTCTAGATGATTTATATGTATCCCCAGCTGTCAAACGTTCAATTTGGCAAACTGTTAGAATAGTAGAAGAACTTAAGAAGATTATAGGGTGTGCACCTGCAAAAATCTTTGTAGAGACAACAAGGTCAAATCAAGAGAAGAAAAAACCAACAGATTCACGTAAAAAACAATTAGAACTTGCTTATAAAGCTGTTAAGAAAGATGTAAAAGAGCTAGAAAAAGAAATTGGCACAATTAACTTTGATGTATTGAATGATAGACTAAGCTCTGTAGAACCATCTAAACTAAAAGCGAAGAAATTATATCTATACTATACTCAATTAGGAAGATGTATGTATAGTGAGGAACCGATTAATATTAGTGAATTATTTGATAATAATAAATATGATATAGATCATATTTACCCTCAGTCAAAAATAAAAGATGACAGCTTCACGAATACAGTATTGGTAAAAAGAGAAAGTAATGCTGCAAAAACTGATAGATACCCACTAGGCTCTGATATTCAAAAACCTAGTAATAGAAGATTCTGGAAATTCTTAAAAGAAAAAGGATTAATATCTGATGAAAAATATAATAGATTAGTAAGAACAGAAGAATTTTCTGATGAAGAACTAAGTGGTTTCATAGCACGTCAATTAGTAGAGACATCTCAATCTGTAAAAGCAGTAGCAAGTATCTTAGGAGAATTAAATCCAGAAACTTCAATCTGTTACTCTAAAGCAGAAAATGTATCTAGCTTTAGACAAAACTTCGGAAAAATTAAAGATGGAAATAGCAAATCAAATAACAATGAACAATTAGTAAAAGTGCGTGAAATCAACGATTTTCATCATGCGAAGGTGTTCATCGGCATGCAAAAAGCATTGTTAAACTAGGAAGTTAACAACGCTATTTTTATTTTAGGGGCAGTTTAGGGGCAATTAGAATTGAATATTTCTAAAACTTTCAAATTCTAATTCTTGTTGTAAGTTTGTTTTATGAATATATATTTCTCTAGTTACTCTTGAATTTTTGTGACCTAATCTTTTTGCAATTAATTCAACATCTATTCCTTTATCGATGCACAAACTAGCGTGAGTATGTCTTAGCATATGTAATGTAAAATAAACTGTAGTATGTTCCCTTAAGTATGTACCTATATTTTCTTTTATCCAGTATGTACCAACAGTATTAAAAAATATAATATTATTTTTGTTGTAAAAATCTGATAGAGTAATTGAAAAATTGTTGCTGATTGTTCGTTGTGATTCTATTATTTCTAAACATCTTTTATTTAATGATATTCTTCTATTAGAGCTACCAGTCTTTGTTAAATCTATTTCTCTATTCCTATTTAAACTTTTATCTACTGTCAGTATATCTCCTTCAACATCATCAAATGTTAAAGCTAGACATTCGCTTATTCGTAATCCAGTGTTGATAAGGAATTCTACAAGATTCCTATATCTAATATTATGATCTAATTGATCTAAGAGTATATCTATCTCATCTTGTTCAAGATATCTATTATCTTTTTTAGCCTCAACTTTCTTTAAGTCCATTTTATCAAGAAAATTTACATCTTTCAAATAATCAAATTTATATAACAAACGAACATATACTTTTACTCTTCTAAGAACTTCATTATAATATTTATCTGAAGTAGTGCTTTTTTCTATTATATCTTTTAAATACCTTGCATTGATTAAATTTAATTTAATATCATATCCCTTTTTCTTAATTAAATTTATAATAGATTTATTGTTATGCCTTGTATTTGTTCGAGCATTTTTATAATGTTTTTCAAAAACTATATCTAATCCCTCAAAAAATGTAATATTATTATCTACTACATACCTTAAATCTTGAGCCTTAGTTCTTAATATCTCTCTTGCGATATCTTCATTTTTTTTACTTTTCTTATCCATTGTGACGGTTATTTTTCTTAGTTTCCCAGAAATATCTTTAACTCGATCACAATATTTTACTTTTCCGTTTTTTTGTTCTTCTATCCACATAGAAATACACATCCTTTCTTGTTTTAATCAGATGTGTATGATATACTTATAGTGTAGTTTGGTGTATATATCATACACATTCTTTTGAGATATTGCCGTATCTCATTTTATCCTTTGCTCTTGCCGGAGTAAGGGATTTTTATTTTGTCTAAACTGGTCGAATTTGACTAGTTAAAAAGAAAAACCGTCAGTAACTAGTTACCAACGGTTGAGAGCATTAAGCTCTAGTTAAGATTTGCGATAGATACATTTAAGTATCTATGTTAGTAACTTAATTATATAATAAAATAAGAAAAAAATCAACTGTTTATTAATCTTTGGTTAAAAATAAATTTTTAATTTCGTTATCTATTAACTCAAGTATATCTTCTGATACAGTAACTCTTGTTAGAGGATCTAAGTCATCTTTTCTTTTGAATATTTTATTTTTGTCTATAGTAGTAATAGCATCTACTTTTATATATGTATCCTTATCTAAATCTTCTGTGTATTTTTTAACTCTTTCTAATGCATTTTTAATACCTTCTTGCACCATTTCGATTTGCTCATATAATTTAGCCAATTCATCTAATTTTTCATTAATTTCAATTGTTTTTTCAATATCTTGTTTTTCTCTAGCAATTTTTGATTGTTCTCGTAACTCATCTATAGTCTCTTTTGATTTATTGTTAGTGATTTCTATTACTTTACTATGTTCATTAACAAGCATAAGAGTTAATGCTGCTAAAGAGGCAGATACACTAGAATTTAATTTTATGTTTCTTTTCCCTTTTTTAGATGTTAATGGAACAACTGTGATAGTGTTCTCTTTTCTATTATCATCATTACTAAGTGTTATAGCATAATGATAGGAAGAAAATTCTGATCCATAATTAATACCAAAATCAATGTATACTACAGTTCCACGAGGATATACTTGATTTCTTCGTCTTATCCCTAATACATCCCGCTCAAGCTGAGTTGTATAATTTTTCATGCTTTTACCAAGACGACTGGTTTTAAAATGGTTAGGATTGTCGACTGTAATTTCTTTCATTTTATCTGTTGATTCTGCTAATAGTTCTTCATTTTCTTGTTTTTTATTCTTCATTGTCTCTCCTTTAATATTTCGTTTTTTGCTTGTTATTTTTATTAAAAGAAAAAGAAGCCTTTATCTAATGATAAAAGACTTCTTCACGGTGGGCATAACCCTATCTGATATCATTATAACATATATTTTATTTCCTGTAAATTAATAGTTGATTTATTGAATATTATTTAAATCAACAGTTAATGATTCATATCTAGTGTAATCACCTTGTGTATATGGAGAATCTATATTAAGTGAAATATTTTTAATATCATTTACTTTAGATTTTTTTGCAATAAATAAAATAGTCATTTCTTTTTCTGCTCCAGGTAAATAAGTTGTTTCTTTCCAACCTGCTATATATTGATTTTGTTCAACTTGTTCTTTAGTATCTTTTATTAGTAAATGACTAGTATTAGGATTAATATCAGCATTTTTAGTTAATTTATTCTCAATACTAATTCTTAGAAGTACAGATGTATATTCAGTATTTGCTTCTAATTTAGCAGATTGTAATCGTTGTGCATTAAAAGTATTATCAAATGATAATGTGGATAATTTGATTCCAGTTATTGTGACTTTGAATGCATTATTTTCTTTACTTACACTCGTTTCTTTCTTAAATTTTTCTTCAGAATGAAGACCACCTTCATTGATAATAGTGCTTTGTTTATCATTATTAGATGTTTGAGGAGTAGCTACAGATTGGGTAGTTGTATTTTCAGTCTTTGTTGAACAGCCACTAATAATAATAGAAGTAGCTAGTACAGAACTTAATAATATTTTTAATTTCATTTTCAATTTCTCCTTTAATATTTTATTTTTCAACAGGAGTAAAGCTATCTACAACTTTACCTACAATGTTGAAATATGTATCTTGTATATCTGATGTATAAATTATAATATCAGAGTATTTTTTATTTATTGATTTCAATACAAAACGATTCCCATCATTATATAATTTTTTTACATAACTTTTTCCATCATAATCAATAACATAGATATCACCATTTACATTATCATAACCTTGTTTTAATAATATAATGTCACCATCTAATAGTTCAGGTTCCATACTATCACCGAATACACGTGTTGCCATGTCATATTGCATTAAATCTTCACGATCTGTATAGAATGATGTTACCTCATTATTACTATAAGAATATCCAATACCTGCAGCAACTTTTTCAGTTACTAAAATTTCAGTTAATTCTTTAGGTTTGTATTTTATAGAAACTTCCTGAACTGTACGATTCTGAAAATGCAGTAAATTTTTAGCATATTGATATGTTTTATTTTGATTTTCTTCGTTTAGCTTCGTAACAGTAGAGGTAATTTTATCAGTAAGAATATCATTGGATGTATCCTCTGCAATTCCCATAATATATCCTGGAGTAGTTTGTAATGCTTTAGCTAATGGTTCTAATATTGGAACTGGTAATTTTTCAATATTAGAATTTTCATATCTATATATAGTAGATCTATTTTTTCCAATAAGTTCAGCTAAATCATCAGCAGATAAATTCAACTTAGTTCTTAATTCTTTAATACGTTCGCCTATTGTTTTCACCATATGATTCTCCTTTCTTAATATAATAATAACATAAATTCGCAAATTTGCAAATAATAAATTGCGAAATTGCGAAAAAAGGTGTTGACTTTTATTGAATGATATTATAAAATATATTTGTAGCGTAAATGCGACAAATAAAAATAGGAGGTTATTATGATAAATATAAATAAGCTAAAAAAAGAAATAGCATTAAATAATTTATCAATTGAAGAATTATCGGAAAAAATTGGAATTGATAAAAGTACCTTTTATCGACGATTAGAATCAAATGGAAAAAAATTTACAATAGAAGAAGTAATTAAAATTGCTAATGTATTGAATTTAGATAGGAAAAAAGTAGATTCTATTTTTTTTGATATTACAGTCGCATAAAAGCGACATGATAGGAGGGATTAAAAATGACAGTAGAACCGAGGTATCTAATGGCTGGAAATAAAGTTTTTAGTGGAGAATATAAAGATACAGAAACTAGAGATACTTTTGATATGAAAGATGAAGAGCTAATTAGAAATGAGGTCATTAACGTATTAGCAAAACATAATGTTCCATATTGGAAAGCTAAGGTAATTCTTGAAAGAGCTAAAGCATTTCTTAGAAAAGAATCTGTAGTTCAGGAGATTAAATAAGGAGTGATAAGGATGAAAACTAAAACAAAAGTAGCACTAACATTAGCAACTATAGTGTTCGTTACTAAAGTAGTACTACTAAAAAAAACAAGTAAGATAGTAATAAATAATGATTCTATTACTTTATCAGTATCTAAAACTGGATAAATAATCCTTCAGAATCTTCTTGAATTTCTTTGTTTGTTTTTACTAAGCAATAATCAGCAGTTAGCTCTGTATATAATATAAACCCATTATTATAAAGGATAATAGCTTTAGACATTTCTGGTGTATCTTCAATAACGATTCGTGTACCTTTAGATTCATTAAGGTTTCGAAATTTAATACTCTTATGTACACCACCTACTAAAAGATTTGAACTATCAGCAATTTGAGAATAGGGTAATTCGATTATATCAAAATCCATAGTTTATACCTCCTTTCTTATAAGTTGTATTTCCAGGAAAAGTATGAAGTAGAAGGTTTAGATTTCCGGGGAATACTCAAATATATTATAGCATAAAGGTAAAGAAAGGTCAAAGATATATGAAAGAATTTTATAAAGCAGCAGAGCGACAATTAAAAAACAAAGGAATGACGATTTATAAGTTGTCAAAAGAGACTGGAATTTTTGAACAAACATTACATTCAATGTTTAATGGCAACACATCAAGCCCCAAGTTAGACAATGCAGTTAGGATAGCTAAAGTGTTAGATATTGATTTAAATAAATTAAAAGAAGGTGATATTAATGAAAGAAATACAAATTGATTTAGTAGAGTTGAGAAAATTGGATTTATCTTTCCCTTATTTTTCAAAAGAAGAAATCATGAAATGTTTTGATATAAAAGACACAGCATATGATAAATATAGAAAAATGTTTAAAGAAAAAGTTAAAGATAAACATTATCCATCGATATGTTATTTGAAGATGGGGACTAAAGAATTCTTTAGTGTTTATGCTTGGTTACATTTCTTTTCAAATTTTGAATATTATCAGGATAAAAGATTAGAGAAAAAAATAGTTAGATTTACTAAAAAAACTGTTGAAGAATTTAAAGAGATAGGAGTGGCTTAAAAATGAATAAACTTAGAAAAAGAAAATTTAATACTTATTATTGGACGTGTGTTGTTGTTGCAATATGTATGCTAATACTTAGCAACATTGACTGGGATAGAATCTTTGCTGGATTAATGGCATCAATTTTTATTCCATTCTATGCATTAGATGAAAGAGGAGCTTATGCATTCCCAGAAGGTGATGAAGATGAATAAACTAAAGAAATTATTTGTTAGACGTGGATTTGAATTAATAGAAGGTATGAATGGAGAATTACCAGTTAAGGCAACTATTCATAGTGCTGGAGTTGATTTTATTGCTAGTTCCGATATTATTATCCCAGCATTTAGGTTTAAAGGTGAAGCTACATTAGTTCCTACTGGTATAAAAGCTTTTATGCCTAAGAATGAATGCTTACTAATATTCGCTAGAAGTAGCTTACCTGTTAATCGTGGCTTAATCATGAGCAATGGTGTAGGGGTTGTGGATTCTGATTATTATAATAATCTCAAAAATGAGGGACATATAATGTTAGAGTTTAACAATTTAACTAATAATCATTTAAAAATTAAAAAAGGTGAGAGAATTGGTCAAGGGATTTTCTATAAAGTACCTAAGGTAAATTATGGAGTAAGCTTGAAAGGAGACAAACGAGGTGGAGGCTTTGGAAGTACAAACAGATCAAAATAAAGAAAATTTTAACGAGGTTCAATTAAAAATGTATAATCACATTTCATATTATGGTGTAAGAATTGAACCTTATGTGGAAGATAAGTTTCCAAAAGAATACGAAACACATGAATTATTTGAAGTACTTGGTGCATATTTTACAAAAACAGCTAAAGTACTAAAAGAACTGCATTTAAAAGAGGAGTGATCTATTATGTGTGTTCTAAAATACAGAGCCTTTGTTGATAATAAAATGTATAAAATGGTAGGTTGGATGGGTGATTTTATTACTTTGAGCAGGAAAAATGAAAGTAAATATGTTCAATCAATCAATGTTAAACGTGAAGATATATTTATTATGCAGTCTAGTGGACTTAAGGACAAAAAAGGTAATGAAATATTTCATGGTGATATTGTTAAGAATTCTGATAAAGATATTGGAATAGTTAGATTTAAAGATGGTGCTTTTGAAGTGGACTTTAAAGAATATATACCTGTTTTATTAGGACTAATTAATGATGATTTAGAGATAATAGGTGATATTCATAGAAATAAAAAGTTGCTTGATAAAATCATTGATAAAAACAAAAAAGTAATATGCATGAATAAAGTTGAAAAAAGATTGTCCAGAAAAAGGAAAAGAACGCCTAAAAAAGACGTTCAATGATTTAATTACATTATATCTTAATTAATATAAAAATGCAATAGATAAAAAATAAAAAGTAGGTGAGTATTATGTTGCTCTTTGATGAACAGCCAATAGTTTATGATAGAACGTTGGCAAAGATATTAAAAAGTAATGGTGCTGATAGAGCGGCTACAGTATTACAGCAGGTTCACTATTGGGTGGAAAATAATAAAAAAAATCAAAAATACGAAGCATATGTTAATGGCTACTGGTGGTCATATAGATCTATAAGAGAATGGCATGAAAAAGATTTTAGTCATTGGTCTTATCCTACAGTAAGAAATCTATTTAAATCATTAAGAGATAAGGGATTGTTGATTGCATTCCCACTTTCTAAAGATAAATCAGATAGAACAAATTGGTATAGGATTAATTATGAAAAGGTAGAAAAACTTTATGAAAATTTTAAAAAAGAAAAAGAAGACCATTTGTTAAAACAAACAAATGCATTTGCTAAAAATCAGCAAATCAGAAGTGTTAAAAATGAGCAAATGGATTTGTTAGAAAATAGCAAATGTAATAAAGAGAATAATAAAAGATTAAATAAAGAGAATAATATATCATTTCATCAATCAAATAATAATATTATATATAGCGAGCAAATGATTGGAAATGATGAGCGATTGATTGAAGATGATAAAAGAGATATTAGTCCTCGGAAGAAATACAATACACAATATTTCAGAGACAGCTTTGGGTATTCCCGAGTTAGCAAGAATAAACAAGTAGAGCTTGACAAGTGGATTAAATATGCAGTTGATATTTGTCTAATGCCGCCTGACGCAAAATTACACGTTGGAAAGCAAGGTGTAACTGCAGGAGATGTAGTTAAGAGATTAGCTGAATTAAGATATGAGCATATTGACTATATTTTCACTAGATTAAGCCAAGTTAGTTATCCTACTAATCATAAAAATTATATGTTGGCAGTACTATATAACGCTAAAGAGCAATATGAGAGTAGTAAATCAACCTTTACTGGTGGAAATAATGCTCAAGGTAGATATGTTATGCCTATACCTGAATACCTAGAAAAAAGAATTAATAATCGTGGTAAGACAGGAGAGAGAGTAATAACTCAAGAGGATGAGGATGCTTATGCTCAATTAATGAAAGAGTTGAGTAAAGGAAAAGAACAAGAAGATGTACAGTGATAATTTTCAATAACGGAGGTTATCAATTTGGAGTTTGTTGAACCATTAAGAACTCAAGAAGAACTAGATGCAATGAATTATTATTTTAAGAGTAGGAGTGAACGTGATTATTTACTTTTCTACATGGGAATTAATGTAGCGTTTAGGATAAGTGATCTATTAGGACTGAAAGTTGGAGATGTCAGAGGTAGAGATAAAGTTAGAAGACGTGAGATGAAGACTGGGAAGTTAAGAGAAATGATTATACTACCTAAATTAAAGCGAGTGTTAGAGGAATACTGCTTTAATAAAGATGATGAAGAGTATTTGTTCAAGTCAACACGTTATAAGAACTCAAATAGACCAATTACAAGGACTCAAGCTTATAGAATACTTAAAACTGGTGCGAAAGAGTGTGGGATAAAGAATATAGGTACTCACAGCTTCAGGAAAACATTTGGATATCATTTCTACAAAGAGAGTAAGGATGTAGTAACGCTTATGAAATTATTCAATCATCATGATCCTAGTATAACATTAAGATATATAGGAATTGAGAGAGACGAAATGAGTAAAGCAGTAAAGAAATGGGGTGGACTGTAACCTCATTTATATTTAAAACTATACTATGTAACCATTAAGGAAAAGATTACATTGTATAAAGCAGAGTATATTCTAAACGCTGGTAATAGGGCGGTTAGGATATATATATCAGATGTAACAGTTTATAAGATATGTTACATATATATTTAATAATTCAATCATTCAATCAATCATTCATAAATAAATTTAAAGGAGAATAATAAATGATTAATAACGTAGTTTTAGCAGGAAGATTAGTAAGAAATATAGAATTAAGACAAACGTCTACAGGTAAGGAAATGACTTATTTTACCTTAGCAGTTAATAGGAATTTCAAAAATGAACAAGGAGTACAAGCTGCAGATTTTATAGGTTGTGTTGCATTTGGAAAGACTGCAGAGAATATGGCACGATTTCTAAGTAAAGGTAGCTTAATAGCTGTAGAAGGTAGAATCTCTACAAGGAATTTCCAAGGTAATGATGGTAAAACTGTTTATGTTACTGAAGTAGTAGCAAGTAGCATAACTTTCTTAGAGAGTAAGAAACAACAAGGAAATACTACTCAATACGGACAAACGCAAAATAGTGGTTATAGCCAACAAGCTAATAATGATTTTGGAGGATTCGAAGATAATATTGATTTTAATATGGGATGGAATCCATTTCAGGAAGATTAGTTAGAGGTGTAAGAATTTGATTAGTGAGAAGTTTAAAGAATATATTTTTATTGATGAAGAGAATGACATAATTAAGGGGAGAATGGTTAGATATAGATTTCCTAATGGTTATGGTGCTTCAGTGATAGAAGGTGAAGATAGTTATGGGTTAGAGCTTTTAGTATTAGAATTTTCTGAATCGGACTATGGAGATACAGCAACAGAATTTACAGATGATGTAATGGGTTTTATAGATGATGAAGAACTAGATGAAATATTAGAAAGGATATCAAGGTTAGGAGAAGATGGGAAAGAAGATAGTTAGGAATACTTTTGGTTACGCTAAACCAGGGCAAAAGAAATTAACTCGTAGTCAGGCAACTGAACTAGCAATAAGTGAGATTGAAGAAGGATATACTAAACGATTAGAAAGAGAAGTTAATCTTAAGGTTGCAGATTTTATAGGAGATTTTTGTCTAGCGTTAGCGTGGAGTTTACGAGCGAATCATAATTATGGTGCAAAACGAATTGAAAGAACCATTAGAGAAATGTTTGAAGTTGTTAGTGATGCAAAAATGAAAGAAGCTGGTTATTTTTTATTTGATCTAAGAGAAACTAGAGAACAATTGTTAATTGAAACAGGATTAGATATTGAGCCAGTCATAATAGATGAAGTAAATAAACATCTAGAGAGAGCAAAAGAGTTTGCAATTAAAAGTGGAGTATTCAAGGAGAAAGTAGAGGTATAGAAGATGAAAAAAGTAGTAAATATTAATGAAATGATAGAAGTTATAAAAGAGAAGACACGTTGGAGTGAAGCTATACTAGCTATTGAGTTAGGAGTAGATTCACAAAATATTACAGCATGGAAAAGAGGCAGAATTCCAAGAAGTAAAAATTATAAGAGATTAAAGGAACTATATGAGAGTTTAATCAGTAAAGAAGAGAAGATTAATAAACCAGATGAAAACAAGGATAGTGAATTAAGACAAGAATTATTAAATAAACTTGCTAAGGCTGATGAACGCTTAAATAAACTTGCGAGTGATCAAGAAGTTTGCTATAAAAATTTAGCTATGGTAAATGCTCAAATTACAGCGTGGAATCATGAGAGACATAAATTAGTAAAACAATTAAAAGAATTGGTAGGTGCATAAAATGAATAAAAGACAAGCTAAAAAATTAGAATTAAAGAACGAAATAAGTGGTATTAAGAAAGATAATAAGTTACAAGATAAAAAGTTAAATGCATTGAATAAGATGAATAGTAATTTTTTTAATGAAGTTAACAATATCATGAAACAATTTGAGAAGCAGGAGAAATTGTTAAAAGCTAATAAAGAGAGTTTATCTAATGTTATACAAGCACAGACTTATTTAGATATGGAGAATAGTAAAAGAATGACAGATTTAAATGATGTAATTAGAAAACAAAATAATAGCATTTGTATATTAGAGTATAGCATATTTGCAATGGTAATTTTAATATCAATAGTGTTTATTTTAGAGTTGATTAAGTGGTTGGTATAGGAAATACAGTAATATTTGAAAGAGTAGAGGAAATGAGAAAATGTTTGATGAAATATTAATAGCAGTTTACTTAATTCTTGTAGGTGCTTTATTCGGAGCAATGATTAAGGATGTTAGTTTAGATAAGATTAGAGGTGAAAATTTAGTATTAAAAGTAGCTAACACACAATTAAAAGAAAAAGTAAAAGAACTAGATTACAAACAAGCAGAATTAACTAAAAGAATAGCTGAATTAAACGGAATAGGAGGATAGGAGTAATTGGAATGGAACAAAAATTTATAAATGACGATTGTATGAAGTGTTTAAAAAATTATCCAGATAAATACTTCGACATAGCGATAGTAGACCCACCATATTTTAGTGGGCCAGAGAAAAGAAAATTTTACGGGAGAAAAACAAGTCCTATCGGAGTTCAGCGGTTGTACAAAAAAACGGACACATGGGAATTACCGACGAAAGAATATTTTGACGAACTCTTCAGGGTAAGTAAACCTCAAATAATATGGGGTGTTAATTACTTCTCAAAAATATATAATTTTGGGCCAGGAAGGATAGTTTGAGATAAGGTCAACGGCAAATCAACTTTTAGCGACTGTGAAATAGCATACTGCAGCTTACATGATAGCGTAAGTGAGAATGATAAAATAAGAATGTACAGTTTT
>NZ_KQ959945.1 GCF_001553035.1 Gemella haemolysans
AAACGATAGATGTATACTACGAAGCAGATACAAAAGAAGTTACAGAAGAAAAAGAAGTAACAAGAACAATCAACTACCTAGAAAAAGAAACTAACAAAGTCCTAAAAGAGCCAGTAGTTCAAAAAGTAAAACTAACAAGAACGAATAAAGTAAACAAAGTCACAGGAGAAGTGACAGAAGGTAAATGGACAGAAGGAAGCTGGGGGAAAACACCATCAGGAGCGATAGAAAACTATAAAGCCCCAAGTATCGAAACAGTAGAAGAAAAACAAGTAACATCAACAACAGAAAATGAAAAAGTAGATGTGTACTATGAAGCAGATATAAAACCAGAGCCGAAGCCGGAGCCGGAACCAAAACCAGAACCGAAACCAGAGCCGAAGCCGGAACCAAAACCAGAGCCGAAGCCGGAACCGAAACCGGAGCCGGAACCAAAACCAGAACCGAAACCAGAGCCGAAGCCAGAACCAAAACCAGAGCCGAAGCCGGAACCAAGACCAGAGCCGAAACCAGAACCAAAACCGGAATCGAAGCCAAAAGAGGACTCTGAAATAAAACTTAAAACAAAAGATGTATCAGAAGTACAAAAATCAAAAAAATTGGCTAATACAGGAGAAGACACTACTAATTTTGGAGCTTTAGGGTTAATATCGTTAGTAGCTGCAGAGATAGCTAGACGTAAAAAACAAAACTAAAGTGAGGATATTTAAAAAGAATGGTTATATATTAGCCATTCTTTTTATAATAGATATATTAAGGAAAAGTTATAATTTTATAGTTATTTATATTGAATAGTATTAAGATAATAAATAAAAATACATGATTGTTAATTAGCTAAAAAAACCTAGACAATGCTTGAAAAAATGGCTTAAATATAGTAATATAGAGAGGTATGTAATAACTTTCAGGCTATGAATAGCGAGGGAGTTTTACAAAAATGGAAAATATTTATATAAAGAAAGAGAGATTAAAAGACTATGGGTCGTAAATGGAATAATATTAAAGAAAAAAAAGCGGCAAAAGACGCTAATACTAGTAAGATTTATGCTAAATTTGGACGTGAAATCTACCAAGCAGCGAAAACTGGAGAACCAGATCCAGAAAGTAACAGAAATCTAAAAGTAGTTTTAGAAAGAGCGAAAACTTACCGTGTTCCTAAAAATATTATTGACCGCGCTATTGAAAAAGCAAAAGGTGGAAGTGAAGAGAACTATGATGAGTTACGTTATGAAGGATTCGGTGTAAGTGGAACAATGGTAATTATCGATACTCTTACAAATAATGTTAACCGTACAGCAGCTGAAGTACGTACAGCATTAGGTAAAAATGGAGGTAACTTAGGTGTTACTGGTTCTGTTAACTATATGTTCGACAACACTGCGGTAATCGGTGTTGAAGGTAAAAGTGCTGATGAATTATTAGAAATCCTTATGGAAGCTGATATCGATGCTCGTGATATTATCGAAGAAGATGAATTAACATTAGTATACGGTGAGCCAGAAAACTTCCACGAAATTCAAGAAGCTCTAAAAGCTGCTGGAATCGAAGAGTTTGAAGTTGCTGAGATTTCAATGATTCCTCAAAATGAAGTAACATTAAGCGAAGAAGATAAAGTTAAATTCGAAAGAATGTTAGAAATGCTTGATGATTGTGAAGATGTTCAACAAGTATATCACAACGTTGACTTAGAAGCCTAGGTGAACTATGGTAAAAAAGATTAAAAAAAATAGCTTGTATAGCTATAATGATAGAAATATAAAGCCAACATTAAGTGATATTTCAGGACCTATAGAAGAGCCGTTGTTAGATGTAAACGGAGAAACAGCGTCGGTTGTTAAACGTTTCTTTGCGTATCTAATAGACTTAGCGATTTACTTACCTATAGCTTTCGTATTCCAGTATACTACTGCGAATTTACGAGCTCAAGGTGGAGCAGAAAACGAAAGAAATGCGCTGTATATGACGATTTCAATAGTTATTTTTGCAGTTCTTTTATATGGATACCTACCTCATAAATGGCAAGGTCAAACGATCGGGAAAAAACTTCTTAAAATAAGATTAGTTCCAACTGACAACAAGAAAATAGAATTTTCTAGATATTTAATCAGAGAATTCTTAATTAAAGTTACTGTAGGTTGGGCTGCAGTTCCAGTTTCAGCATTGTTCTGGCTGTATGAAACATATATACTAAAACGTAAAGATTCAATAATGCTATATGATAGACTATTGAATATGCGAGTTGTAGCAGCTACAGAACAACTAAAAATAGAAAAAACAAAAGAAGATAAAGAAAAATAAAGAAAAACTAGTTGATTTAGGTAGTCTTAAACCTAAAAACAGCTAGTTTTTTGAGTTTTATGTTAGAATTAACGTTCGTTTTAATGTTTTTTTATGTTTTTAGTTTTATATTTTCAAAAAAAGTGTTAAAATATAAATGTTAAATTTATTGATTTAGAGTGGAGAAAAAATGTTAAAAATAGATAGACACAGCTATATTTTAGACGAGTTAAAAACAAAGCATTTAGTACGCGTGAGTAAACTAGCCCATGATATGAAGGTAACAGAGATGACTATACGCCGAGACCTACAGGAGTTAGAAGATTATGGTCACCTTACTAGAATACATGGTGGTGCAAAATTAAAACCAAAAAACTTTTATCAGGAAGATAATTACAACAAGAAAATTTCTGTAAATGTTGAAGAGAAAAAACAAATAGCTAGAAAGGTAGCGGATCTTATAAAAGATAATGAAACTATTTTTATCGGTCCTGGAAGTACTACAAGTTACCTGGCAGAATTTTTACAAGATAAGAATATTAATATTGTAACAAATTCATTGACGGTTTTTGAACAGTTCAAAGATAATCCTTCTTGCGATCTTATTTTTATCGGGGGAAGATATCGTCAAAAAACAAAAGGATTTATAGGGTATTTTACGCAAGATGCACTTAGTAAAATAAGTGTTAATAAGGCGTTTGTCGGAGTAAATGGTATAGACTTAGAAAAAGTGACTATTTCAGATGAAGAAGAAGGACGTTGTAACGAGACGATTCTTAATAATGCGACTGAACGTTATGTTCTGGCTGATCACAGTAAGTTTTCAACACATGCATTTTATACATTTTTCCAACTCAAAGATCTAACAGCAATCATCAGTGATGATGTTCTTGATGAAAACATTAAGGATCAATACAGAAAAGAAGTAGAAATAATATAAAAATAGTAATTCAGGACTTGAAAATTAGTCTTGGATTTTATTGAGTCTTTAGATTGTGTGATTTACATAATCTAAATATTAAAGGAATACGCTCTGAAATATTAAAAAACCTAGATTTAGAAATTTCTAAATCTAGGTTTTTGTTATTCAAATTATGATTTGAAGATAGAAGTTTTAAAGCTGTTTGTTTGTTGAAGAAGTTTTTTGAATAATTTCTCTTTAAGTGATATAGTATTATCAAATTTAACTGATCCGTTTTTAAGAGTTGCTTTATCTTTATCAACGGCAGCAGAGAATGCTTGTTTTAAATCGTCATAGCTACTGTATGTAGTACCGTCGATTGTAACAGGGTTAAATCCTGCTTTAGCTTTATCAACAACTTCTTTGAAGTATGCTTTCTTCCATTCTTCTAAAGTACTGAATTTGTTATCAGAAACTTTCTTGATGATGAAGTCATCACCTAGATTATTGTGACCGGCTTTTTTAGATTCAGCTTTTAACATATTAGAAGCATAGTTTAAGAATCCTTTTTCATATCCGTAGTAACCCCACATTCTGAACGTGTTATGTTTGAATGACATTGCTCCAGGAGCACCTTCACTTGTGTTACCACCATAGATACCAGCGGTAATTGGTACAGTTACATAAGCAGAACCGAATCCAGTTGGATCATACTGACCATTACCAGGACCGTGTTTAGTCATGAAGTTTTTCTCTACTAAGTCGTTAACAGATGTTAAATCATATTCTTTTTCTTCTGCATTTAAATCTCTAACGTTGTCGTATTGGTTCTTCGTATTAGCTCCACGAAGTTGCTTATCTACTTTCTTGAACCAAGCGTTATTTAATTCTTTACTGCGTTTATCGATTACAGCTTCTCCTTCCAGGTAGTCAAGAAGCATTAATGTGTCATTGAAACCTTTCATGTAATGATCGATTTCTGCACGAGATGCAAGATCGTTTGGATTAGTGTTATACCATTGGTTTCCGTCGTTTGGACGTTCGTACGCCATGTTTAATCCAAGTGCTTTAAAGTCACCGTTTGGACTTGTTTCAGCAGGTGATTGTAACATACCTTGTGCGAATGCTTCTAAGTCAGTTCCTTCACGGTGTCTTGAACCACCTAAGTAAACCATACGGTCATTTACGTGAGTTGTTTCGTGAGTAAATGCAGAGATACCGAAGTCACTAATCATACTAGTAACCATGAAGAATACTGAATCATCTTTATAAGGGTTACCGTAAATACGAGCTACTGCTCCCATACGCCAGTCAGTTGCGTGATAACGACCTGTTGGACCGTATAGTTCGCGAACTGGAGCAATGTCTTTACCGCTGTTAGTGTGACCGTATTTGTCAGTACCTTCTGGATAGTTTTGGTTATCTAGTACTGGTGTTGGTACCATGTTGTTGCTCTTAAGCAGTTGGTTACGAACTTTATCTAATGATAAACGAGACCAGAAGTCTAGATAATTTTGTTGAGCTTTTGCTACTTTATCGATTTCTTTCTTGAATGCTTCACGCTCTGCTGCTGTGTTCTTACCATATTTCTCAAATGAACTGTAAGCCATAGTGTTATATGTTGAGATTAAGAACATGTGAGCATCTTTTAAGTTAAGAAGTGGCAGAATCATCTTACCGTGAACATCATTATTTAATCCTTCGTATGCTCTGTGTTTCTTATCGGCAAATTCAGGAGTTGTTGTTTTTGGTTCAACGACATATACATTATCTTTAGTTGCTTTTATGAACCAATCGTTTAAGTCAGTATCACTTGTGAATAGACGCATGTTATAGTCTAAGAAACTGTTTAACTCACCTATACCAATAGTTCCACCGATAGTTTCGCGATAAGCTTCTAAAGTTCTATCACCTTTAATGTTACTTTCTTTAGAACCAACTTTAATCAAGAAGTCTAAGACACTAACATTCTTACCGTAGAAATCAGGTTTGAATAACATTAACTCTTTAATGTTAAAGTTATCGAATTTAACACCGTAGTAACGGTTTAGGTAAGCTAATCCAAGAAGAACTGCAGCTTTATTGTCATCAATTTTCTTAATTAATGCACGTTTAGCAGCTTCATCAGTATTTAGTTGATGGTCTTCATTTTGAACTAACTTAGTAACGAATTTATTAAGGTTATCTTTAACATACTTGAAGCTTTCTTCTAGGTAAAGGTCCTTAATTGCATTTACTTTGTTACCACCTGTTCTTCCTAAGTGTTGATAAATAGGATCAGATTGTAATTCAACTGAACTTAATTTACTTTCGATAGCGCTGATTAAATCACTACGATCTTTATCAACAATGTTAGGAGTATAAACTATTTCTCCAAGTTCAGCGATGCTGTATTCTTTAACTTGTTTCACTTGAGATTCTTTAGATGAGATGTTAAAGATTTCTTTTGTCTTATCAGCGTAGTGAACAATAATGCGGTTGGCATCACCAAGTTCAGTTACGAATTCGTTATCTTTCATTGCAGTAACAGATAAAACTTCTGTAGTTAATAATTTAGAACCTGCTGGAATCTTGTTACCTTGGTTAACAATCCACTCTTTATTGTAGAATGGTTGAAGTTTTTCGATGTTACGATAAGCAAGTTCACGGTCTGCTTTGTAATCTTGAGTATCTTTATAAGTATCAGCTTTTGGTTTGGTGTTGTTAAGGGTATTAACTACTGGTTCGTTAATTGCATACTCATGAGCAGTGATTCCCATCTTAGCAAATTTTTCTAAGGCTTGAGCTTCTGTAATACCTTTAATTTGCTTAGATTTGTTGTATGAAGATAATCCGGTAGCTACATCCGTTACATAGAAGTTGTTTTTGAAGTTATCAAATCCGAAGTATGAATCTCCAGTGTCAACTGAACTTGCTCCATACATGATTTCTCCGTTTGTAACTCTCATCATACTAACGTTGTTTTCAACCCATCCCCAGTCATAGTTTTCGTGAATTAAACCACCACTTTGACCATGGTTTTTAAGTGTCATAGTACCTTTAATAAATGAATTTGTTAATCTGCCGCGTTGTTTAAAATCGTTAGGGTTTCCACCGTGGTTAACTTTAGCGACAAGTCCACCAAATTTAGAGTTGTTACCTACAATATCACCATCGAAATAAACACTATCTGTATTACTTCTCCAGCTTTCACTTACAAGTCCTCCAGACCACCAAGATTTATCCCCAAGACTGTTAATCTTACCGATAAATGCAACGTTACGCATATTCGATTCATCAAGTTTGTTAACCATACCAGTAACGTCGTTATTACCTACAACATTACCTGTTACCTTAATATTTTCGATATTTGAGTTTTTGAACATATCACCAAGAGGTGCAACTTTATTTTCACCAGGTAAATTAATATCTACATTACCTAAGTTAATATCATGAACATGAGCATTTTCGACTCTACCAAATAGAGGACGTGCTAAGTTGTGGATAGTAAATCTGCCACCATCATTACTTAGTAATTTACCTTTAAATGTATTAGTAACATAAGATTTTCCGTTAGGTTTTACATTCGCTGCATTAAGATCTGCACCAAGTTTGAACTCTCCAGTAGGATTAGCTTGCATGTCTTTTACAAGTTCGTTGAAGCTATAGTAAACATTACCTTCTTTTGCTTTTTGTTTTTCGAAGTAATGAACATACTCATTTGATAATTTAGAAGCATCTGTGTGCTGAACTAAATCAGGAGCTGTAGCAGTGACTTTATATAATGTTTTTCCATCTTTTTCTACTTCTTCAATCTTATCAACAGCAAGTCTTGTAACTTTGTTGTCGTGAGTTGTAATTCGTAGGTAAAGTGGAGTAACATTTCCTGGATTAGAGTCAAGTAAACTCTTATCTGTTTCAACACCTGCCTCATCAACACTTATTAAGCTTGTTTCTTTAATATTTTTAATTTCAACTTTTTTAAGGTCTAATTGAATTTGTTTATCTTCTAATTTCTCAGTTTCTTCACCTTCTCCACGATCATAAACCATTGTAGTAGATAGGGTGTAACCTTGATAATATTTTAATTCATCTAAAGTAGCATTTAAATTATTTTCTGCTACCGTTACTTCTTTAACAAGTTTTCCATCTTTATCTTTCAGTGCTAATTTGATTGATTTAATCTCTACGCCATCTTGTTTATTTAATGTGTAGCTGACAGTGGCACTCTTCTTCAAGACATCTTTTTCAGTAGTAGCCCACTGTAAGGTTGGCTTCTCGAAACCTTTTGTACCTTGTTTAATAATTTTATCTTTAGGTTGTAAGATAACTTTTTCTTCTACTTTTGGAGCGTCGGCTGTTTTCTCTCCGCGAATCGTTTTGTACGTTCGGGTAATTTGTTTCTTACCTTCCGCTCCTTCTTGATATACTTCAGTTGTTCCACGTTTCAAAGTATTATCTTCTTGAGTTTTTGTTTTAAAAGGAATTGATTCTTCTGTTATTTCAACTTTTGTTCCTTCAATTGGTTTCGTTCCTTTTTTAACCACTTTAGAAACAGCAGGAGTTTTTACTTCTGTAGTTGTAGAAAGGACTTTGTTCGTTTTCACACCTTCTACTGTTTCATAAGTTGTTTTAGTAACTTGAACTCCTTTAGAACCAGGACGTTCAACTACTTCTTCATCGACATATTTAGTATCATTTGGAACGATTTCTGTAGTGAAATCTAATTCAGTTTCAGTAGATTCCTCAATTGTATCAGTTGATACTTTGTACTCTGGTAATTCTGGTTGTACTAAAGAGGCACCTTGTATTTCGCCTTCTTTTACTTCTTGAACACCTTTTGTTTCAATTTTTCTAGTATATTCAGGTAATGTTGGTTGAGTTAAAGCTTGCCCTTCTTTACCAGG
>NZ_KQ959946.1 GCF_001553035.1 Gemella haemolysans
GCTAAGGAAGCAGTAGTAGAAAAAGCAGAAGATGTAAAAGAAACAACAGCAGACAAGGCAGAAGAAGCAAAAGAAGCAACTGCAGACAAAGCAGAAGAAGCAAAAGAAGTAGCATCTGACAAAGCAAATGAAGGGTTCGCGGGAAAACTATTTTCAAAAGTGAAAGAGGCTGCAGAGGATGCTAAAGATGCCGTAGAAGATGCTTATGACGGCGTAAAAAACATGGTAAAAAAAGATAAATAAAGAATAATATTTAGGAGGCACTATTATGTCATTAGAAAACAAATTTGATCAATTAAAAGGTTCAGTAAAAGAAGGATTAGGAAAATTAACAGGTAACGAAAAATTACAAGCTGAAGGATTCGCAGAAAAAGTAGTTTCAAAAGTAAAAGAAGCAGCAGAAGATGCATTTGACGGTGTAAAAAATGTAGCTAGTGTAGTAGCGGATAAAGCGGCAGATGTAAAAGATGCAGTAGTAGAAAAAGCAGCAGAATTAAAAGATGGAGCAGCAGATAAAGCAGTAGACGTAAAAGATGCTGTAGAAGATAAAGTAG
>NZ_KQ959947.1 GCF_001553035.1 Gemella haemolysans
TTTCCATGCCCCGGATTTAGTATACAACCATTATAATTGGTAAATCATTATTTTTAAGATACAATAATTGATAATCAAAGGATAGATCGCACAGCTGTTTTCTTGCATTTTCCTTGGAAAAAGCTTACAATTAATGTATTAAGTGAAAAATGAATGGGAAATTTATCGAAGAAATATTTATAAGAAAGAAGGAATTAGAGTTGAAAAAGTTTCTAGGAGAAAAATATAATAAGTTCTCATTAAGAAAGTTAACTGTTGGTGTTTGTTCGATGACGATAGGGTCATTTTTCTTGGTGTCTACTGTTCAACCAGAAGAAAATATAGTGAAGGCTGCCGATAATGCAATTGTTCACTATAAATATGTAGGAGAAGACAATCTTACTGATAAAGAAAAGGAATTAATAAGAAAAGAAGTACCGAGCGTTGTAAATAGTACAGAAGAGACTTATTATTTAGTATTTAAGCCGAATAAAATAACACAACTAAATAAACTTCCTAATACTGGTTTAAATTATGGAGTAGGAAGCATGCTTCTAGGAGGTATGCTAGGATTACTAGTAGTTGTTGTAGCAAAAGGTAAAAATAAATCACGTAAAATATTATCAATATTATTAGTTACGAGTATGGGAGCAACTACTTTAGAGTTACCTGCTCGCGCTATGGAAGATTTGCAATTATCAGTCTACAACATGGATTATAATTTAAAAGTTGGAGATAGACTTCCTAATATTTCTTCAATTCCAGGATATAGTTTTGTTGGATTTATAAAAAATGAAGCTGAAACTAAAAAATTAAAAGAAGAAGTGAAGGGAAATGTTAATTCCCAACAAAATAATAAAAAACAACCACAATTAAAAGAAAATACAGATGCAAATGTAACTGATAAAAAACAGGAAAATAAAGCAACACTAAATAATCCAGATACAAAAGCATATACAGAGGAAGAATCTGGAGCGATAGTAGAACCAGAAAAGGTAGAATCGCCTAAAGAGTACACAGGAGTACAAGCTGGAGCGATAGTAGAACCAGAAAAGGTAGAATCGCCTAAAGAGTACACAGGAGTACAATCTGGAGCGATAGTAGAACCAGAGAAGGCAGAATCTCCGAAAGAATACACGGGAGTGCAAGCTGGAGCGATAGTAGAACCAGAAAAAGCGGAATCGCTGAAGGAGTATACAGGAGAACAAGCCGGAGCGATAGTCGAACCAGAGAAGGCAGAATCTCCGAAAGAGTACACAGGAGTACAATCTGGAGCGATAGTTGAACCAGAAAAAGTTGAACCCCAATATGGAGGCGTTGCTTCTGGAGCATTAGTTGAGCCGGAAAAAGTAGAATCGCCGAAAGAATACACGGGAGTGCAAGCCGGAGCAATAGT
>NZ_KQ959948.1:0-33475 GCF_001553035.1 Gemella haemolysans
CTTTTGTACATTTTTATATTGACATTTACAGCGTAAGAAAGGTAACATACATGTGGAATGGGATGTTTCAAGGCAAATCAATAGCAGAAGGACATATTCAACAAGGTAATAAGAAGTTGAATGAAAAAAGGATACATCCTACTCAAAAACCAGTGAATCTATATCGATGGATAGTTGATAAATATTGTCGGCCAGGATTTAAAATATTAGACACGCATGTAGGTAGTGCAAGCAGTTTAATAGCATTTAGAGAAGCTAACTTTAATTATGTGGGATTTGAAATAAATACAGAGTATTTCGAGAAAGCGAAAGAGAGGATAAGAGATGTTGAAAAAAATATGGAATAACATAGAAATTATATTAATCACATTATCAATGCTGTTAGCGATGTTCACTGTAGGATTAATGGTAGGGGTATATATTTCAAGTGAGAATATCGAAAAATTGAGCACTGAAAATATAAGACAATATCAAACTATCCAGCAACAAAAAGAAAGAATAAGAGAATTACAAGAGTTTAAGCAGTTGAAGGAGATATACAATGCTTAGATATGTTTTTGAATGGTTTGGAATCATACTGTTATTTGGTTTCATAATGACAATGTGTAATACTAAGTTTACTGCAGAGGATGGATATGTAATAACATTTGTGTGGGCGATATGTAGAATTTGTCTCACATTTGAGAATAAGAGGTAAGGAGATGTATTGATTATGTTTTGGGAAAAAGAGAAAGAAAAAAGAATAAGAATTAAAGTAACTGGAATTAAAAGAATAGTGAAAATCGAAGAGAATAAAGATGAGAAACTAGAAGATTTAATCAATGATTATATTATGAGTTTAGAGTTTTCAGAACATGTTTTAGATATTAAAGTTATAGAAAATAAAAGATTTGAAGAAACAGGAATTTATTATTCAAAAGAAGGGAACTGGAAAAGAGAAGAAATATATTATGCAGCATATATATGTATAGGAGGGAAAATTTATGTTTAAAAATAAAGAATTCGAAATAATATTCATAATGAAAGATGATGAGACTATTTGTGTTAGGGCTAGTAAAAATATTGTTGATATGGTATATAAATTACATAAAGATTTAGATGAACTCAAAGGTGATATAATACTAGATTTTAACGGGAAGAAAGTCGATTTAAGAAAAGTAGATTATTTCAGATGGTATATGATTTAGGAGGACTAAAAAATGGCAAAGTATTGGGAAAATCTAAAGTATCACGAAGATACAGTAGTTAAAGAAAAATTAAGTAATGATGATGTAAAATTTTTAAAGGAATTACAGAAAGAAATAAATACAGAAGACAACGGAGGAACTGCTAATCCTAGATATTGGGTGATTAGACAACCAGAGAGGATATACCATCTAGATGAAGATGAAGCTGATTATTACATGTTTCTAGATGAGTATGATCACCAGGAAATGACATTAGAAGACTTAAAAGAAAAGCTTGAAGATTTAAATGACGACAATTTAAAAAGTATAGAGCTAAAAGATGGAGTATTAACTTTTGGATATTTCGATGAATCGTTAGAAGAGGTTGACGAATATAAGGTAGATTATGATAATTGTTATCGAGATGGATTAATTAAGATATCAGAATTGTTAGAGTTTGAAGTAAGAGTTATTTATTATAGTGAACTAGATGTAACTGTTGATAATTGTATGTTTTTAACTCAAATAGACGCTGAAAATCACTTGAGAGCTAACGATTACCATTACCACGAAGAAGCGAGAACCTATTGTATGCACGGATGGAGAAATCCACGTTTTGAAAGATTAATAAATATTTTATCAAAAACAGATTTTGATAGTATGTTGGAGGACTAACAATGAAATGGAATAAATTAACAGTAAGAGAGCTAACTAAAGAAGAACAAGAAGAGTATGGATATGAAACGTTATGGGATGGACCATTACCTGAACTTGATGAAGAAGTACTAGTAACTTACCCTTTGTCTTCTGGAGAGTTTGTTGATACATTTATCGATACGTGGGTAGATTTTGAAGTGGGATTAGGTTTCGAAAATACTGATAATGATGTTATTTACTGGATGGAATTACCAAAATATAACGGAGAATTAGACGATTAGGAGGACTAAAAAATGTCAAATAGACACTATCTAAATTTAAAAAATAAAATAACAGGAGAAGAAAGTAGCGTACAACTTTTTGGCAATAATGAGTGGTATGATACGTTCTTTAAATACTTGAAAACATTAAATCCAGAAATTGCAGATTTCGAAGATAGTTTTGAAGATGTCGTGGTTTTAAATATTAAGGATTTAATCAAAGCTATAGATGAGTCAATATGGAATGAAGTTATTGCCAGTAAAATTCATAAAAATAAAAATTCAGAAACTTTTGTTGAATATTATTCAACCATGCTTGACTTCTCTTGTAATTTATTAGACGGAGAGGGAAATGCTAGAAGTTCATTGTATGGTGCAGCTAGATATATAGTGAATTACGGATATATAATGATATCGTATATGGTTTATAATTGGTTAAAAAATCAAGGTGCGATAGTAAATGAGGAATTCATAAAAGTTGAGCATAATTATTGCAACAGAAATAGTTATGAACGTTTAGGTGAATTGAGTGATAACTTTATGTTAACTATTTCTTATTATTAATATGTTGGAGGACTAAAAATGACTAACAGAATATATTTAGCATTAAAATATAAAGATGCACAAATTATAAAACACGCATTACAAGAATATGTTAAGAGATCAGATGTAAAAAATGAAACAGATATTGAAGAAGAATCTGCATTACTTAATAGCATTGAAGAAGAAGTTAACCTATTCAAGAGTAAGAATGGAATTAAGTAAGAGGTAAAAGGGGTGTTTTGCTAATGGAATTAAAATCAATGTTTATAATCGACGTACTGCTTTACATCATCGGAATATTCTTCTGTGTATCGCTAATATCTGTGATGGTGTTTATGGTTGTTGCTTTAAAGAGATATATTAACTGGAGGAAGTAAGATGTACGATTTAAAAGCTTATACTCCAACTCAAGGGGTTAAATCAGTGACACGTTATAATTTTAGAACACAAGAAGTTGAGCTAGAAGTAGCACCTTATATGCCTGTTAAAACTAAGAATTTTAAGTTGTTACGTTGTAGTGAATTAAAGGATATATGGGGTAATTTAATATATGAAGATTATATTGTAAAATATAAAGATGATTTAATTGGTGTAGTTAAATTTATAAAAGGTAAGTTTGTTGTTGAGTTTAAACAAATAACAGTTGATTTATGCAATATCTATGATAGATTATTAATAATAGGAGATGTGTATGCAGGAAACGAACAATAAGAATAATAAAGCGAATAGAAGAGGTAAAGAGAGTTATTTCAAGAAAAAGTTTCTAGAGCAAGTAAAATACTTAAGAGGATTGATTGAATCTGATAAAAGGTTACTTGAAGAAAACGAGTATAGTTTAATTAATATTAAAGGCATGGATTATTCAAAAGATAAAATAAGAGGTGAAACAAAATCAACTCTTGAATCCCGTCTAGATAAATCGGAAGAATTAAAAAATCGAATTCTAAAAAGCATAGAAGCACTTTTAGAAATGCAAAATAAAATTAAGGAATATATAGACAACATGCCGAATTTAGAATATAGATTATTGCTGCAGTTAAGATACTTAGAATGTAAGACATGGGCAGAGGTTGAGCATATATTAGATATTGAATATACAACTAGAAATCAAAAGCATTCATTAGCTATTAATCAGATATTCATTCCAGATATAATAAAATATAAAAAAATATAATATCATATAATAAAATATAAATAAATATAATAACATATAAACAAATATAAATTCAAATGTAATATAATATATGTGTGAATGATTTCACAAATATTAAGATCCTTTATATAAATAATAATCGTATACCAATTAAGCGTGATTTGTATCACGCTTTTTTGTATGGAGTTTGAATGTATAAAACAAAAGAACAAAAGCAAAGATTCTATAAGAGTAGTAACTGGTTAAAGTTGCGACTGAAAGCATTGAAGAGAGATAACTATGAGTGTCAACAGTGCAAGAGATTAGGTAAGGTGAGCAAAGGTCAGAACGTTCACCATAAATTAGAAATAGAATTCTATCCTGAACATGCACTTGATATTGATAACCTAGAGGCATTGTGCATTAATTGTCACAACGTTGAGCATGGTAGATTGTTTGGCAATGGTAGTAGGAAGAAGAGATGGAACGATGAAAAGTGGTAGTATTTCCCACGTAGCCCACTATTATTTCCCAGAAATACCCCCCTCAAAAAATTTTGAAAAAAATTTTTTTCTTCAGGAGCGGGCGGGTCTCTTTTTCGGAGCTGAATCGATATTTTTTTCACGAGGGGGGGGAGTGGTATAGCTAATGATAAAAAAAAATCGACCGTAAACCAAAAAGAATTGAAAAAATTTCTTTTGGAAAAGATTAATCAACCTGATAATATTCTTGAGATTGAGAAGGTAAATAGGTACATGCAATTTGTCGAATTAATAGCGAAACTTAAGCAAGATATTAAAAAGCAAGGAGTAACTATTGTAGTAGAAAATGGTAGTCAAAGTTATATAAAAACTCATCCTGCCATCGCTGAAATTAGTAAATTAAACACTAGTATGCTTGCAATCGAAAGAACATGGAATTTTAAAGTTGATTACATAGAAGATATTAATGATGATGATCTAATATGATTTTAAATAAATATGTAGAAGAGTATATTAGTGATTATCGTGAAGGTAAAATAGTATTAAATAAAGAACGTATTCAGCTAATAGATATATTAGAGAAATATGTTTTTCCAAGAGACGATATATATTTCAATGATGATTTAATTGAAAAGTGTATAAAGTTTGGAGAGAAATATTATTTTAAATTACAACCATTTCAAAAGTTTATAATTGCTTTTGTTTTTTTATTATACAAGAAGAATGATAAGGCATATTATAGACGTTTTTTAATTATGATGGGACGTGGTGGAGGAAAGAACGGATTAATTTCTGTTTTAACAAATTTTTTAATTAGTTCACTCCATGGTATCCCAGATTATAATATTTCAATAGTTGCCAACTCTGAAGAACAAGCTAAAACATCTTTTAATGAGAGCTATAATGCTATTACAAGAAACCAGCGAATGGTTAAGAGTTTTAAATGTACTCTTGAACAAATACAAAATCTTAAGACTAGAAGTATCTTGAAGTTTAGAACATCAAATGCAAGTACGAAAGACGGATTAAGAGATGGAGCTGTAGTATATGATGAAATCCATCAATATGAAAATAATAATACTGTTAGAGTATTCTCAAGTGGGTTAGGTAAAAAGAAAAATCCACGAGAGTTTTTTATTACTACAGATGGTTATGTAAGAGATGGATTCTTAGATAAGCAAAAAGCAAAAGCTAGTAAAATTTTAAGCGGTGAAAGTCCTAACAGTAATATGTTTATTTTCATCTGTAAGCTTGATGATTATGAAGAAATTGATAATCCAGATGTTTGGGAAAAAGCTAATCCAATGTTTAGTAATCCTAGAAGTGAATATGCAGATAATCTTTTTGATGTTATTTTTGACGAATACAGAGATTTAGAAGATGAACCAGAGGGACGTGAAGAGTTCATAACTAAACGTATGAATCTTCCTGAAACTGATTTAACTAAAAGTGTTGCTACTGATGAAGAAATTTTCGCAACTAATAGACCTATGCCAAATGTTAAACATAGAACGTGCATAGGGGGACTAGATTTTGGTTCTATCCGAGATTTCACTGCTGTAGGATGTTTATTTAAAATTGATGGTGATTATGTTTGGAAAACTCACTCATTTGCAAGAAAAGAGTATCTTGACAAAGCTAAATTGAAACCACCTATAAGGGAATGGGAAAAACAAGGACTTTTAACGGTTGTTGATGAACCATCAATAAATCCTGAACATGTTGTAAATTGGTTTGTAGAAATGAGAAAAGAGCATGGGTTAGAGACTATAGTTGCTGATAATTATAAACTAGATTTACTACGACCGCTTTTGGAAAAACAAGGCTTTGAGGTTGTATGCATTAGAAATCCTAAGGCTATTCATCCTCTACTAATTCCTAGAATAGAGAGTGCTTTTGCTAACCGTCAAATTATTTGGGGCGATAATCCTTTAATGAGATGGTACACGTTTAATGTTTATGTAAATATAAAAAAAGATGGAAATAAGGTATATGAGAAAAAGGATGAACACAGAAGAAAAACAGATGGATTCCAAGCATTTGTACATGCTATGTATAAGGCTGGAGAGTTGCTTAATGATGAAGTCGATTTCTTCTTAAATAATTTAGAATTTTAAAAAAGAGGTGAGATTTTGGGATTTTTTGGCAAAAAAAAAGAAATCGACATACTCCTAGATTTAGATTTAATAGAAAATAGTTATGAGAATGTACATATGAAGAATATGGCATTACATACAAATATAGATCTTATCGCAAGAACTATTTCACAATTAGAATTTCTTGTTGTGAAAAATGGTGAATATATAAAAGATAGGCTATATTACAAGTTGAATGTTAAACCTAATAAAAATCAAAATGCTTATGAATTTTGGAAACAATTTGTTGAAAATATATTTTATGAGAATGAGTGTTTAATTATTAAAACTGATTCTGATGATTTAGTTATTGCAGATGACTTCTACAGAGAAAAATCCGCATTATATGAGGATAAGTTTTCTAATGTACAAATTGACACATTTAGGTACGATAGAGATTTCTATAGTGAGAGTGTGTTATATTTTCATTACAGCAACCGTAGATTACAAAACTTTGTAAATGGTATATATAAAGATTACGGAGAACTTTTTTCAAGAATTGTAGCATTCCAAAAAAGAAAATCTCAAGTAAGGGCAGTTACTAAAATTGATACTACAAAATATGATCAAAGTAAAACTCATGAGATTCAAGAATTTATTAATAGGATAACTAAAGCATTTAGAGACCAAGAGTACGCTAATGTACCTATGCAAGAGGGACTTGAATATAGTGAAGCAAATAAAAACAGCGTTAAGGCTGAATCAGTTGATGAGGTAGCAAAAGTTGTTAATAACTTTACTAATCATATTGCTAATTGTTTAGGAATACCTGTTGGTTTGCTGAATGGTAATTTAGCAGATGTAGAGAAGCAAACTGATAATTATATGAGGTTTTGTATTAATCCATTAATTAAGTTTATTATTTCCGAGTTTAACGGGAAATTTTTTACAGAAAAAGAGATATTAAATGGTGATGGATTAGAAGCAAATACAACTCCAATAATGATCTATAATATATTTAATTCTGCGAGTTCTATTGATAAGTTGATTGCTAGTGGAATGTACACTATTAATGAGCTTAGATTAAAATTAGGTGATAAATTGTCTACTGAAGAGTTGGCAAATAGACATCATATAACTAAAAACTATGAAACTTTAGGAGGAGGTGAGCAAGGTGACAAAGAAGAAAGTTGATTACTTTTTTAATTCAGTACAAACAAATGGAAAAACTGAACTAACTATTAGTGGTGCTATTGGTGAGAGTTCATATTTTTATGAAGCAACATCAGCTAAAGATGTTAGAGAAGCGTTAGAAAATGCTACTGGAGATATTCATATATATTTAAATAGTGGTGGTGGAGATGTATTTCAAGGTATTGAAATCTACAATTATTTAAAAAACATCTCAAACAATGTTACTGTTGAGGTTACAGGAACAGCTTGTAGTGCTGCTTCTATTATTGCAATGGGTGCTAATAAATTAATAATGAATACTGGAACTTCGCTTATGATTCATGAAGCCTCAACAATTGCTTGGGGAAATAAGAATGAAATCAAGAAAACATTAGGAGCGTTAGAAACAATTGACACTCTACTTGTTGATATTTATAGCGAAAAAACTAATATTGATAAGTCAGAGATAGAAAACTATATTTCAAATGAAACATGGTTTACTGCAGATGAAGCTGTAGAACTTGGTTTTGCTGATGAGAAAAAATCAGAAGTAAAAGCAGATGAAAATATGGAAAATATTTTAACGAATGATTTTATTGAGAATTTATTCAAAAATGAAACATTTGTACAGAAAGTTTCTAGTATGGTTAATAACAATGTGTTAGACAATAAAGAAGATGAAGAAACTATAAATAACAATGGTTTCTTTTTATAACGGAGGAAAATAAATGACAATTAAATTTAAAAATTTCGAAGAAAAAAAACGTTTATATGCAGATTCAGTGTTAAATAATGAATCAAAGGAAACACAAAGTAAAGCATTTGATGATATGATGTCAACAATGGTTGATGAAATCAGAGATGATATTTTATCAAATGTGAATACTAATAATATGGACAATGTTATTTTAAGTAATAGAGGACAACAAGTCTTAACATCTGAAGAATTGAAATTCTTTAACGCTGTAATTGAGCAAGGTGGATTTAAAGAACATGATATTTTACCAAAAACAACTCAAGAGCGTGTATTTGATGATTTAGTAAAAGAACATCCATTATTAGCAAAATTAGGGTTAGAAAACTATGGAGCTATTACAGAATTTATTTATGGTAATCCAGAAGGTGCTGCAGTTTGGGGAGAACTATTTGGAGGAATTCAAGGTAATTTAAATGCTAACTTTAGAAAAGAAAAAATCGGTCAATACAAACTTACAGCATTCTTTGCAGTATCTAATGATATGTTATCATTAGGACCTGTTTGGGTTGAAAAATATGTAAGAACATTCTTAGTAGAAGCTTTAAAAGTAGCTTTAGAAAAAGCGTTTATTTTAGGAGATGGGAAAAGTCAACCTATTGGATTAAACCGTGATTTATTAGCTGCAGTTACTCAAGGACAATATGCTGAAAAAGCTTCAGCAGGTACTTTAACATTTAAAGATACTAAGACTATCATTGCTGAAATTGCAGGAGTTCATAAAAATCTTGCAAAATATAAACGATTGAAAAAAGATGGAGTTACTGAAGAGGATGAGTTCCAAGCTAGAAATATTGCTGGTAAGGTGGTTATGCTTATTAATCCGTTTGAATATTACGATATTATGGCAAGAGCAACTGTTCAAAATGCTTCTGGAACATTCATTACTGCTTTACCATTTAATCCAACGATTATTGAGTCAATTTTCGTTCCAACAGGAAAAGTAATTTTCTTTGTAGAGGGTGAATACTTAGCGATTACTGCTGGAAGTTTTGGAATTAGTCAATTTAAAGAAACTCTAGCTATGGAAGATGCAACATTATATATTACTAAAATGTATGCAAATGGTAAGCCAAAAGATAACTACGCAGCACAAGTATATAATTTAAATATTACACCACTAGCATAGGAGGATAAGTTATGGTTAAAGTAAAAATTTTAAGTTCTTTTGTGGATAAATATTCTGATGAAGTATATAAAGTAGGTGATACTGTAGATTTCCCTGCTGAAAGACTAAAAGAGCTAAAACAAAATTTATCAGTTCATGATAGAGAATTTTTCGAAGAAGAAAAGAAAGAAGTCAAAGCTGTTGAAAATGTTGAAGAAGAAAAAGTAGAAGTAACATCAGAAGAGAAAGCTGCAGAAGAAAAAGTAGAAAAAACTGTAGAGACTACGGAAGAATAATCTATGGATGAACTATTAAAAAAGTTAAAAGATAGATTACATATTTTACATAATGATGAAGATGAGCAACTTAAACAGTTGCTTTCTTCATCTATTTTTTCGTTAAAAAATCAGTGTGGATATTTTGATGAGACAACTAATCTTTTAGCACAGGAGTTAATTTTTGAAAGAGTTAGATATGCATACAATGATAGTTTAGAATATTTTGATAAAAATTTTAGGACACAAATTATTAATCTTGCTTTATCAGTAGGAGAAATAGAATGATAAATCTAGGAAAAAAACAAGAAAAAGTTAATCAGACATATAATGATGGAATAGCTAAATTTGTAAAGTATGAGTTTGGAAAAGATAAGTTTAACACTAAATTAACATCAAAAACTGAAAAAGAAATTAATAAGTTTTGGTTTAGGAAGTTAAATATTACATCTGTAGAAAAATATCAAGCTTTACAAGTTGATACAGAAGTATCAAGAAGAATAGCGATTCGTTTATTTCCACAGATTGATGATTATATTTTAAGTGATCTATTTATCATTATTAAAAATAAATCCTATACGATTTCTAGAATTTGGCATAATCATAAAAAAAATGAAACTGAATTATCATTGGTCGAGGTGATTAAAAATGAGCATTAAAGAGTTAATATTTCAGACTATATCAGATATGGAATTGAATATTCCAGTTTCTTATGGATTTAGTGATGATACTGATTTTCCTAAAATTGTATATTTTCATGTACATACTACAGAAAAAAGATTATCTGATAAGCGAAAAATTAAACACCATGTATATCAGTTAAATTTCTATGATCTAGTGCCACATGATTTGGATAGTTCAGAAATTTTACAAAAGATACAAAATTCATTGGATGATACTAAATTAAATACTGGTTCTTGGCAAGAAGTAATTGATGTGGATGCTGACAGAAAAGAAACTCAATTTATGTATTTCTTGGAGATTTACTCATGACAAAAGAGTTTGGTTTTAGTGGAGCAATTGCTAAGTTAAATAAGATTAGCAGTAATGCTAAAACTATTAATAGCATAGTAGAAAAAGAAGCAGAAGAAATTAAAGATGATGCAAAAAAAATCGCTACTAGCAAAGGTTTAAAAGTAACTGGTGCTGGTGTTGAGGGGATTATCGCAAAACATGCATTATATGAAAGTACAGTAGGTTGGGCAGGTAGGCCCAATCTACATTTATATTTCCATGAAGTAGGATTTCATGCTGGGTTTTCTAAAGCTACTAGTAGAGAAAGACGTGGTAAGCGTGCAAGAAGATATAAAAAAGGCAGTAGAAAATATGTTGCTCCTAAGCCACATATTAGACCTGCAGCATTACAACACAAAGATTCATTTGCTAAGAAAGTTAAAGATAAATTATTAAATAAATAGGAGGAACTGAAATGACAGTAACTAAAGAGAGAGTAGAAAGAGCGTTAATGACAGGTGTTGGTGCTGGTTATTTACAAAAAGTAAAGACAGAACCAACTAGTGAAAGTGGATTAACATATGAGGATAAGGTATACGAAGTATTCGCAATAGATAAAGTAGCATTTAAAGGACAGACAAAAAATAAAACAGTATATTTATCAAACAATAAATTACGTGACATTGTTAAATTCTCAAGTGCAGAGATGACTGTAGATATTGGATTCTTCCCAGAAGGTTTTGTAGAAGAAATGAGTGGAATGATTAAACTTGCAGATGGTGCATATGTTCAGGGAGATAGTCCGAAGTATAAATATTTCAGATGGTCATTCCTTGTTACAGATGAAAATGGCGGAGAAATTATTTACAACTTCCCATACTGTCAATTAAAACATCCAGATTTCAATGCAGAAACTGAAACTGATGAGAAGAAAGAAAATATTGCACAGGTTACTATTGAGGCATTCCCAGTAATTGGAAATAAAAAAGTATACTCTAAAATCGACTTACGTACGACTAATTTATATGATCGTGAGAAATTATTATTAAATGGTTTCTATGATGCAGAAACTTTAAAAGCATGTATTAAAGACGGTCAAACAGATTCTACAGTAGTCCCTAGAGCATAATAAATAAGATTTAAAGAGCCGGCATAAGTTGGCTCTTTTTTGGAGGTATTAAATGAGTATTTTTAAAAAAAATATAGAGACTTTTAAAACAGATATTCTTGGGTATGGAGTTGAATTAAGATGTAATTTAGCGGTTTGGTTATATTTAGAAGCAGACTTTGGTATTAAACAAGGTGATTGGGTAGATGTTATTACTAAAGAAAAAAATATAGCAATTGCCAAGTTTTTAGTTTCGATTTTGAAAGCTAATAAGTTACAAACAACACTTGAGGAAGTATTAGAAAATGTTACTGATACAGACTTGGAAGTATTTCTTATAAAATATCAAGAAGCTATGTATGGAGATCAAACAGCAACATTACTTCAAATGTTAGGAATTACTGATGATAGCGAAATGGGAAAGAGTTTTTTAGAAGAACAGGTAGAAGACCTAGTTCCTACACAACCAAAAGTAGTGAGCAGGAATCCGAAGAGAGCCAAGAAGAGACACAAGAAATAATAGATTGGGATGATTTATTTTATAAGTGTAGAACTTGGTTCAACATGACTAAGGATGAATTTATGTATGATTATTCATTCGACTATATTATTTACATGATAAATAGATATATCAAAGAAAATTATACAACAGATGATTCTGAAGAAGAAGGT
This sequence comes from Gemella haemolysans, assembly GCF_001553035.1. Classification (GTDB taxonomy): domain Bacteria; phylum Bacillota; class Bacilli; order Staphylococcales; family Gemellaceae; genus Gemella; species Gemella haemolysans_B. The sequence goes on from NZ_KQ959948.1 coordinate 12,360, forward strand.
ATGCGAGTTACTAACGTAAGTAATGTACTGTAGGAGGTAAAAATGGCAAATTACATGGATAAAGTCGGTGTCATACTGACTGCAGAAGGTGTAGGCTCTTTTACCTCTGCTATTAAGCAAGGTGAAAATGCCTTACGACAACTTCAAGCAGAAGCTAGAAGAAATATAGCTTCATTAGGTAGTGGTGCAAAAGCATACGATATCTACAAGGCAAAGATGAGTGGACTAACTACTCAAATGAAGCAATCAGCAAGTAATGTTAATAATTTAAAAGATAAATATGATGCTTTAAAAAAATCTACTAGTGAAATACCTAAAGAGATTGAAAAGTTATCGAATGCTTTTAGGCAAAAACAATCAGTTTTAAAGACAAATGGAACGTTGTTACAAAGTCAAAAAGAGCATTTAAAACACTTAGAAAGCACTTATGGTAAGAGTAGTGCTGCTGTTCAAAAATATAAAGAAACAGTAGCAAACACAAGCAAAGCATATAAGAAGACTGAACAGGAAGTCAAGAGCCTTGAAACGCAAATTAAAGGCTTGAACAATACGTTAAGTACTCAACAGAAAGAATTAGGAGCATTACCAACTAAAATAGCAAACGCTGAAACAAGCTATTTTAAATTAAGAGATGCAGTTGAGAAAACTCATACTGCATTTAGAAATAGTGGTGGTAGGTTAGCTGATACAGCTCAAAGATTTAATGATGTTGGTACTAGAGCACAAGTTCTAGGACAGAAGATGTCGGGAGTTGGTGACGGTTTAACAAGAGCGACTGCTGGGATATCTTCTGGAATGTTATTAGCTGCTAGAAGTGCAATCAATTTTGAAAGTGATTTTGCTGGAGTAGTTAAGACTGTAGATGCAACACCACAGCAATTAGAGAAGATTAGACAGAGTTTCTTAAATCTTTCTACAGAGATCCCTGTTAGTGCAAATGAATTAGCTAGAATTGGTGAAGTAGCTGGGCAGTTAGGTATTAAAACTGAAAATATAGTTGACTTCACAAAGACCATTGCAGATTTAGGAGCTACTACTAACTTAAGTAGTGAGGAAGGTGCAGCAAGCTTAGCTCAATTCATGGCTGTAATGGGAACAAGTCAAAGTAGTATTAGAAATCTAGGTTCTACGTTAGTAGAATTAGGAAATAACTTTGCGACAAATGAAAGATCTATTGTAGAAATGTCTCAAAGATTATCTGGTATGGGTAAACAAACTAATATGTCAGAGGCTGATGTATTAGGATTAGCAGCTGCAATGAGTACCGTTGGTATCGAGGCAGAAGCTGGTGGTAGTGCAATGACACAGGTTATGACAAAAATGCAAAATGCTGTAATGTCAGGGGGAGAAAACTTAGGTAAGTTTGCGAAAGCCGCTGGAGTTAGTGCGAGTGAATTTGCTAATGCATTTAATAATCGACCTGTAGAGGCACTTGGATTAGTTCTTAAAGGTCTTAAGAATGTAAAAGAAAGTGGAGGTAATGTTAACGATGTACTGGCATCATTAGGTGTAACAGGTATTCGTGAAGCTGATGCCATGAAGAGACTTTCTGGAGCATTAGATGGAGATAGTGGATTAGGTAAAGCTTTAGAAATTGCTAATAAAGGATGGAGAGAAAATTCAGCATTAACTAAAGAAGCAAGTATCAGATACCAAACAAGTGCTAGTAAAATTCAAATGGCTAAAAATGAAATTCAAAAAATGGCCATTGAAATGGGTTCTGAATTGTTACCAAGATTAGCAGAAGTATTGCAACATTCTAAACCTGTAGTGAAAACATTAGGTGACATGATGTTATGGTTTAGTAAATTACCACCAACTGTCCAATTAGCTGTGTTAGGTATGGGCCCTTTCCTATCTGTTTTAGGTAGATTAACAACTGGTGCAGGTGCAGGAGTTAAGAGCATAGGTACTTTGATTCAATGGTTAGGTAAAATCAGAACTGGTAAAGCAGTAGCTGATGTTGCCAAATTAGGTACTGAAATTGCTGGAGTAGGAACTAAGGCTGCAACTACTGGGAGCATGTCTTCTATGTTAACTAATCCATATGTTGCAGGAGCTGCATTAATTGGAGCTGCTTTTGTCGGATTAGGATATGGAATATATCGTGAAATGACAAAAGATAGTAGAAATCATGAAGCATCCGTTGAGCAAACAAACGGAAAGTATAAAGAATGGTACGATCAAGTTATTAAAGGTGCAACACAATCTGGAAGTGCAATCGACAGATTAAAAGGTGATGTTCAAAATAATAGTAAAGCCATAGTAGAGGAAACTGAAAAGATTAAAAAAGCTAATACCTCAATCATGGAAAGTCTTGATAAAAACTTTAAAGAAGGTAGTTGGTATTCTTCTGATGGAGAAATCAGAAAGAAACTAAAAGAGAATCTATCTTTAAGTGATGAAGATGTAAACGAGATTGAAACTAAGTTCAGAAACTATGGAATTATGTTAGGTAATTCATTATCAAGTATTCAATCAAGCTATCTGGAGAATAAAACTATTACAGCAGATTATGCAATGGCTCAAATAAAAACTATTAACGATTTAACGTTATCTACCGTTGAAGGTATTGAAAAGCGTAGACAAGCTGAAATGGATAGATTAAATGCTCTTAAAGCACAGGGAATAATTGAGGAAGCAGAGTATAAAAAACAAGCAGAAGTTGTAAAACAAACCTTTGATACTCAGATTAATTCAGCAAAAGAAGCACAAGGAAGAATTAAAGAAATTCTATCTAATGCTGCAAAAGACCATAGAAGTTTAACAACTCAAGAGATGAATGAAATAGAGAATCTCTATAAGAGACTAGGTAAGAGTGCGGTAGAGGCGGCAACCTCAAGCAAAGAAGCTCAAGACCTTCTGAAAAAAGGAATGGAAGAAACAGCCTTGGCCGCTAAAATTGCAGCGTTAAAACAAATTGGATTGATTACTGATACTAAAGAAGAATATATTAATAATTTAGGTTCTATTGAAGCCAAAGTAAAAGAAGTTAATGAAATTCTAAATAATTGGACTAGTCACTCAGATATTAAAGCTATAGGAATTAAATTTGAAGGTCATGATCTTGTATTTAATTTTAAAAGTGATTATGAACGACTTATTGCATTACCAGACATAATGAAAGCAATAACTATTGCTGAAAGTCAAGGTCGTACTATTAAGATGACTAAAGAAGATTTAGAATGGTTGGATAAGAAAGGAATACATCCTAAAAATGTTGAGATTGTAGATAAAGCAAGTCTGCCATTAGATAATATCAATGGAAAAATAGATACATTTAAAAATGCTAGTTTGCCGCCTAAATCAATTATGTTAAGAGATGAGGGAAGTACAAGTATAGATAATGTATTTAAAAAGGTTTTAGATTATAACGCACAAGCTGTTAATGAAAAAAGTCTAAAAGTTAATGATAATGCAAGTCAACCAATTACAGATGCACAAGGGAAGTTAGATTTATTTAACGGAACAAATCCTGTTGATAAGAATTTATCAGCTAGCGGAAATGCTAGTCCATTTACACAAGATGCAACAAATAGTTTAAATGTATTTGCAGCAACTAATCCTGGAACAAAAAGTATTATGGCTCAAGGTAATGCGACACCATTTACTGATACAGCAAAAGCTTCAGTAGATAGATTTAATGCTACACCTACACCTACAAAGCAATTAGAAGCTAATGATAATATCACGAACAAAGCTAATAGTGCTTCTTGGGCAGTAAGAAGTATTCCTCAATTTTGGCAAACTGTTATTTCAGTGGCTGCTAGTGGACCTATTCAATTGCTCCAAAAATTAGGGTTATTTGCCACAGGTGGAAAAATTGATTTATATGCTCATGGTGGGAATATTGATATGTTTGCTAATGGTGGTATGATAGGAGCTACTCAAAGTTTACCACCAAGATATCAAGGTATCGTAGGAGAAGCTGGCCCAGAATTATTCCAAGTTACTAGAAGTGGTGTAAACATTACACCATTATCAACAAGAGAAAAAATCAAAGGAATAAGTGGAACGTTAGCAGAACAATATGGAGCCAATAATCCTAATGTTAATATTACTATCAACGTAACAGGCAATAATATAAACAACAAAGAAGACATTGATACATTAGTAAAAGAGATTGAACAAAAACTAGTGAGATCTATGAAAGAATACAAAAATATGAGTTTTGGAGGTGGTAGAAATGTCGTTACATTATAATGGGTTAATCTTCAAAGGGAAGTCTACCGCCGATTTTCCCTTTGAAATTTTTGTAATAGAAAATGATGGAATTAATAAAGGGAAAAGAAAAGATAAAATATTTACATCTGATGATATGTCAGGAGGAATTGTAAGAACTTCTACAGCTTATGAGCTTGTAGAAAAATCATATAAGCTATTAATCCACGATGTAAAATTAAATCAAATCAATGAATTATTAGTGTGGTTAGAAGGTAGTGGTAAATTAATAGCCTCTGATAATCCTGGTAGATATTATGAGGTATTAACTGTATCTGCAGTTAGAGCTAGACTAGGTGAAGTAGATGAATATGAAATAGATGTAGTATTCACTTGTAATCCATTCTCATATAGCATTGCATCTGATATTAAGACATACACAAGCAATGGAGTTATCAACAATGAAACTAATGTAATAATGTATCCTAAAATCACTCTATATGGAAATTCAACGAGTGGCACATCATTAACCATAAGTAATCAGGTAGTTAGATTAAAACAACTATCTGAAAAGCTAGTTATTGAATGCAAGCAAGGTGAACAAAATGTATATGATAAGAACGGAAATCTATTAAATAGTGTAATGCTGGGAGCGTTCTTTGAGATTAAACCAGGAGTGAGTGGGATTGTTCTAGGAAATGGAATTACTAAGTTAGAAATAGAGTGTAGATGGGGGGCGTTTATTTAATGTTATGGTTATATGATGAATTTGAAACAGACTTTACTTATAACGGAATAGTGTTGAATAATGCTTACGATTCAGACATTCACTGGGTGTTGAATACAATGTATAAACTGACATTCAAATATCCAACAGTTGATAATGACCTATATTCTTTCATTGAAAAAGGAATGATTGTAAAAGCTGATGAGCATGACAGAACAAACTTATTTAGAATTAAGGATATTGATATATCTGAAAATGATAAATGTATTACTGTAACTGCTTATCAAAAGAACTATGATTTTAGTAAAAGATTAGTGAATAACTTCGGAAGACTTCGTGTAAACTGTATGTCAGTGCTTGATGAATGGTATTCAAACTTTTTATCTAGTGAAAAAGATTTCTCATATTATTCAGATATAAATGCCATTAATTCATTTGTATCACATAATGATGATACTGACAATAAACTTAGAACATCATTTGAATTATTAGGAGGAATTGCTGATACTTATTCTGCAGATATTGATATGCATGATAAACAAATTAGCTTGTTAGAACGTTTAGGACGAGACACTGAAGAAGTATTAACTACAGCTAAAAATATAAGTGAATTTGTTAATACTAGTAATTCTGATGAAATTGTTACTAGAATTTATGCTAGTTCAACTTTTAAAGTTGGTGATAAGTACGATAAGAAAGACTTGCGAGAACAGCACAGACAACAATTAAAAGCCTTGAGAGAATCTCAAAAAGAATACTCGCAAGGTAGAAATGCTGTTAAAATAGCTGAACAAATGAAAGATGAAATAGCTAAAAAATACGCTAAAGAACTTGCTAAGAATAACAAGAAAGTAAAGCGTAGTGGTAAAGTAATCAAATCATATTCTCAAATTGAATCAGAAGTAAATGCTAAATATCAGGAAAGAGAGAGAAAATCTCAACAAAGAAAAGCTGAAAGTCAAGCGATAGCTGATAGAAAGAAAGCTGAAATTGAATCATTAAAAGCACAACAAAAAGAAGAACTAGAAGCATTAGATGAAGAAATTACTATTAATCTAATTGTAGAAAGTCCGTTGATTAATGATTATCCATTCATCAATGAAATAGCAGTATCCAACAATGATTTAAGAACTGCTGAAGAGTTAGAAGAATGGGCCATGGAATATTTTACAAAACAAAATATCGACAAGCCAAAAAACTCTATCAAAGTTACTTATGAACAATTATCAGAGGATATCAATCGTGGAGATACTGTAATTTTAAAATATTTAAAATATGGTGTAGACGAAAGAATAAGAGTAGTTGAAACTCACTATGATCCAATACTAAAAAAATGGAAAGAGTTTATTCTAGGTGAAAAAGAAGGTAGATTAGGTTCAGAAGTATCAAATGCTAGTAGTGGAGCGATAGCTAAAGCTAACGCATATACAGATATAATCACTATGGACATAGAGCGAAAAGTCAAAGAACGTAGTGAAAATTATGATAAGCTGTTTAAGAAAAATACAGATGAAATCAATAAAAAGATTGAAGATGGATTTGAGAAAGCTAAGGCATCAAGTGAAGTAATAACAGCTAAGATTGATGAAAATCTAGAGAAAAAACTAGCACCTATTAGAAACCAAGTATCAATAACAGTTGAAAACTACAATAGGCAATTCCAAGCTACTAATCTAGAAATAACTAAGAACAGAGTTGAAGCTACTAAGCAAATTCAAGCAGCTAATCTAGAAATAAGTAAAAATAGAGTTGAAGCAACAAAACAAATTCAAGCGTTGTCTGATCGAGTTAACAACATGCAGGATATTTCTAGTAATTCAACAGTAGTTGAGTTAAAAAAATTAGTGAATGAAGCTAAAGAAACTGGGAAAAATATAAATCAAAAAGTAACCGAGTTAGAGGGTAATGTAACAAGGGAATTTAGTTCAGTCAAAGCTAAAAACGAAAATGATTTAAAAGTTATCCGAGGGGAAATAAAAGCTGGTGTAGATGGTTTAACTAGTAAAATCAGTTCCCTTGAGGAATATAAAAATCAAGATGGCAGTAGAAATGAAAGCTTGAAGCAATGGGTGCAACGTGATACAGCTAGTCAATTAAGTCGTGAACGAACTGAAATCAATAGAGTTATTGATAGTAAAGGTTTTGTTAAGAACACAGAATTTAGTAGTAAGTTTACAGAAAATGCTAGAGGTATCACTAACCAATTAACAGCGTTAGAAAACTACAAAAATCAAGACGGAGTAAGAACAGCTAATTTACAAATTTGGGTTCAAAATAACACTGCTAACCAACTGACTACTGAAAGACGTAACATTGAAAGTTGGGTAGATGATAAGGGGTATGCAACTACATCTGTTGTGGAAAATAAAGTTCAAGAAACAGCTAACAGTATTTCAAGAGAAATCAGAAATATTAGAGAAAGCATTCCTACAAGTGTTGGTGGCAGAAACTATATAACTGATAGTGAGAAATTGCAAAGTAAACCACATTGGGGTAGCAATAAATGGGATGAAACAGTTGATGGAGATACCATCATTTTGACAAAAAAAGGTGGTAGTGATAATACAGGATTCTTTTTTGCATTAACTGACTTAGTTAAAACTCAATTCCAAAATGAGACGTTAACATGGTCTATCGATGTTAAGGCTAGTAGGGATATGACTCTTAACACTGTTGGTTTTGAAACCAATGGATTGAGACGTGTAGATATTTCAACGCAATGGAAACGAATGTCTCATACATTCATCAATAAGTTTACTAATTTTTATGCTTTTGTATTTTACCACCCTACTACTAATTTTAATAACGGAGATAAAATTTATATACGTTTACCAAAATTAGAAAAAGGAAATGTTGCAACTGACTGGACACCAGCCCCAGAGGAGAATAATGCTTTTGTTAAAAACACAGAATTTTCTAATAAGTTCAATGAAAATGCACAAGGTATTAATCGTCAATTAACAGCATTAGAACAATATAAAAATCAAGACGGTGCAAGAGTTGCTAATATGCAAATTTGGGCACAAAATAACACAGCTAATCAACTGACTGCTGCAAGACGTAGCATTGAAAGTTGGGTTAACGAGAAAGGTTATGCAACAACCTCTGTTGTTGAAAACAAGGTGCAAGAAACAGCTAATAGTTTTAGTCGAGAAATCAGTAATGTTAGAAATAGTATTCCAACTAGTGTAGGTGGGAGAAACTATATCCTTAACTCTAACTTTGCTAAAGAGCTTGAAAACTGGGAAATGGCTAGATTGAATAATAGTGGACTAAATTGGCAAAAAGGACACGCTATCCAGAATTTCGGTAGAGGGTTGCATATTTGGGGTACACCTAACGGAGATTATAAAGGATTAGGGACTATGTTTAACTTAACAGCGAAACAAGGTGAGAAATTAACCTTATCAATGGATTTAGGAAAAGATGCGTTAACACAAAATGCTATTTTATATATAGGATTACATTATGTCGTTGATAATGATATAGTTTCACAACAATGGCAACCATTGGATTTAGCAACACAAAATTTTGAAGTTAAGAAATATAAACGTATTTCAAAAACGTTCACAGTTACCGCTGATATGAATAAATGTAGGTTGATGATACACACTCAAAATAATAAACTTATCAATTTTTACATTGATAATATCAAACTAGAAAAAGGTGATATATCTACAGACTGGACACCAGCTCCTGAAGATGTAGAACAAAATGTGAATGAGTTAAACACGTGGAAACAAACTACCAATCAAACTTTAAACACAGTTACTAGCACATTAAACGATACTGTAAGGCACGCACAACTTCGAATAGGAGCTGATGGAATTGATTTTGGTTCAAACAAAGTTTTCAACGGAAGAAACCTTGCTAGTATTCTTTCCGTTAGTCCAGAAAGTATTCAAGCAATAACTGATAGATTAGTAATCTCACCAGCTAATGAGAATTTAGTTAAAAGAGAATATAGAGATACTTTCATTTTAAATGTTAGAAATGGTGTTTTAAATAGAATTTATGGAAGTAATGTTGATTTAGTAGGCGAATATCAATTTAAAGTTGCTATAATTGATTTTGATACACCTACACTTAATGCATCAATACATGTGAAGTATAAAGATGGAACAGATAGTTGGTTTAATTCAGAATTTCCAACACCTAGTATAGCAACTTTAGAAACAAGTACTTCTGTAAAAGTGCAAGTGGAATCGAGAAAAGAAATTGAATATATAGAACCTTTAGTTTTTCAAAATAAATGGAGCGATTTTTATAGATTTCATTTGAAAAAATTATTTGTAGGTAAAAAGAAAAGTGCAGAATTAATCGTTGATGGTTCAATCGAGGGTCGACAAATTAAAGCTGAAACTTTAGAAACAGGACATCACAAGGCAGGAAGTATCACTTCAGAAATAATTGCTGCTAACGCTGTTAAAGCTAAGCATATATTAATAGATGATGGTTTAATCAATAATCTAGTAACGCACAATGCTTTCATTTCTAAACTGTGGGCACAAGACGCTTTTATCAGAAGTTTAAAAACTGTTAAAATATCTACTACTCAACTAGATACTGACTGGCTTTCAGCTTATACAGGAGATATTGGAGGATTCAGAATTGGTAAGAACCCGAACCAACCTGGAGACTTTTGGCTTACAGGTTCTAACAACTTCAACTGTGGATTAAACCCAGGTCACAACATTGGGACACGTGGTGCTCAAATTTGGGCAGCATGGGGATATAATTGGAATCAAGCAGGACCGAATGCATGGTGGGTTGATGGACAAGGTAGAATGAATTGTAAAGGTTCAGCTACATTTTATGGTGGATTACATGTGTATAATGCCAGACTTGATACTCACGGTCAAGATATTCAAGGAGATGCGAATAGTAACGGAGCTAAAACTACTGTTATTTGGTGGTCACAAATTAACAGGGTTAAAAGTTCAGTATCTGATAAACGTTTCAAAACTAATATTAAACCAACTAAAGTTAAGGCAGTAGATTTACTTAATAAAATTGAAATGGTTGAGTTCAACTGGAAAAAAGATAATAAATTCGAAAAAATCGGAGCAATAGCTCAACAAGTTCAATCAGTAGAAGAAAGCCTTGTTGTTAAGGATATGGATTCTAAGCAATCACACAGTGATTATTTAAGAATTAGTTACTATGACACTATACCTTATCTAATCAAAGCGGTACAAGAATTATCAGAAGAAAATAACAAATTAAAAAACAAACTGGAGGGAATAATAAATGGATAATCAATTACAACCAATCGACTTAATCGCACAAGAATTAAGCGAAAAAACAATGCAATTAGCACATTATAAAGTTGCTTACAATAAGTTAACTAACGAGCTAGAAGCTAAGGAGAAAGAGCTTAAAGAATTAAAAGAAACTAAAGTAGAAGAAGTAAAACATGAGGAGGAACAATAATATGGCTTTAGAAATTTCAGTTAAACAACCTAATCCAACTGCTGGTGGATACAAAAGCGTAAACGTATATTTTAACATGAATACCGGAGGAATTTATTTCAACGGTAACGTAGAATTGCCAGGTAAATTTGCAACTGCTAATGATGCAGAAATTTTAGAAGAGATTAGAAAGCAAATTGCAGTTCAGATGTACACAGGAGAAGCAACTCCAGCACTAGTTGCTGAATATGCTAATCTGAATAAGCAAGTAGGAATTTTAACGGGAAACAAACAAGATACAGCAGAACGTGAGAAAGCATTAACTAAGTTTGCTAATAAGGTAAATAAGGGTAATGATAAGGTGATTATGGCGCTGCTATTGAACGTGTTAGATCCTAAGACTATTAATGCTAAAAAAGATGTAATCATTAATGCATTTGATTCTTATGAAGTCAACACAGATTATTCAGTAGGAGATAAATTCAAATATGACAATAAACTGTATGAAGTAGTGGAAGACCATACAAGTGTTGTTGAGTGGGTGCCAAGTGCTGAACCAACTAAATATAAAGAAATTACATTTGAACGTACTGAAAATAAAGAACAGTTAGAAGATGATAACAACCGCTACATCACTAAATTACAACTTGATGAAGCATTAACAAAAGTAGTCCAAACAATTATGGAACAATTATCACAAGACGATGAAGGAGAAGAAGAACATGACAATCACGGAGAAAATAGCAACAATTTATCACACAGCGAGGGGGATAATTAAGATGAAATTTAGCTTAAAACATGCAAAATTTAAACAAAACGATTATTTAGTACAAACTCATATGAGATTAGTAATTACAGAGGTTGAAACTTTAGAACAAGTCCCTAACTTTGGAAACTTACGTGAAATGGTTAGGTTAGCAGTTGAGGAATTCAAACGAAAAGAAGCAGAACTTAAGGCAGTTGAAGAAGTAGCCACACCTAAAGAAGTTGTAACTGAAGCACCAAAAGAAGTCGTTGTTACTCCTGCTCCAGTAAGTGAAACTCCAAAAGAGGTAGTCACTCCAACACCAACAGTAAGTGAAACACCAAAAGATAATACTGAATCAGAAAGAAAAGAAGAGCATGCAGAATAGCATGTTCTTTTTTACGAGGTAGTCTAAATGACGAACTATATTTTGCAATTTATATTGCAGCTTTTTACAGTAGCTATTATTCCATTAGTTAAGATTTGGTTTGACAACAGCAATAAACAAATCACAAAACAATTTGAACAGTTAAGTAACGAAGTAAAAAGCACGCAAGATAAAACAGAAAAGCAACTTGATAAGGTAAGTATGGAAGTAAAGAACACGCAAGATAAAGTCGATGAAGTAACACAAATAGGACTACATAATCGTGACTCAAATAAAAGTATAATGTCTTATAGGTTGCATAAGGAATTTAGTGAGGCTATAGATCGAGGATATACTACAAGCGAAGATTTATCAGAGCTAAGTGGACTATACAAAAGTTATAAGGAAATCGGTGGCAATGGTAAGATTGAAACTTTATTCAATAGATTTGCAAAGTTGCCAATAAAAAATAGGAGATAGAGGAAATGAAAAAACTAGTAAGAACAAATTTAACTAATACTCCTAACAGACGTGGAACTAAGGATTTAAATATTCAATTCTACTCACAAGACAAGAATAATGCTGGATTTGAGTTTGTGGTAAAAAATGAAACTGATTTTAAATAATATTACATTACAAAATGTAACTAGTGAAATGCTAAAAGGAATCAATTTAGGCTTAATAGTATATCCGACTCAAGAAGCATGGATGACAAAATTACCTTAGAAAGGGGGTGAGTAATATGCCAGATTTACAAACAGCATCAGTATTTCTAATAGTTGCACTATTAGGGATGTTGGGAAAATTTTTAAAAGAATCTAAATTCTTTCCAGATGAAATGATACCTAATATTTTAGGAGTATTAGGAGGGTTAATCGGAACGATTCTATTCAAAGACCCTACTGCAATTGCCTTAGGTTTTAGTGCGGTTGGGGTTCACCAATCTTACAGACAAACTGTAGGAAAAAATGATACAAATAATATAAACAAAACGGAGGATAAATAATGGTTAGAACAAGTGAAATTGTAAATGAAGCAAAAAGAATAGCGAATCTAGGAATCGGAGTAGATCAAGACGGAGCTTATGGAACACAATGTGTTGATTTACCTAACTATCTATCAGTGTTATTTTTTGGTAAAGCTCTGTGGGGCAATGCTATTGATTTACTAAATAGTGCTGCTGCATTAGGATATAAAGTTGAATATAATGAAGCTGGTAATCTTAATAGTAAACCACGAGCAGGAGCTATATTTGTTATGGATACAACATATATCTATGGGCATCCATATGGGCATACTGGAACAGTAATTGAGGATAGTGATGGATATACTATGAAAACTATTGAACAGAATGTTGATGGTAATGCTGATAGTTTATATGTAGGTGGCCCAGCACGTTATATGCAACGTGATTTTAACGGAATTGTAGGTTGGTTCTATTTCCCAGTTGATGATAACGAAGTAGTAGAAACAAACTCTGATCTAATCTCATTGCCTGAAGTACGTGTATATACAGTTGGAGTTGATAAACTTAATATTAGAAATGCACCATCTACAGATGCAGAAATCGTAGGTTCATATGAAAAAGGTGAAGAATTCAATTACATGGAATTCTGCAATGCTAACGGATATGAATGGTTATCTTACATTTCTAACAGTGGTGTAAGACGTTATGTGGCTTCAATGGATTTAGAGACATTTGAAACTCACGGAACGTGGAGAAAAAAATAACTAACTGAATAAATCATAATGACTATTATAACCCCACTTAATTGTGGGGTTTATTTTTTTTATATATATTTTTTAAAAAAACTATTGACACGCTCGAGCGTGTATAGTATAATTATAAATGTAAGATAAAGAAAGAGGTAAAACATCATGGCATACACAATTTACAAAAGAGGTCAAATCACAAAATACGAAGCAGGAGTTGTATACAGAGCGTACAAAAATAATGAAATTAACTGCTTACCAGAATTCACAAAATGGTTATATGATGAAACAAACGCTTATATTGGAACAGCTATTCAACGTTATAATCAAGATGCTAGAACTTACGACAGAGTATATGAAATAGTTAGAAGTATCTTAGACAAAGATTTTGATAAAGCTAATGAATTAATTAAAATAATTCAAGATGATTTTATTAGATTATGTGGTAAAAAATCAATGTTTTATAAATATAAAAAAGAAGAAGATAAATAGGAGGAAATGAAAATGAAAGCACAAGAAATATTAAATTTAATGAAAGAAACAATAATAAATGGGGGCGAATTAAACTTCGCCCTTAAACACAAAAGAATAAACAGATATTTAGCTAACTATGATACTAAAAACTACGCTGGAGTATTTGCTTTTTCAAACGCAGGAATTTACGGTATATACGGAGATTTTTTAGAAGAAAGTTTTGATTTTGAAAATAATCAAATTGATAATAGAAATCAAAAAGATGAAACAATTTTAGAAGTTTTAGAAGCTATTCTAGTTGATTGGGAACTAGTAGAAGAAGTAAAAGATAATAAACTAGAATACAGTTTTAAACCTTATACAATTAGATATGAGCCTCAATATGTTCAAGATATTGCACAAGATAAAAGAATTTATATATCTAAACAAGGTAATGAAGTAATTGAATTTACAATTGATGGTTGCAAATGGAATATGAAATTAGAAAAATTTAACGGTGAAAAAATCAGATACAAATTAGACAAAGCTGTAGTGGAGTATCTTTAATATGTGGAAAACAATTCAATTTAATAAGCAAAACATTGAATATGAATCTGACAGGGCAGTATTAATAAAACTGCCCAACAGTTCATATTATAAAAATTATAAATTTTGGCATCCTTCTAAACTAATTAGACCGCTAAAAAAAGGAAATGGATATTTCTTAAGTTTATCTTACACAGATGAATTCAGATTTAAAATATTCAAAAATGATAAAACAACTAAAGAAATATGTGGTGAAGAATTAGCGTTATGTTTTAATCAACTTACAGAAGAAGATGACACAAGTTATTTAGAAATAACAGAACCTGTTAAGATTAACAAGAATGTGGAAATAATTTCAGAATTGGAGCGTTAGTATGCTTACAGAAAACCAGAAACAAGCATTTGAGAAGTTTAAAAAATTAAAAGTAGGTGCTTTGTTCATGGAACAAGGGACAGGGAAAACTAAGGTAGCGTTAGAATTAATTAAAACTACAGATTGTGATTTAGTTTTGTTTTTCTGTCCTTTTTCTACAAAAGACAATCTACAAGATGAAATAAATAAATGGACGTTAGACATAGATTATAAAATTATAGGATATCAAACTTTATCAAATAGTGATAAAACTTACGTTGAATTACTTGAAGAAATAGAAGATAAAAAGCTATTCATCGTTGCTGATGAAAGTATATTTATTAAAAACGATGATACAAAACGATATAAAAGGCTTATAAACATTGCTAAAATGAGTGATTACAGATTGATTTTAAATGGCACACCATTAACTAAAAATGAATGGGATATTTACAATCAGATGAATTTCTTAAGTGATAAAATCATTGGAATGAGTAAACAAGAATTCTTAAATGTATTTTTTAAAAAAATATCATATAAGAAAGTTGGCCAACGTCCTAAAGAATTTTACAAGTTATCTGATGTTAACATAGACTATTTACATAAACTGATCGCACCGTATATATTTGAATGTGAGTTTGAATTTGATAAAAACGAAGAAATTAAATATATTAGAATAATTGCAAGTGAAGAAGCACAGGAGAGCTACAATCGTAAAAAGCAACAATTACTGAATTCAATCAGTAAGGGAGAAAGCATAATAGATCAATTTCAAAATCTAGCTTATAGTTGTTTTAATGATAAAAAAAGACATGTAGAAATAGCTGAATTTATAAAAAAAGAAAATCAGATAATAGTTTTTTGTACTTTAGTAAATGAAGCTGTAAATATTGCTAATCTATTAAATTGCTATTTAATCACAGGTGATACTCCATTAAGTAAACGTTCTGAAATAAAAGAGAGTTTTAAAAAAGATAATAAACCTTTAGTAATGACTTTAGGAACAGGTGCTTATGCTTTGAATTTACAATTTTGTAATAAGATTGCATTTAGTAGTATAACATTTGATTATGCAAAAACAGAACAAGCTCTTAAAAGAATTAAAAGAATGGGCCAAGAAAAAGATATTGAGTATATTTATTTTACTTCTAATTTAGGTATATTCAATATGATCTTTGAAAATAACGAAAAGAAAAGAAGTTTAAAAGAATTGTTGATAGACAAGATTAATGAAGGGAGTGATTATTTTGAAAATATATTGTAATGAAAATGTATTTGAAGCTAGTAAAGACAGAGTAAAATATATATTTGATGAATTTGAAAATATATATGTGTCTTTCTCTGGTGGTAAAGATAGTGGAGTATGCATGCATTTAATGTGTGAAGAAGCTAGAAAAAGAAATAGAAAAATAGGTGTCTTATTCATTGATATAGAAGCACACTATCAAATGACTATTGACTATTCAATTCAAATGATAGAAAAGTATAAAGATGTAATTACACCTTACTGGATATGTTTACCTATGCTTACAGATAACAGTTTATCCTACAATGAAATGACTTGGAGTTGGTGGGAAACTGAAAAGAAAGATATTTGGGTAAGGGAAATGCCAACAATGGATTATGTTATCAATGTAGATAATAATCCTATTGATTATTACAAGTACAATATGACTTTTGAAGATTTTGTTGCTAAGTTTGGTAAGTGGTTTGGTAAAGATGAAAAGACAGCCTGTATAATAGGTATAAGAACACAAGAGAGTTTAAACCGTTGGAGAGCCTTAACAACTAAAAATAAACGTAAATACAAAGATATAATGTACTCTACACAGGTTGATGAAAATGTATATAATTTTTATCCTATATATGATTATACAACAGAAGATATTTGGACTTATTATGGAAAGACTGGGAATGAGTACAATAAATTTTATGATTTAATGTATAAAGCTGGAGTATCAATTCATAGTATGAGAATTGATGAACCGTTTGGAGATACAGCAAAAGCTGGATTAAATATGTTTAAAATAATTGAACCTAAAACTTGGGTGAAAATAGTCGGAAGAGTTGCTGGAGCTAATTTTGGAAATATCTATGCAAATTCAACTATAAATACAGCTAATTATAAATTACCGAAAGGTCACAGTTGGGAAAGCTTCACATATTTTCTTTTAGATACATTGCCAAAAAATGCTAGTGATCATTACAAAGAAAAATTCAATAAGTTTATAAAATGGTGGACAGAGAAAGGTTCTGGAATGAGACAAGAAGACATCGATATATTAAATATCAATTACAACGGAGCTATATTTCAAACTGGAGAAATGAGTACTAGAGGTAATAAGGATAAAGAGGTAATTAAGTTTAATCATGTTGTTGATACTATTCCAGAACTTGACAGTAAGCAAGATGTTTTAACGTGGAAAAGAATGGCAATGTGTATTATTAAAAATGATTATTTCTGCAAAAGTTTATCATTTGGAATAAGTAAGGAACAGTTGAAAAGAAGAAAGGAGACAATGAAGAAATATGAGTCAATTTTGTAGTCCAGTATATAACATTAAAAGAGTGCCTGTAGAAAAAATTCAAGCAAATAGCTATAACCCTAACCATGTAGCACCGCCAGAAATGAAACTACTTTATAAATCAATTCTAGAGGACGGTTACACAATGCCTATAGTGTGTTACTACTTAGAAGATATAGATAAGTTTGAAATAGTTGATGGCTTTCATAGATATACTGTGATTAAGAAGCATAAAGATATATTTGAGCGTGAGGGCGGCTGTTTGCCAGTATCTGTTATTAATAAACCTATAAGTGATAGAATGGCTTCAACTATCAGACACAATAGGGCAAGAGGCTCTCACGATGTCGAACTTATGACTAATATTGTAACTGAATTAGTAGAAAGTGGTTGTTCTGATAGATGGATAATGAAGAATATTGGAATGGATGCAGATGAATTATTAAGATTAAAACAATTAAGTGGGTTAGCAGCGATATTTAAAGATAAAGAATTTTCAAAAGCATGGGTTGTTGAATAAATTTATTTTTGATATAATTATAAAAAAAAATTAGGAGAAGGACATGAATAAAATATCTGAAGCTAAACTAAGAAGCAATAAAAAATGGGATGATAATAATCGTGAACGTAAAAGATATATCAATAAGAGATCCACGGCAAGAAGTTTTATTAAAACAATGGAACGAGAAGACATCCCAGAATTTGAAGCATTATTAGAAGAACGTAAAGCTAGAAAAGATTAATATTAAATGTTATAATAAATTTGTTAGTAGAATTCAAAATTTACATAGGAGGGGCAGCATTAAAGCTGCCTCTTTTTTTTAGGGGCATGGGGGTACAAATTAGGGGCAAATTTCCTCGTAAAAGCATTTTTTTACGGGAAAATACGAGAGTGGAAAGTCAGTAATACAAGGAGTTTTGAGCATATTCGAGGATATATGATATATATGAATATGTCAATGCGAAAGATGCTTATCTAAATATAGTGGTAGGAAATGTCTATGATACTAAGTTTACGCGTAACGTATTTAATTTTATTAAAGATAAAAAAGATGGAAGAAAATATTCACTTAATAAGGTATTCTATGAAAATGTTAGTGATTCAAAAACAGTAGCTTGGGAAATGGATAAAACAATTTATCAAGTGGAAAAAGTCATGAATAATAACAATATCCTAGTAACAAGAAGAACATCTGAACAAAAAGGTGGGTTATTCGATGCTACAGTCTATAAAGCTAAAGTTGCAGCGAAAGCTAAAGATGGTGTATATTATCCATTAAAAACTTCTAATTCTGTAGTGAAAGATGTTGCTAAGTATGGTGGATTCACAAAAATTAAAATAGCGTATTATTCTATTTTTGAATATGTACTTGTTAACAAAAAAGGTGAAGAGAAAATAACAAGAATTATTCCAATTCCAATTTATATCTCGCAAAATATTAAGGATGATAATACACTATTAGAATTCGGTAAAACTCAAATTAATTTGAAATCTGGTGAAGAAATTAAAGACCTTAAGTTGAAATATAGAAAATTATGTATAGGTGATAAAATTTGTTTAGAAGGATATCCATATTTTGTTGGAGGTAAAACAAGTGATTACTTTGTATATGATAGTGCAGTACAAGTATTAATAGATAAAGAAAATGAAAAATATATTAAGGAAATTGTGAAGTTTACAAATTGGAAAAAAGATAATAAAGATGGAGAATTATCGAAGAACATTACTCGCAAGAAAAATACGGATTTATACAATACATTATTGCAAAAAATGAAAACACCAGAATTAATCAATAAAAAACCAAATAAATATCAAGAATTTGAAAAAGAGAAAACAATACATAAATTTAATGACTTAAACGAGGAGGAACAGAGCAAAGTTCTTTTAGAAATGTTAAATCTTTTAACAGATATGAAGACGGTTTATGATTTAAAACTAATAAATATAACAGCAACTAGAGGAAAACAAAATTTTGATTTAACAAGTTTAAAAGAATTTACAATTGTAGAACAATCTGTTACAGGATTCTATGAAAAAGAAATAACAATAATAGGGGATAAAGGGAATGACATGGAGAACAATAATAGTTAGAGATAGGGCGAAGCTAGACTATAGCTTGAATTTCCTAACTGTAAGAAAAGAAGCGGAGACTAAAAAAGTTAGTCTTAACGAAATATACATGATCATTATTGAAAGCACAGCGGTAACTATTACCGCCGTGCTTTTAAATGAACTCATGAAAAATAAAATTAAGGTAATATTTTGTGATGAAAAAAGAAATCCTAGTTCGGAATTAATACCATACTATGGAAGTCATGATACAAGTCTAAAGTATAAGAATCAGCTAGAATGGTCTACCGAGAGTAAAGAAAGAATTTGGACAAGGATAGTATATGAGAAAATTAATAATCAAATGCTGCTGTTAAAGAAATTAGGTAAAGAAGAGTATAAGTTATTAGAACAATATCTTACAGAACTAGAGTGGAATGACAGCAGTAACAGAGAAGGACATGCAGCCAAGGTTTACTTCAATGCCATGTTTGGTATGGGTTTTAGTAGAAATAAAGAATGCTTTACGAATGCTGCATTAGATTATGGTTATTCAATTATATTATCTGCCTTTAATAGAGAAATTGTATCGTGTGGATATTTTACGCAGTTAGGCTTATGTCACAGAAATCCATATAATAAATTTAATCTAGCCAGTGATTTTATGGAACCTTTCAGAATATTAGTAGATGAAATAGTATTTGGTTTAGATGCTGATGAATTTACTAAAGATCATAAAAACTTATTAGTTAATATTCTAAATAACACCATTGAAATTGATGACAAAGAACAAACTGTAGCTAATGCGATTAAAATATATGTTCGTAGTTTGTTTACCTCATTAAAAGAAAATGATTTAGAATATATAAAGATGTATAAGTATGAGTTATAGATTTATGAGAGTATTAGTAATGTTCGATCTTCCTACAGAAACATCTCTTCAAAGAAAAAATTATAGAAAATTTAGAAAAACATTAATAAAAAATGGATTTATAATGATGCAAGAATCAGTTTATGTTAAATTAGCGATGAATCAAGGTAGTGCGGATTTGATTGTGAAGAGTATTCGAAAAATGTGTCCGGATGAGGGGATAGTTCAAGTATTACAGATTACTGAGAAACAGTTCTCCAAGATGGAGTTTTTAGTAGGAGAGAGTCAGACTGAATATGTGGATAATAATGAAAGGTTATTAGAACTATGATGATTATTAACAAAAACTGGCAGAGAAAAATAGAAATAGAAGATAATATTATATATACATTAGTTTTTGAAAATAAAAAATATTATCGAGAAAATATAATTGAATTAATCAATCAACATAAAGGTAACGAAGGGAGTTACATTTTGTCAAATGATAATAAGGAAATATCATTTGACAAAAATAGTTATATTATTACAGATATATTTAATATAGACGTTAATAGTAAAAGAGTACTAACCAAAATATATAACTCATTACTTAAAGAAATAGTAGAAGATATTTCGAGTTATAATGAATTATCAACAAATATTAGAGTATATTTTGAAAAATTAATATTTAATAGTTCTTTAGAAATTGATCAAAGTGAAGAGATAGATATGTCGTCGTTATTAAAATTAGGAGATTTTAGAGTTCATGTTGAAAATGATGATATTTTAGAAAAATTTTTAAAATTTTTAAAAGTATTAACAGAACTATGTGGTTGTAAAATTATTTTTGTAGTAGGACTTCATAACGTTTTCACTCAAGATGAAATAATAGAAATTTATAAAGAAGTATGTTTGAATAAAATAAATATCATAAATATAGAGTATCAACAATTTAATAATTTATCTACAAAAAATTATAGAGAAATAGTTTATATATTTGATAAAGATAATTGCGAAATATAGTATTGCATTTTTGTGAAAATACTTGTATAATATAGGTAGATTCAAAATTTACATTCAAGTTCAAATAAAGATTTTATCTAAATTGCCTTCGGGCTGGATCGGTGTCGGTCCATTTTTTTATACCCAAATTCAAAATTTTTTTCTCCAAATCTCAATTTGAGGTTTGAGAGATATGTAAATTTTGAATTCTAC
>NZ_KQ959948.1:33575-33798 GCF_001553035.1 Gemella haemolysans
GAGATATGTAAATTTTGAATTCTACAAAACGTTTAATTCGTTTTTTCAAGCCCTTAACATGTTTGAGAGATATGTAAATTTTGAATTCTACAAAACAACTTTTAAGTCTAAAATCGACATAATTTCGTTTGAGAGATATGTAAATTTTGAATTCTACAAAACTCTTTCTTTAACTTCACTATCATCATATACGTTTGAGAGATATGTAAATTTTGAATTCTAC
>NZ_KQ959948.1:33898-34116 GCF_001553035.1 Gemella haemolysans
AGATATGTAAATTTTGAATTCTACAAAACTTTTGTCAGCCATATGAGCAGTGTATACAGTTTGAGAGATATGTAAATTTTGAATTCTACAAAACGCAGGAAATCACACAACAAATACAGCTAAAGTTTGAGAGATATGTAAATTTTGAATTCTACAAAACTGGGTTGTAAAGTTATCGTTAACGGCGGTTGTTTGAGAGATATGTAAATTTTGAATTC
>NZ_KQ959948.1:34216-34439 GCF_001553035.1 Gemella haemolysans
AGATATGTAAATTTTGAATTCTACAAAACTGAAGTAAAGAAAACTATGTCGTCTGCGTCGTTTGAGAGATATGTAAATTTTGAATTCTACAAAACCTTTTTTTTATATTTTTTTTAATGAAAATAGTTTGAGAGATATGTAAATTTTGAATTCTACAAAACTGATAAATTGCCGGAGTCCGCCTCCAGGTGGTTTGAGAGATATGTAAATTTTGAATTCTACA
>NZ_KQ959949.1 GCF_001553035.1 Gemella haemolysans
TCTCCAAAATTTAGGACTGACGAGAGGGGTCATGAGCTTTAAGCTCATGATTCCTTTTTTTAAAAAAATAGATATTAAAAAGATAATTTTTTTATTGAAATTTAATAGTTAACTATTGTAAATTAAATTTTAGTTCTTGAATCTTATCTTGTCAAGAATTTGTATATTAGAAACGATAGATTTAGTTATGAGAATCATATAATTCAGTTTTAAGCAGCTAAATTATCATAATCAATTAGTTCTTTAACATTTCTATCAGTATTAGAATATCCTAGGTTAAATACGATTAAAACCCTAGCTTTAAGACTGAAGAAATTTCTATAACCATAACCTATACGCTTTATATTTTTTACTTTATTAATGATACCCTCTATTGGTCCATTAGACAGATTATATCTCAATGAGTTTTCAATATATGATTTATTATTAATAAATGTTTTAAAAGCAGCTGAGAATTCTTCAGCGATAGTATCTCTATTTGAATTTATAATATCAAAGAATCCTTTATAATTTCGTGCGTCAAATGCATCATAAAGCATTTGAGTCGTATAATATGCATCCTTTAATACTTCATCTTGATTGATGAGATGTCTAACTATTTCTTTACTTGTAATCCATTGTTTGAAATGATCTTTTTTCCCATAATCATCAATAGAAACCTCATCTTCACGTTTTAATAGTAATTTCCAATATGCTTTGAATCGTTTATAAATTTGTTCTTTTTCTTTGATTTCATCTTTAGAATCATCTTTTAAAACAGTATTAAATCTTTTCATAATACGTATTCTAAGGTTGTTCAATGAATTATTTAGAGCTTGTATTATGTGGAATCTATCAATTACTACAGTGGCATTAGGGAAGATATCTTTAATCATAGCCATATATCCTGCATTCATATCTGTACAGACCATTTTTACTTTTAAACGTTCTTTTAGTGAATACCTAGATTTAAAATGATTTACTATAGTAGCTCTTCTATGGTTTGTAAGTATATCAATTACTTTATGAGTTAAAGCGTCACAATAAATGAAACTTAAATGACCTTCAATATCATTAGTTGACCTAAATTCATCAAGACATAAGTATTCGGGTAATTTAGAAGACGGTCTCTTAGTTACTGATTCAAACAATTCTTTTTGAATATTATAAACAGTCATATCGCTTATATTACATTCTCTAGCGATAGATTTTCTAGATGCTTCTAGTGTTAATCGGTATATGACTTCTCGTTTTAATTCAAGTGAGATAGTAGATTTTCCTTTAGTTATAGATGTTTCAGCTGTAGAGTATTGATTACAATTTCTACAGTAATAACGTTGTTTATCTAAGTGAAGATATATATTCGAACCTCCACATTTTTGTAGTTTAATGTGGCTAGTTTTACATCCATTTTTAACAACTTTAGAATTACATTTAGTACCACACTTTTCACACATATGATGTTTGTATTCAAGTTTACCATAAACGATTTTGAATAAGACTTTAGGAGGAAGAGGACTATCTTCATGTTTTGAACAGATCACGTCCTCAACTCCATTAATTTTAACATTATTATCGATTACCCCTAGTAATTTTTTTATATCTATACTATAATTAATCATGACACAAATATTCCTTTCTTTAGTTTTCGTCGATTAAATTATAACGGATATTTGTGTTTTTTTCTATGCTTTTTTTCACTTTTGTATATAATTTAATCGGACTGATTTTTTCTATCAGTCCGATTTTTTGATGAGCC
>NZ_KQ959950.1:0-17692 GCF_001553035.1 Gemella haemolysans
GCTTCAGGAAGTGCAGGTTGAGTTAAAGCTTGTCCTTCTTTACCAGGTTCTTGAGTTCCTTTAACTGCTACTTGAGCTTCAGGAAGTTCTGGTTGGGTTAAGGCTTGCCCTTCTTTGCCAGGTTCTTGAGTTCCATTAACTGCTACTTGAGCTTCAGGAAGTACAGGTTGAGTTAAGGCTTGCCCTTCTTTACCAGGTTCTTGAGTTCCATTAACTGCAACAGAAGCTTCAGGAAGTTCTGGTTGGGTTAAGGCTTGCCCTTCTTTGCCAGGTTCTTGAGTTCCATTAACTGCTACTTGAGCTTCAGGAAGTGCTGGTTGAGTTAAAGCTTGCCCTTCTTTACCAGATTCTTGAGTTCCTTTAGCTACTACAGGTTTTGGAGCTTCTGGTTTATTTGGGTTAACTTCGATTGGTTGAGGTGTGATTTTTTCCTTAGTACCAACAGCGATTACTCTGTTTATAGGTTGTTTTGTAATTGAAGTTTTAATAACTTTGCTCGATTGTTTACCATCAACAGTAGTTACTTCACTGAATACGATTTGCTCACCGTTAATTCCTTCTTGAACAACTTTATGTTGTCCTTTAGGTAAAGTAGCATCAGGTTGTTCAACAGTTTCGAAAGCTACAACTTCAGTAGTTGATTTAAGTTCTGGTTTGTTTTCAACTGGTACTTTTGGATCTTCAGCAGGTGTTGTTTTGAAGTCAACTGAAGGTGTTGGAGTAGGTTGTGTCGGCTCAAATTTTGGTTGTGTTTGTTTTGGTAAGGCTCCTAAATCACTAAGAGTAAAGTATCCAACATAGCGGTATCCATCGATATTGATTACACCATTCGCAAGTTCACTAGAATTAGCAACTGTTGTTTGTGTGTTGTAACGCACTAATTCTTTGTTTTCGAATGCAAATGATTCATAAGGCATAACTATACTTTGCCCCATAGCTCCGATTAACACAACGCTAAGAACTTTGTTTCTATGTTTTTTTGACATTAAAAGAACTACTAATACTGCAGTCCCAATTCCAAGTCCAGCTACAGGTAGTGAGCTTTGCCCAGTATTTGGTAATGATTTTAATTCAGTTGTAGGT
Organism: Gemella haemolysans; assembly: GCF_001553035.1. Classification (GTDB taxonomy): domain Bacteria; phylum Bacillota; class Bacilli; order Staphylococcales; family Gemellaceae; genus Gemella; species Gemella haemolysans_B. The sequence continues at coordinate 1,084 of NZ_KQ959950.1, forward strand.
TTAGTAGAAGTTTGAGCTTCTTTTTTATAAACCATGTAGTATGTTTCATCTTGTTTAACATCAGTAGGTATACTTCTTTTGATTAAGCTTTTCTCTGCTTCGGTTAATTCATTTTCAGCTAAGTAAGTATACTTAACGCTTGTGTTGTTTTCGTTGGCAAGCGCTTCGCTTGGTACGTAGCTTCCGAAGAATAAAGCACCAATAACAACAGGTGCCGCACCAAAAGATAATTTTCTAATTGAAAACTTTAAAATTTTATTATTTTTATTTTGCGTTCGCATGAAAAATTTTTATCTCCTTATTATGTATTTTTGTTGCTATTATATTCTATCAAAAACAGCGAGCTATTGCAATTAATAGACATTATGTAAAGTCTTTAAAATCTAATAATTTTTTATTTAAAAGCATGATTAATAATAAAGAATTTTTTATTAAATTGAAAAGTTAAATATATAAAAAAAACATCAAAACTATAATCTATGTGATAAATGATAATTCCGATAGAATAAATTGGAAAAATTATAAAAAATTAATTTTTATTAAGAGTGATTATTTTAGATTTAGTGTGAATAATATGAAATGTGGTAGAGTGGCGAAAAGTTTAGGTTTGAAGGAATAAAGACAATAGGAGGAAGGTTTTACTGATTGAGAGGAATAGAAGCACAATCTAGAGGTTTAATTGTTGGGTTTACTAAGAAGAGGTTTAATTAATTACTAAATTATGAAATAGTTGCGATGTTTAAACCTTTATGGTATAATATATAAATTAAATTGTATTATTACAGTTTAAGGAGATTGAAATTGAAAATAAAATATTAGAATGAAAAAATTATGAAAGGAAGATTTTTTATGAGCGAAGAAACAACAAAAAAACATAAAAAGAATGTAGTTGTTAAAAAGGCTATAAGTTTGGAAACATTTGTCTTTTTAGCGATATTCTTCTCAATATTTGGACTTATGGCGAGAAAAATGGGAACACCGCTTATGTTTAAAACAATGATGGCAACAGCTCATGATTTATTGCTGAATACAGTATTTTTCATTATGGCGATGGCTGTTATTGCCGGAGCAATGAGCGCTCTGTTATCAGAGTTTGGGGCGATAGCGTTAATTAATAAAATATTTGCACCGCTTATGAAACCTCTTTGGGGAATGCCTGGGGCCAGTGTAACTGGAGCAGTAGCGACGTACTTATCAGATAACCCAGCAATTATTCCATTCTCAAAAGATAAACGTTTTATAGCGTTCTTCAAAAAATACCAAGTTCCAGCGTTATGTAACCTTGGGACAGCATTTGGTATGGGGCTTATCGTAACGATGTTTATGATGGGACAAGGAGCTGGTTTTGTGAAAGCGGCGATTATTGGAAATGTCGGAGCTATTATAGGTAGTATAATAAGTGTGCGTCTAATGTTAAGACAAACTAAGAAATACTACGGAGATGAAGCTGAAGATCAAGTTGTAGATGCTGAAGCTGAAGGTCAATCATTAGATAAAGTTAGAATCGTACGTGACGGTAATTTATTCCAACGTACTCTAGATACTATCTTAGAAGGTGGTAAAGTCGGAGTAGAAATGGGTATGGCTATTATTCCAGGTGTACTTATCGTTTGTACTTTTGTAATGATGTTAACATTCAAAATGCCTGCTGGAGGATATACTGGAGCTGCTTATGAAGGTGTAGGATTCCTACCTTGGTTAGGTGAAAAATTAAGATTTATACTTGAACCATTATTTGGATTTCATTCTGCAGAGGCGATTGCTTTCCCAATCACAGCGTTAGGAGCTGTAGGAGGAGCGATTTCTTTAGTTCCAGAATTTTTAAGAAGCGGTCTTATCGGACCAAATGATATCGCAGTATTTACAGCGATGGGAATGTGTTGGAGTGGATATTTAAGTACACACATTGGTATGATGGATGCACTTGGAGTTAGAAAATTATCTTCAAAAGCCATTCTTTCTCACACAATAGGTGGTATAGTCGCAGGAATTGTAGCTCACTACTTGTTTGTACTATTAGGATAATAGAATTATAAAAGGGGAAGACCTAAAAGTCCTAAATTTTAACAAAGTGTATATGAGGATTCATAGATGCAGTGGTTTATTGATATCTAAATACGCTTTGTAAAAGCTTTTTAGATATCTAATAAACTGTGCGGGGATGACTCGACAAAATCTTGTTTCTTAAGAAATCTCGATTTTGTCGAGTCACTCCCTTTCTTTGTTGTTAGAGAATTTTAGAAATTTATTGAAATTTTCATTCGAAAAACTATTGATGAATGTTATTAATTCTTGTGATTCCTTGAAGAGAAGTACGGGAAGTAGTATAATTAAACTATATGTACTTTTTAACAAATATTATAAAAGGGGAAATCTTTTATGGAAAGATTTAAGAGTGTTAATTTTTATTATACATTAGGAATAATGTTAGTTATTTCGTTAGCTGCGAAATATCTTGCGCAAGTACCAGCGTTAAAACTTTTTGGACACTTGGTTATTGCGCTTGTTATCGGTATGGCGTTACAAACGTCAAAAGGATTGAAAGAACAGATTAAGGCGGATATTCCGTTTATAAGTAATAAGTTCTTGCGCCTTGGGATAATTTTACTCGGATTTAAGCTAGCGTTAGATAGACTTTTAGCCGAAGGGAAGAAAACATTAGTCGTTGCCTTCTTTATTGTACTATTCATGATTACTTTAACTTACTTTATGTGTCGTGCGTTTAAAGTAGATCACGAACTTGCCTTGCTTTCTTCATGTGGGTGTGGTATCTGTGGTGCTGCGGCAGTTATGGGAGTAAGTGGTCAACTTCGTGCAAAAACAGATAACAGTGTCCTTGCTGTTGCGGTAGTTGCGATACTTGGTACAGTGTTTACCTTGATAGAAGTAACCTTGCAACCTTATTTAGGGCTCGATGCATACAACTACGGAGTATTTACTGGAGGAAGTCTTCATGAAATAGCCCACGCAGTTGCGGCAGGTGGTGCAGGTGGACAAGTAGCTCTTGATGCTGCGATTCTTACTAAGTTATCGCGTGTTCTTATGCTTATTGTTGTGGCAGGTGTGCTGATTGTAGTTAATAAAAAAACTCAAGATGAAACGAAAGGTAAAGTTCCGATGCCGTACTTTATTTTAGGATTTATCTTTATGAGTATTTTAGGAAGTTATGTTACTTTCTTAAAACCATTAGCACCTTACTTTGTTGATGCAGCGTATATCTTCTTAGGTATGGCGATGGCAGCTCTTGGTATGAGTGTTAACTTTAAAGTTATTAAAGAACGTGGTGTGCGAGTATTCACCGCGTGCTTCTTATCATCGATGATCTTAATGATAGTTTGCTACGTAGTTGCTAAATTTATTTTCTAATAAGATGGCTAAGCGTGCTTTTTAAGAAGTATAGTTAGGACGTAATAAAAAATTGATAAAGGAGAATAGTTATGACAATTACTAATCTTTTAGGGATAAAGTATCCAATTTTTCAAGGAGCGATGGCTCAAATAGCGAGACATGAACTTGTTTCAGCAGTATCTAATGCTGGGGCGTTAGGAATACTGGCATCAGGGGGAGTGAGCCCTGAGGAACTACGTAAAGAAATTCAACAGTGTAAAGAACTTACCGATAAACCTTTTGCGGTTAACCTAATGCTTATGATGCCGAATATCGATGAAATAATAGATGTTGTTATTGAAGAAGGTGTCAAAATCGTCACAACAGGGGCGGGAACGCCTAGAAAATTCATGCCACGCCTAAAAGAAGCGGGGATAAAAGTTATTCCAGTTATTCCCTCTATGAAAGCTGCGGTGAAAATGGAAGAGTTAGGCTGTGATGCTGTTGTTGTCGAAGGGATGGAAGCTGGAGGACATGTTGGAACTATTACTACTATGGCGTTATTACCACAGGTAACAAGTGCAGTTAATATTCCTGTAATTGCGGCTGGTGGTATTGCTGATGGACGTGGAATGGCTGCGGCATATTGTTTAGGAGCGAGTGGAGTTCAGATGGGAACTGTATTCTTAGCTTCAGAAGAATGTCCGGTGACAGATGCATATAAAAATATGATCTTAGAAGCGGTTGATACATCTACTACCTTAACTGGAGAAAAATTCGGAGCACCTGTGCGTGGTATTAAAAATGAACTTACAAAAAAATATCATGAACTAGAAGAACGATCTTCAACTCTCATGGAGTTAGAAGAGTTAACGTTAGGGTCGTTGAGACGCGCTGTTTACGATGGAGATGTGGAAAACGGCTCTGTTATGGCAGGACAAATCGCAGGACTAGTTAATGAAATTCGTCCGGTTAAGAATATAATAGAAGATGTAATAAAAGAAGCGCGAGAAGTGTTGAAACATACAGAAATATAGAATGTAAAATAAGGGAGTGACTTGATAAAGTCGATTTCTTCGGAAATCACGATTTTTGAGTTGCTCTCTTGAAATTCTCTGATTTTAAGAAAATTTTTGTGTTTTGTTATTCGATAATTTTACTACTTTAAAGTATAATACTCACGAGTAGTAAAAAATCTATTAAACTAATTTTAAAAATAATTTTGTGGATTAAGTGAAAAACAGTATTTAACTTCTTATTTTAGATTATAGATACTAGAAATCGCTCATAAGTTGTGCGAAAAAGTCTTCTCAGCGAGAATTTGAAAATATTAACTGGGTTTCATTTATCTCCGTCATGAAAACTCTTTAGAAATAATTTTGAAAATATAAAAAACGCTCATCATTTAGAAAAGCAATCAAATATTAAAAGATAAACACTCATTTTAATCATTTATTTTGATTATTTGTGAGTGTTTTTGCTTGAATTTGATTGAATAGCTATATTATATTAGATATAATAATCATGGGAGTTAGGAGAGAAGAAAATGTTGAATGAAAGATGGAATAAGATTTTAGATTTATTAGATGAGAGAGGTTCACTAAACTTAAAGGAGTTGATGAAACATTGCAATGTTTCGGAAGCGACGATAAGACGAGACCTTACGAATCTAGAAGATAAAAATTTATTATACAGAACACATGGTGGCGCGATGAAACGCTCAGCGGCACGTGGTAGTGAAGAAAGTGTTGAAGCGAAACGTGCGGACTTCCTACAAGAGAAAAGAGCGGTCGCGAAGTATCTTTGTGGCAATATTGTTCAGTCTGGGCAGACGATTTATCTTGATGCCGGGACATCGACATATGAAATGATAGAATATCTTCGTGATAGAAGGATAACTGTTGTGACGAATTCAACATATCATTTACCGAAACTTATCAATAATAAAATTCATACGATAATCTTAGGTGGAACGATAAAACATTCTACTCAAGCTGTCATCGGTTCGGTCGCTATCGAACAGTTGAAAAAATACAGCTTTGATATGTGTTTTGTAGGTTGTAATGGAATAGACGAGAGCTTTGGGATTACAACTGCCGAAGAGAATGAAGCATTTATAAAAGCTACGGCGTTAAAAAACAGCAAGAGGAGATATATTCTTGCCGATAAATCAAAATTCGGTCATAGAAAATTCCAAAAGTTTGCTGAATTGGATGATGTGATTATAGTATCGTATGAAGTTCCAGAACAATATAAGAAATTTAAAAATATAATAGAAGTAAAAAGTATAAAGGAGGAATAGTAGTGTATTATACAATTACTTTAAATCCAGCTGTTGATATGCTGACAACTGCGGAAAATTTCACGCTTGGAAAACTAAATAGAACTCAAGAAGCGAAATACGTAGTAGGTGGAAAAGGTATTAACATCTCTATCTTATTAAACAACGTTGGTGTTGATAGTAAGGCGTGGGGATTTGTCGCAGGATTCACGGGATATTTTATAAAATCAGAACTAGATAACCTGGGTGTAAAACATGATTTTGTAGAAACGCGCGGAGCGACTAGAATTAACATGAAATTAACTACAGAAACTGAGACTGAAATTAACGGCCAAAGTAGTAGTGTAAACCTAGATAACGTGAGCGACTTTTTCGCGAAGTTAGACGTATTAACTAAAGAAGATGTAGTATTCTTATCAGGTAATGTTATCGCAGGAATGGGTGTAGAAGATTTCAAGGCTATTGCGAAGAGAGTATCTGCTTCAGGAGCTACATTAGTAGTAGATAGTAATAAAGAGTTAGTACTAGATACACTTCAGTACAAGCCATTTGTAGTTAAGCCGAATGAATTCGAACTTGGTGAAATGTTTGATGTAACTTTAAATAGTATAGAAGAAATCTTACAATATGCTGAAAAACTACAAGAACGCGGTGCGAAAAACGTCCTTGTTTCACGTGGAGCAGACGGAGCGTTACTAGTAACTGAAGATAAAGAAGTATTCGAAGTTAATGTAGCTAAAGGTAAGATAGTATCGACGGTTGCGGCAGGAGATAGTATGCTTGCGATGTTCGTTGCGAAATACAACGAAACAAGAGACTACCAAGAAGCCCTACGCTATGCATCGGCTGCAGGTGGAGCGACATCATTCTCAGTAGGTGTAGGAAGTAAAAAGCTAATCGAAGAATTACTACCACAAATCGAAGTTAAAAAATTAAAATAAAACCTTGATAGATTGAGGCAGGAAAATAAATATTAAAAATTGCTTCCGTAACTTGAAGTTAAAATAAATTATTCATAGAAAAATAAAATAAAATATTTCCTCGGAAATATGAAATTAACAAAGGAGAAAGAAATGAAATTAACAGATGTTCTAAATTATGACTTAGTTCAATTCGGATTCAGAGCTGCTGATAAAAAAGAAGCGCTGGACAAACTAACAAGCATGTTAGTAGAAAAAAATATTATCGCTAGTAAAGAAAACTTCTTAAACGCTTTACTTGCTCGTGAAGCTCAATCAACTACAGGGGTAGGAGAAAACGTAGCTATCCCTCACGCTAAAAGTGCAGACTTTAACAAAGCCATGATCGTTTATGCGAAAAGTGACGAAGGTGTTGAGTGGGAAAGTTTTGACGGACAACCTGCCAAACACATCTTTATGATCTGTGCGCCAGACGGTGGAGCGGACGAGCACCTTAAAGCTCTAGCTTCATTATCACAAGCTCTTATGGATGCAGATGTAAAAGCAGGATTAGATGCAGCTACAACAAAAGCAGATGTAGAAAAAGTATTTGCAGACTTCGTGGCGAAAACAGAAGCTCCAAAAGAAGAGAAACCAGTAGCTCCAAGTGGAGAAAAACCATATATCATCGCGGTAACAGCTTGTCCAACAGGTATTGCTCACACATTCATGGCAGCGGAGAAAATTAAAGAAACGGCTAAAGCGATGGGACTAGATGTTAAAGTAGAAACAAACGGTCAAATCGGTGTAGAAAATAAACTTACAAAAGAAGATATCGAAAGAGCAGCAGGGATTATCGTTGCGGCTGATAAAAAAGTAGAAGTTGCACGTTTTGATGGGCGTCCAACAATTATGACAAAAGTTGCGGATGGAATTAACAAACCAGAAGAACTTATCCAAACAATCTTAGATGGAAAAGCTCCTATCTACAAACACGACGGAGCTGTAGATGCTTCAGAAGATTCTTCGGCAAATGAAAGTATCGGACGTCGTGCTTACAAACACCTAATGGAAGGTGTAAGTAACATGCTACCTTTCGTAGTAGCTGGTGGTATTCTTATCGCATTATCATTCATTTGGGGTATTAACTCATTTGATCCGAAAGATCCATCTTACAACAAAGTTGCAGAAGTATTATTCTACTTCGGTAAAATTTCATTTAGTATGATGTTACCAATCCTAGCTGGATTCATCGGTCGTTCTATTGCTGACCGTCCTGGATTCATCGTTGGTATGATCGGTGGTATTTTAGCAGATCCAAGTATTTTAGGTCTAAAAAGTGATTTATTAGCATATACTCCTTCAGGATTTTTAGGAGCGTTAGTAGCCGGATTCTTAGCTGGTGGTATTATCCACGTATTAAAGATTTCGTTCAGCTGGATGCCTCGTTCATTAGATGGTATTAAACCAATTTTCCTATTCCCTATCTTAGGGTCGCTAATCATGGGGTTATTAATGATTTTCCTAATCAATGCGCCTATGGCAAGTGTTATGGAAGGATTAAAACACTTTATCGAAAGTCTTAACGGAAGCGGCAAATTCATCCTTGGATTCGTAGTAGCTGCGATGATGGCTATCGACATGGGTGGTCCAATTAACAAAGCTGCTTACGTAACAGGTACAGCTCTATTAACATCTGCAGGTTCAGCAGGAAGTGATGTAATGGCTGCGGTTATGATCGGTGGTATGGTACCTCCATTAGCAATCGCAATCTCAGCAACAATCAACAAAAATATCTGGCCAAAAGCTCAACGTAGTGGAGCATTAGTAAACTATGTAATGGGATTATCATTCATTACAGAAGGAGCTATTCCATTCGCAGCAAGTAACCCAACACGTGTTATTCCACCGTTATTCATCTCAAGTGGTATCGCTGGAGCTTTAAGTATGACTTTTGGAATTGTATCAAAAGCTCCTCACGGAGGAATCTTCGCTATCGCAGCAGGTGCTGTAAGTAATTGGCCTATGTATCTATTAGCATTAGTAATCGGTGCAGTATTAGGTGCATTACTATTAATCGCATCGTTAAGCTTTGGGAAAAAGATAGTAAAATAAGATTTTAAATTAAATATAATAGAATAGAAAACACGGTTCTTCAAAATTTAGGATTTATGAGAAGGGTCATGAGTTTTAAGCTCATGATTCCTTTTTTTAGGTTCTTTGTCAGATTCGGTTGATTTTGAAAATTAGGAGGAAGCTATGCTATATTAAGTAGTATAGCTTTTTTCCTATTTTTTCGTTTTAATTTTATTGTTTTCTTTTTAGTGAGAATATCTTGACGCTCTTCTTTTGAATATTTTGGTTTCTTAATGGCTTCAGTAGGTGTAAATAGGCTAAATACAAGGAGTATTTTAGCTTTAAAGTTAGTAAAAAATCTATATCCATAAGAAATACGCTTAATAACCTTGATTTTATTATTAATCCCCTCTAAAGGACCATTAGAAATCCCATTGTAGTACATAGTATTTTTAATCTGTCTTTTATATTTTTTAAGTATTTTAACAGCTGTAAGCATATATCTAGGTAACGTAGATTTATCATTAGTTAAAGCTTTAAACCTATCAAAATCATCAATACAGATGAGATTAAATCGGTTATTAGTATAAGATAACTTGCAGTTATAAGTATAAAGACAGTAGTAAGAATGAGCGGAAGAGAATAAGATTCTTGAATGAAAATTTGATGTTTAAGTTTTTAATGAGGATAAACATAGAATACTGTTCATTATTAAATATATTTGGTAAGAAGCTATGTTGGTACATAACAAAAAATTCTAAGTAACAAATATCAATGTTACTTAGAATTTTTTATTTATTATTTTGCTAAATTCACAGCTGCTTTATTATTCTTGTTGTAAGAGATGTAAGTAAGAGTTAAGAATATTATTCCTAAAACAACTAAGATTAATATTGCACTGTTGTAAATTTCGTTTGTTAGTCCTCCTAGAACAGCTTGTCTAACAGCAGTATCACCGTAGAATACAGGTGTGAAAGGAATTAAACCACTGTATAGAGAAGGTAACATTTCTTTAGGGAATAGTGGTGTAGTTAGAACGAATTGTAAAGCTACAAATCCGATGCTAATTGCGTTACCAACTTTTCCGAATGTGTATGATAAGAAGTGTGTTATTAGCATAAACACGATACCTGAAAGTATTAATCCGAAGAAGTACATTCCGAAGTTTTGAACTTTGAAGTCAAAGAATAAACTCATTGCTACTACTTCTATGATTGTTGCTAAGATAGCGAATGTCGTCATTGATACTAGTCTTGTGCCGAATAAGCTGTTTGTTGATTCTCCGTATTCTGCTTTGCGAGCTGGGAATAGAATATTGAATGCCGCAGCAGCAATAAGTAGTCCGAATACTAAGAAGAATGGTGCCATTGCGTTACCGTAGCTAGTTTCTTCTGAGATATCGCTGATATTAGTTTTAATTGGATTAGACATCATGTCTACATTTTTATCTCCAGTTTTAGCTGCAGATAGTTTATCTGCCCCGCTAGAAAGTTTATCTGCTAATAATCCAGAACCATCTTTAGCTTTCTCTAGTCCAGAAAGTAATTCCGGAGCTTTAGCTTGCATGATAGTTAATGCGCCATTTAATTTAATAGCACCATCTCTAGCACTGTTAACTCCGTTTATTAACTCAGGGGCTTTGGCTTGCATAGAAGAAAGTCCGTTATGAAGTTTATCAGCCCCTTCTTTAGCACTGTTAACTCCGTTGATAAGTTCCGGAGCTTTAGCCTGCATAGAAGAAAGTCCGTTGTGAAGTTTATCAGCCCCTTCTTTAGCACTATTAACTCCATTGATAAGTTCCGGAGCTTTAGCCTGCATAGAAGAAAGTCCGTTATGAAGTTTATCAGCCCCTTCTTTAGCACTGTTAACTCCATTGATAAGTTCCGGAGCTTTAGATTTCATAGCTGATAATCCATTAGATAGTTTTTCAGAACCGTCTTTGGCGCTGTTAAGTCCATTGATAAGTTCTGGAGCTTTAGCTTGCATAGCAGAAAGTCCGTTGTGAAGTTTATCGGCACCGTCTTTGGCGCTGCTAAGTCCACTTAATAATTCTGGAGCTTTAGCTTTCATATCAGTTAATCCTTGGTAAAGTTTCTTACCACCGTTATCAAGTTCTTGGATACCGATGCTAAGTTCAGGAAGTTTAGCTTGAAGTTTGTTCAGTCCTGCATTGATTCTTGCATTTCCGTCGACTAGAGCGTCGATTCCACCAGCTAACTCAGGAAGTTTTTCATGAATTAATTGGATGCCACTTGAAAGTTGATTAAATCCTGCTTGTAATTCAGTTCCTTTGCTTGCTAGAGTACCAACACCTTGTGCTAATTCTCCAGTTGTCATCGATGTAGTTAGTGAGTTGACTCCGTTAGTGTAAGAAGAAACACCTTCTTTTAATTTTGGAGTGGCACTTGCTAGTTGGTTAAGACCGTTTATTAACTCACCTGAAGTTAGAGATGATACAGTTGCATCAACTCCACCTTTATATTGATTGAATCCTGCGATAAGAGTAGGAGTTTTTTCGTTCATTACTGTTAATCCAGCTTTTAATTGACCACTTCCGGCAGCAAGTTGACCGACGGCAGATTTAATGCTAGAAAGTCCGTTAATTGATCCTTCAAGGTCAGCTGCAAGAGAGTTTACATCGAATTTATCAAGTTGAGTTTGAATGTAGTTTAATTTTCCTACACGGTATTTCATGCTTGAGTATTTTGATGCAGCGCTGTTAATTGCAGAAGTAAGCTCTGCTTTTACCTGACTATTATTATTGCTACTATTTTGAACCGTAGTAGTAGGTTGTGGTGCTGGTGCAGTAGGTGTAGCAGCTGCGTCACTTTTAGCTGCAGCAAGAATTTGAGCTTTTTGCTCTGGTTTTAAGTCCATTGATGCTAATGTTTGCTCCAACCCTGAGAAATTAGTAGTAGGTGCAGCTGGTGCAGTAGTCGTAGTTGTTGTTGTCGTAGATTGTGTATCTATACGACTTACAATTTCTTTAAGACTTTCTATTTGAGCACCTAAATCTGTGAAAGCACTAGATAATGGATTAAAGTTAGTTCTATATGTGATTTTTAATCCTTTTAGTTTGTCTAGTGTAGATGTTAGGTTAGATTTTTTAGCGGCTAAGTCGCTGTCACTAGGTAAGTTAGAATTTAGTGCATTTAATCCAGTGTTGATTTTATCTGCACCATCTACTAATTTCGGTGTACTTTCAGAAAGTTTAGCAACACCGTTTTCTAGTTCAGTGCCACCTGCAGCTAATCTATTTAAGTCATCTTTTTTAGATGCTAACTTAGAGTTGATTTGAGAAACTCCATCTGATAATCTGTCGATGCCGTTGTTAAGTGTAGCACTTCCGGCGCTAAGTTTTTCTAAATCACTTTTTTTAGCTAGTAGTTTTTCGTTAAGAGTAAGTACTCCGTTAGTATATTTTAAAAGACCTTCTTTAAATGCTTCGCTTCCTTTGTATAGTTTATCTATTCCATCTGTTAGCATAATACTCTTAGTTTTGAATGTATTAAAACCGATAGTAAGTTGATTAGAACCTGCAGTAAGTTCATTTACACCAGAAACTAGTGCAGCTTTTTTATCATTTAATGTGCTTAGGACATTTGATAGTTTTCCAGCTCCTTCTTGAAGTTGAGAAACTCCGTTACCAAGTTTTGCACCTCCTTCACTAAGACGATTTAGTCCGGCAGAAAGTCGACCAGAACCATCGGTAAGTTGATCGATACCACCACTCAGTTTTGCGCCTCCTTCGCTAAGACGATTTAGCCCAGCAGAAAGTCGACCAGAACCATCGGTAAGTTGGTCGATACCCCCGCTCAGTTTTGCGCCTCCTTCGCTAAGACGCCCAAGTCCGGCAGAAAGTCGACCAGAACCATCGGTAAGTTGATCAATACCCCCGCTCAGTTTTGCGCCTCCTTCACTAAGACGACCAAGTCCAGCAGAAAGTCGACCAGAACCGTTGGCAAGTTGATTAATACCACTTCCGAGTTTTTGGCCTCCTTCGCTAAGACGCCCAAGTCCATTGTTCAGTTGGTTTGATGCATCGGCTGCTTTTTGAAGTGAAGAACCAATCTCAGAAAACTTACTGTATAGAGTAGCTGTATAAGTTTTTACAACTTGATCTTTAACGGTATTTGTTAAGTTACTCGCTACAGTTTCCATGATTTTTTCACCGTTTTTACTCTTGGTAAAGTTAGTAGTAAAGTTGATGTTCATTTTTTCTGGATTATCGTTTGATAAAGATGTAGCATTTTTAGAGAAGTTTTGTGGTATTGTAACTACCATGTAGTAGTCACCTTCTCGTAACTCTTTATCGGCTGTATCTTTATCGACGAATTGCCAATTTACTTTTTTGTTATCTTTTAGTTTTTCGACCATCGAATTCCCGACTTCTAGAGTTTTTCCATTAAAATCTACTTTTTGGTCTAGGTTAACAACTCCGACTTTCATGTTTCCGGTGTTGTCGTATGGATCCCAAACGGATTTTAGGAAGGTTCCTGAATATAGAACAGGAACTAGAAGAACGGTAGCCATGGTAGCTTTTAACCCTTTACTCTTTAAAAGGCTACTAAATTCTTTTTTTATCATAATTCCTCCAAAGAAATTTCGTCGTCGAAATTCCATTATGTTAATTTTGATGATATAATAGTATATCACTTAAGATATTCTACAACTTTATAAACTAAAAGTCAAAATATTTTAAAGCAATAGTGAATTATTAATATTTAACAATGAAGTATATTGTTTATAATAGGGATAGAAATTATACCTAATTTAAGATAAAAAACTTAACTAAAACCTTTAAATACTGGATTTTTATTTAAATAAAAATAGTGATTTAAACTTATAAAAATATATATATTACTTAAAATAATTTCATTAAGTATTTATATGATTTATCCTAATTAAGGAAAAAATTTGTTTACTATTTATTTGTTAGGTGGCAATTGGTAAAAAAATTTTAAAAATAGTATATTATATTTATTATGTAAAAAAGGTAGAAATCCTTAAAAATGGATAACTACCTTTGTTTTAGTGTTAAGTTATGCTAATGCGTGTGATATTTTATGTTTTAAAAGATTGCTAAAACAATTTTGAGCATCTTTTAAATCTTTTGGATCTGGGTGTTTTTTTGATTCTTTAACCATGTCGGCAAGATCTGGTGTAACTTTGTGAATAAAGTTAGGGTCACGCCAAGTAAGGATTTTGAAAACTATCATAACCTTTGGATCAACTTTGCCTTGGCAGACGAAAGTTTCATGGATTCTATTGTTTCTTTCTTCCATAAAGGCAATATAATTATTGATTGAATCATCAGCGTGGTAATGTTCACGAGGAACACCACAAGTTAGAAATAGAGCAACGTCTTTACTATGTATTTCTTGTTGATCGATAAAACGTTGCATGTTTTTGTTGGCGTTAGTTTTATCTGTCCAAGCACCTAGAATATAGAAATCATATTCTTTTTCTAGTTTTTTCCGTTGTTTTTTTATATCAAGTAGATCTACTTCTCCTTGATCTTTTATCTGTTCGTAAATAGCTTCGGCTACTTTTTTAGTATTTTTTGTTTTGCTAGAGTAAGCAAGTAAAATTTTCATAAATAAGCCTCCTACTTAGGATATTAGAATAAGTTATCTGACAAGATTATATCTCGTATTAATTAAAATCATATAATTATTATAACAAAAAAATATTCTATTTTAAACTAATAACTGAAAATAATAATCAATTATAAAATTCGAGGAGAATAAAAATTAAAAAAATTGAAAAAATAACCTATTATAATTATAGTTTTAACTAAAAAATAGGAAAAAATTCATGGTTTATGATAAAATACTAATTGATAATGTGGAAGAATAAATATTGTATGAGGATAGGAAGTGCAAATGGAAAAATTATATGAGCTAGCTAGTTACGCATCGTTTATTGTATACCATATAGAAGCGATGGATAAAATAAAAATTCCAAAAACCATGATAAGAGAATATATCAATCTTCAAAAAACAGTAGGAAGTTACCCAAAAGAATTGAATTATGTGACTAGCTTTTATGATAAGAAAACAGGTAGTAGTGGAGCGTTATTTGAAAACTCCGCTGAAGGGAATTATATTTTATCTTATACGGGAACGAATTTTTATTTTGATAGGCAGAAAGATATGTATGCTGATGTAGTAGGTATTTGCTTGGGGCAAGCGGAACATATGGCACCGTGTTATAGATTCTATACACGTATGAAGAAAAAATATGGTGATAATATTATTTTAACAGGTCACTCACTGGGAGGAAGTATTGCGCAACGTGTTGCAATTGAGTATGATGTACAGCAAAGTATTGTCTTTAATGCAGCTCCGATATATTTAATCGGAGGTATAGATATTTTTATGGATAAGGAAAAAGACGGTGAATTGTACGCTGCTCGTATGAAAAAATATCTTAGAAATGTAAAGAAAACGGCTATTAAAAAAGCAACCTTTACAGGTGATGTAAAGAGAGTTGTTTCTGAATATGATATATTTACAAGAATTTCTGAGCTGTTGGCAATTGGTTACTATGTGGGTGATGAAATTATTGTAAAAGAAGCTGGAATGCACGGTATAAAAAGTTTCTTAGATGTATATAGAAAATCATTTGCGGGTTCTTTTGAGAAGAGAGATAATGATGAGTTGTTATCGCTAGAATACAAAGATTTTAGCTTAGCCGAGGTAGGTATTCTTAGTAATTTTTCAGAAGAGCGTATAGAAGGATTAGAGAATCAACTGAATGCACTATTGGTAAGTGATACTGTGATTGATAACTTGAATAAAAATCCTTATAATGTTAATTTTGAGTTTTTTATCAAAGCCATATTAGACAATATCGCGAAGAAAAAAGAAGAACTATAATAGCTTCCTTGTCTGACGTTTTTGTCAGATGAGGAGTCTTTTTATTGTAAGATTACTGGAATTGTTTAACATGGGTTGCAGCTTGTTATAAAATTTTGTGTTTTTCGCATAACTGATAGAGAGTTAATCGTTTGTTTTGTACATTTGTAAGTGAAGTGAGATAAAAAATTAAAAATAAATACCGAATATGATAGAGTTACAGAGAAACTAGCTTCTCTGTAACTCTTGCCTTTTCTCAACAGGAGTTAGCCACCCTAAAGTCTGTATAGGAAGTCGATTAGAACGATATAGATATTTCTTCATTTGGTTAATATAGAGTTTTTATTTCTATGTGTTTTTACCATGGCTAATCTTGTTTCTAAAGTATGAGGTATATATCGTTGTGTTTTTTGTAAGTTTTTTGTTATAGTAGTTTTCATAAGAGTAAATTCCTTTTTTGATTTGTCGCAATTTCATTATACAGGATTTACTCTTCTTTTTTTATATTGCTTCATATAACATATACAATATATTTATTTGATTTTTTGAAACAAAAAATCAAAAGGCAACTAATCTAACGTAAGATATTTGCGTGAACCTTGAGGCTTACTCAATATCTCACTTCGATTGTTGTCTAAATCTATATTTTTTATTTTTTCATCATAACTATTGAAAAAAGTATTGCCAACCAAATATACTTTAAATTTGTATTATAATAATAATATAATATACCATAAACATATATATATAGATTAAATACAATCACTAATTTCAAATTTCTTTTAGAAAGGAATTTAAATGAATAAAAAACTAATATCCAAATTAATAAACTAATAATTATTTTTAAAAATTCAAACATAAATTACTGTGACCTACTTCATACATATCTTTAAATACTTTTTTAGTATTTATTTTTTTCTACCTTTTCAACTTTTTTACCATCAATAATATCACCAGTTTTTACTGTAGAAAATTTATTATAATTATCCATGGCTTTAGCTATACTATTGCTTTTTTCCAAAATACTCCCCATAGGAGTTGAAATTAAATTAGTTACTATCTTCATCTTTGTATTCATCGTTTTTTCCTCCTATATTTCACATATATAATACATTTATCCACCGATAGCCAACTGGGCTGACCCAAAAGTCCTAACTTTTAAAAAA
>NZ_KQ959950.1:17792-26947 GCF_001553035.1 Gemella haemolysans
TTCTTTGAAATCACGATTTTTGAGTCACTCCCACTCTAAAATATCACGAAAACCATATATAATCAATATGTAAATCTAAATAATACATTTTCTAAAAATTAATCATTATATATGATATAATATAAGGGTTAGACACTTTATTTTTTATATTAAATTAAATGTATATATAGTAACCTTAATTACAATTTTAAAAGGGTATTTTTAATTATTATTTTATTTTTAGATAAATTATTACTTAATTTGTTTCAAAACGTCTCAAAATATCTAATTTTTTCCTTATTTTTGATTTTATTATTTATTTGCTTGATTAAATTCAAGGGAAAGAGTATTATTTAAAAAATTTTATTCTAATATTTTTTAAATAATCTTCCTTTATGATCCTTGATTTTAATCATTTTTCGCTATTTTCTTCCTTTGAGAAGCATACGAAAAATATTTAATTTTATTTCTTATGCTTCGGCTTTTTATTTTATAGCTAAAAAATCGCCTATAATAGTTTTCATAAGAGTAAATTCTTTTTTTGATTTGTCGTAATTTCATTATACAGGATTTACTCTTCTTTTTTATATTTTGTCTGACATCAATTATAACACTACACTGATGGAATGTTAATCGTTTGCTTAAAGTTGTAACTTCATTGAAAAAAATGATATAATATTGATAACTATGTATATACTCACGGTGGTGAGAAGATGCAGGTCAAAAAATAAAAGTATGCTCCCAAAAAATGTTTTATAAAAAATATAATTAGGAATATATATTAGTTAATACTTAGTATAAATCTAAGGAGGAAGAAAATGGCAGAATATAAAATACTAGTAGTCGATGATGAAGAACCGATTGCTAATATACTAGAATTTAATCTTAAAAAAGAAGGTTACGATGTAATCGTTGCTAATGATGGGGAAAAAGCGGTGGAACTTGCTTTTAATGAGAACCCAGATTTAATTTTACTCGATTTAATGTTACCGAAAAAAGATGGAATGGAAGTGTGTAGAGAAGTACGTGCTAAAAAGAATATTCCAATCATCATGTTAACGGCAAAAAATAGTGAAATAGATAAAGTTCTTGGACTTGAATTTGGAGCGGATGACTATGTGACTAAACCTTTCTCAACACGTGAACTTATGGCAAGGGTTAAGGTAAACCTACGTCGTGTTATTAAACAACAAGAGGGAGTAGTTGAGGAGAAAAATGGCGGAGATCTTGTAATTAAAGATATCGTTATTTATCCAGAAGCTTATGTTATTAAGAAAAATGGTGAAGAAATTGACTTAACACGTAGAGAATTTGATTTATTCTATTATCTTGCGCAACACCGAGGACAAGTTTTAACAAGAGAAAATCTTCTGCAGACGGTATGGGGCTATGATTACTTTGGTGATGTTAGAACTGTGGATGTAACTGTAAGAAGACTACGTGAGAAAGTAGAGAATGACTCATCTCAACCTGAGTATATTATGACACGTCGTGGTGTTGGTTACTTTATAGGTGAAGAGTAATGAGTTTTTTGGGAAAGAGATTTAAGAAAAGATTCTTTTCATCAATTCGTACTAAGTTCGTAATAGTTTATGTATTGGTTAATATAATTTCATTACAACTTATCGGATTGTTCTTTACAACACAATTAAGAAATAGTAATGTGAATACATTTGAACAGAATATTATCGAACAGGAAAAAATCTTAAACTACCATGTTCGTGAAGAATTGGAAAAAACTAGTAGTGGAGATGGTTCGAAAGATACGGAAGATAGTACTAGCCAAGATGAATCTTCAAAGAATAGCAGAGATTCGAAGAGTAATAGAGATTCAAAGAGTGGTATAGCTAAACTAGTTAGTGAATTTAATATTCAAAAGTTATTATTAGTTAATGTTATAGATAATGATTCAAAAATCTTAGCGACTTCTTCGAAAAATGGTAATGATGAATATCTTGCTAAAAGGTCGTTTGATCCATTGGTAAGTCAAGTTATAAAAACAGGAGAGAGTACTAAACAGATTCAAAATAATGCTGACAGCAACAAGCGTGTGTGGATCTATGTGAGTCCTGTTAAAAAGGATAATGAAGTTATTGGTGTAATCTCTCTTATGGCGGATATAGAGAGTGTTTATCAAGAGGTAAATGGTATTTCTAAAATCTTCATAGTGGGAACTATTCTATCGATATTAATTACTACAGTAATAGGATTCGTAGCTTCAAAAACGGTGACGAGCTCTATTGAGAAGATGAGTTCACAGGTTAAGAAGATGGCTCTGGGGAACTACGGTACAGTAGTTGGTATAGATGCAGATGATGAAATCGGAGATCTGGCGAAAGTATTTAATCAAATTTCTAAAAGAATTGAAGAAGAGCAGGCTGTTACTGAGACTGAACGTAGGAAGCTTGCGACAATTATCGAAAGTATGATGGATGGAATTATTACGACAGATAATAACGGTAAAATAATTCTGATTAATACTAGTGCGGAAGATATGCTGGGTGGTCGTGATGATGAAATCTTTATCGGAAAAGATGTTTTGAAGATTCTTAACATCACTGAATACGAAAGTATAGAGGAGATACTAGAAGCGGAAGATAGTCTTCTTGTAAATACCTCAAAAACGGATGAAGAGCTACTTTTACGTGCTGAAATTTCTAAAATAGAAAAAGAGGATAAGGAAGATTTAACTCAGATGTCAACGGAGTTGGAAGGATATATTATCGTGCTTTATGACGTAACAGATCAAGAACGTCAGGAAAAAGAACGACGAGAATTCGTATCTACAGTATCTCACGAACTTCGTACTCCTCTAACAACGATGAACAGTTATATCGAAGCATTAGAAGAAGGTGTTCTTGAGGATAAAGAGCTTGCGCCACAGTTTATCGATACGATTCATAAAGAAACGACTCGTATGATAAGAATGGTAAATGAGCTTATGCAACTTGGTAAGATGGACATCAAAGAGGAGCATTATGAGAAAGAATTTATCGATATTAATAAGATGCTTGAACAAATTACCGATAGATTCGCTTTAACACATCCTGAGAAAAACTTTATAAAGCATATTCCTAAGAGTCCGATATTTGTAGAAGGTGACCAGGATAAACTTACACAGGTATTTGATAATATCGTAAATAATGCGATAAAATACTCTCCTAATGGTAAGAATATTACAATAAGGGTGAGACAGAACTATCACCACAATAGGGTGAGTATTTCTATTAAAGATGAAGGTGTAGGAATTCCATTAGTCCACATTGATAAAATCTTTAATAGATTCTACAGAGTTGATAAGAGTAGACAAAGAAGTATGGGAGGAACAGGTTTAGGCTTGGCTTTAGCTAAGACTATAGTAGAGGCCCATAAAGGTCGTATTTGGGCACAAAGTAGAGAGGGTTATGGAAGTATTATATTCGTAACACTACCTTGTGAACAAATTGATGATGAATGGTTATAGAGGTAAATAATATGAAAAGTAAAAGGAAAGAAACTGTTAAATCAGTTGTATTAGGAATATTAGTTCTAATGAGTTTAACGCTATCTTATCTTATTATTACTTATCAACCAGATTACGAGATCTTTACGAAAAGATCTACTCAAAAATCGGTTGAATCAGACAAAAATAGTCTTTTAAACTTTTTGATTCCTGATAGTGTCGTAAAAAATTATGAAGGCTCAAGAGAAGAACCGATAGTTCAGAATTCTATAACGAAGGTAGCAAGTGTTGATGCTGTAAAGAATAAAAGGGTATTGAAGGATTTATTGTCGATAATCTCAGATAGCGAAAGTACAGAGTCTAGGGTTAGAAATCGAAATATAGAAGATATTACAACGAATAATGTTGAAAAAATCATGATAAATTATAAGGTGACCTTGGATTCAGCTTTGGTGAAACCTTTGTTCTTCTCAGAGGAAAATTCTAATATCAGTTTGGAATTTGATACGATAGTTTTACTAAAAGAAAGACCAAATATGATTTATTTATATAAAAAAGATGATAAAAACTATCTACAGATTACTCTGAAGGATGAAATTTATAGCAGGGTAAATAGTAAGTTTAATGAGAAAAAACAAAGCTATGCCAAGTATAGTTTGAATAATAGATTTATCTATTTGAAAGAGTCTGATGAGGATAATGTTATAGATGAATACAGTGCTGAAGAGATTAGTTTAAATAGGTTAGCTAAGGATATTTTTGAGAAAAAGGATAATCTTAGAATTAGTAATGAGGATGAAGTGACCGATGGTTATGGTATCTTACGATCTATAAACAACAGATTAGTATATACAAATCCATCGAACGAAGGTGGGAAAGAAGTTGGAGCTACAGTCGCTATAAACAATACCATGAGCTTCTTGGGACTTGGATATATAGGAGATACAGATTATCAGCTTACTACCGCTCTAGAAGGAATTACTATTTTCCAAGAAGCTTATAAGGATTCGATAGCTTTTAGTAAAGAAGGTCATGCTGATATTATTTCTGAGGATAATAGTAGTGGAATATATAAGCTAACTTCACCAAAGATACTTACAAAGACTTATCTTTCATCAAAAGAAGCGGAACTTTACTCTATTGAGAAAACTGAATATGTAATTAATTATCTTTATGAAAGAGTTAACCTTAAAGAAATAGGTGATATAGTTCTAGGTTATGATAAGGTCTATAATAAAGATAGAAATAGTTTTAGCTATGTGCCAGCGTGGTATGTAAAATATAATGATAGATATATGAGTTTTAAAAAATTAAAAGAGATGATTGACAAGGGAGAGAGACTATGAACTGGGGTAAGATGAAGACGTTGTTTATTTACCTATTTGTTGCGCTTAATGCTGTCTTGTTAACATTTTATATATATACAGTTCAGAAGAATAAAACAGAGATAGTTCAAGAAAAAGAAATTATTGAACGTTCTATGAAAAATGATAACATAACTGTAGAAGAAAATGCAACGAAACGTGATAATCTTGGTTATGTGAATGTTACAATTTCTGATTTGAAGGATATCCGTAAGGAAGATAGTGGTCTAAAGTATGAAGTTGAAAATGTTGATAAGACATCTGCTTTAAAAGTCAGTTCAGAGAATGCTATTACCAATGTAAACAAAGGTAGTTATAGAGCTGAATTAGATTCATTCTTGCTAGAAAAAATGAAATTAAGTGCAAATTATATTTTTTCTAGTTATAATTCATCAAAAAATGAAGTTATCTTTGAACAGCAAATAGATAGTTTTAGAGTATTTTCAAATAAAAATGCACGAATTGTCTTTAGTGTTGAAAGTAATGGAGATATTAAAAACTTCACATTGACGAGTGTTTCGAATATAAGAAAAGATAAGAACGAGGCGCTAGTGCCATCTAGTCAAGCGATAAATAGATTATATCACGAAGACTTAATTCCTAAAAACTGTCGCGTACGCACTACTTTAGGGTATTATACCTATATTTCACAAACGGAAAATCAAGTGTTGATACCGACTTGGAATGTAGAAATAAGTGATAAAGATGGCCAAATTAGCAACTATTATGTAGATGCAATAAATCTAAATGTACTGAACAGAAAAGGACATAACTCATAGATAGGTATTTAAAAACAAAGGGTCTTCGGAATATATAGTGGAATTACTTTCTTAATAGTTTAAAAACAACTGGTGTTTAAATCGGATTTTCTGGTGGGATGTTAGGATAATCAATAGTATTATATAAAAGTATCAATCACATACGAGTGATACTTTGGGAAAAAAATAAAATAGTCCAATTTACTTGACCGTGTACTATGGTACATGGTTTATAATATTCAGGGGGTGAAATAAGATGATTTATCGCATTAGTGAGTTTGCAGATAAATGTGGAGTTAATAAAGAAACAATCAGATATTACGAGCGAAAAAATTTATTACAAGAACCTCACCGAACGGAAGCTGGTTATCGGATATATTCATATGATGACGTTAAGCGTGTTGGGTTTATTAAACGAATACAGGAACTTGGTTTCTCTTTAAGCGAGATTTATAAATTACTTGGTGTTGTAGATAAAGATGAAGTTCGTTGTCAAGATATGTTCGAATTTATTTCTAAAAAACAAAAGGAAGTGCAAAAACAAATAGAGGATTTAAAACGAATTGAAACTATGTTAGACGACTTAAAACAACGATGTCCAGATGAAAAGCAATTACATTCGTGTCCAATAATAGAAACATTAACATGAGAGATTAATTAACGAAAGGAGCTTTTTTATGAATAAATTTAAGGTAAACATTTCAGGAATGACTTGTACGGGTTGTGAAAAACACGTAGAATCAGCACTTGAAAAGATAGGTGCTAAAAATATTGAGTCTAGTTATCGTCGTGGTGAAGCAGTATTTGAACTGCCCGATGATATTGAGGTTGAAAGTGCAATAAAGGCGATTGATGAAGCAAATTACCAAGCCGGAGAAATTGAAGAAGTATCATCACTAGAAAACGTGGCGTTAATTAATGAAGACAATTATGACCTTCTTATTATTGGTTCTGGTGCTGCTGCCTTTTCTTCGGCAATTAAAGCTATAGAATACGGTGCAAAAGTTGGAATGATTGAGCGTGGAACGGTTGGGGGAACCTGTGTGAATATTGGCTGTGTTCCGTCAAAAACTCTTCTTAGGGCAGGGGAAATCAATCATTTATCAAAAGACAATCCGTTTATAGGTTTACAAACATCCGCTGGAGAAGTGGATTTAGCTAGTTTAATCACGCAAAAGGATAAATTGGTGAGTGAACTTCGGAATCAAAAATATATGGATTTAATTGATGAATATAATTTTGATTTAATTAAAGGTGAAGCAAAATTCGTTGATGCTAGTACGGTTGAGGTCAATGGGGCAAAGTTATCTGCAAAACGCTTTTTAATTGCAACAGGTGCATCGCCTTCGTTGCCCCAAATTTCAGGACTTGAAAAAATGGACTATTTAACTAGTACAACACTTCTTGAGTTAAAGAAAATACCAAAACGATTAACTGTAATTGGTTCAGGATACATTGGAATGGAGCTTGGACAACTATTTCATCATTTAGGTTCAGAAATAACGCTTATGCAAAGAAGTGAGCGACTTTTAAAGGAGTATGATCCTGAGATTTCAGAGTCAGTTGAAAAAGCGTTAATTGAACAGGGTATAAACCTTGTCAAAGGGGCAACTTTTGAGCGTGTTGAACAAAGTGGAGAGATAAAAAGGGTTTACGTAACAGTAAATGGCAGTAGAGAAGTCATTGAATCAGATCAGTTACTTGTTGCCACTGGAAGAAAACCAAATACGGATTCTTTAAATTTAAGTGCAGCAGGTGTTGAAACTGGAAAAAATAATGAAATCCTGATCAATGATTTTGGTCAAACAAGTAATGAAAAGATTTATGCAGCAGGAGATGTGACTTTAGGACCACAATTTGTATATGTAGCAGCCTATGAAGGTGGAATTATTACTGATAATGCTATTGGTGGATTAAACAAAAAAATAGATTTATCGGTAGTTCCTGCTGTTACGTTTACGAATCCGACGGTTGCAACGGTTGGTTTAACAGAAGAACAAGCAAAAGAGAAAGGGTATGATGTGAAGACATCTGTATTACCTTTAGATGCTGTTCCAAGAGCAATTGTAAACCGTGAAACAACCGGTGTATTTAAACTAGTAGCAGATGCAGAAACACTAAAAGTATTAGGGGTTCATATTGTATCTGAAAATGCAGGAGATGTCATCTATGCAGCATCATTAGCTGTTAAATTTGGCTTAACGATAGAAGATTTAACAGAAACCCTAGCACCATATTTAACAATGGCTGAAGGGCTAAAATTAGTTGCACTTACGTTCGATAAAGATATTTCGAAATTATCTTGTTGTGCAGGCTAAGGGAACTTTTTTACAACTCCCTATTCAAGTGAACCAGCTAATGCTTTAAGGGATTTTCTAAGTGCATTTGTGGTCACAAAAATAATTTAACACTGATGATTTCGACATCAAATCTATAATTGATACCTTAACACCGCAGAGTAATAAAGGATGAATAATATGTCAGACTTATTATCCCTACCAGACATTAAAACAATAGAACCGCCACAAGAAAATGAAACCGATATGATGTTTAAAGTTGAAGCAGTCGGACCACCTGAACGTTGTCCTGAATGTGGTTTTGACAAGTTGTACAAACACAGTTCAAGAAATCAACTAATTATGGATTTGCCCATTCGTTTAAAGCGAGTGGGCTTACAATTGAACCGTAGACGATATAAGTGTCGTGAATGCGGATCTACCTTCTGGGAACGCCTAATATCTGTAGATGAAAAGCGTAGTATGACCAAAAGGCTTTTAAAGTCCATTCAAGAGCAATCCATGTCTAAGACCTTTGTAGAAGTCGCAGAAAGCGTTGGTGTTGACGAGAAAACCATTAGGAACGTTTTTAAGGACTATGTGGCACTCAAAGAACGTGAATACCAGTTTGAAACTCCTAAGTGGCTTGGGATAGACGAGATACATATTATCCGTAGACCTCGGCTTGTATTGACTAATATTGAACGCAGGACTATTTATGACATCAAGCCTAACCGTAACAAGGAAACAGTCATCCAACGTCTTTCAGAAATCAGTGACAGGACTTACATTGAGTACGTCACAATGGATATGTGGAAACCCTACAAAGACGCAGTGAACACTATCCTTCCACACGCTAAAGTTGTCGTAGATAAGTTTCATGTAGTTAGAATGGCTAATCAAGCCTTAGATAACGTCAGAAAGTCTTTGAAAGCCCATATGAACCAAAAAGAAAGACGTACCCTTATGCGTGAAAGGTTTATCCTTCTAAAGCGTAAACACGATCTAAATGAACGTGAATCATTCCTCTTAGATACTTGGTTAGGTAATCTTCCTGCTTTAAAAGAAGCCTATGAACTCAAAGAAGAGTTTTACTTGATATGGGATACTCCTGATCCAGATGAAGGTCATCTTCGTTATAGTCAATGGAGACACCGTTGTATGTCCAGCAACTCTAAAGACGCATATAAAGACCTCGTGAGAGCCGTAGACAACTGGCATGTTGAAATATTCAACTACTTTGATAAAAGGCTCACTAATGCTTATACGGAGTCAATTAACAGCATTATTAGGCAGGTAGAGCGAATTGTAAATGTCAATATAAAAATGTACAAAA
>NZ_KQ959951.1 GCF_001553035.1 Gemella haemolysans
TGATATGTACCCAAAATTCTGGACACATATATATTTAATTTAGACAAGTGGATGTTATTCTGTATTGTACAGGTGACATCCATTTTGTTTTTGATTGAATTCTCTTGTTGTTGTAATAATCTATATATTCATATACAGCTTTACTAAATTCTTCAAATGACATATAATTCTTTTCATAACCATAAAATATCTCCGTCTTCATTCTTCCAAAAAATGATTCCATGATACTATTATCATAACAATTTCCCTTTCTAGACATCGATTGAATGACTCCATGTTTTTTTAACTCACTTCTATAGTGTGAATGTTGATATTGCCACCCTTGATCCGAATGCATAATTAATCCTTCTGTTTTTGGAAATTTATTAAATGCTTTTTCTAACATTCTTTTTATCTGATTTAAATCTGGATGTAAAGATAAATCATATGATATTATTTCATTTGTATGCATATCTAGAATCGCTGAAAAATAGCACTTTCCCCATGAAAAATTGAATTGTGATACATCTGTAGTCCATTTCTGTAACGGAGCAGTTGTACTAAAATCTCGATTTATTATATTATCAGCGACTTTTCCTATTTTCCCCTTATATGAATGATATCTTTCTTTAGGACGTTTCCCTTTCAATCCTTCTTTATGCATAAGACTTTGTACACGTTTATGATTTACTTTAAAACCTCTATTAATTAGTTCATTGTGAACTCTACGGACACCATATAACCCTTTATTTTCGGTAAAAATAATTTTAATTTCTTTTAACACTGGCTCATTACGAATAGCCACAACATCTACTTCTCCCTTATTTATTAAATAATAATATGTTGATTTAGCCATTCCTATTGCTTGTAAAAGATATTTTAATTGATATCCTTTTTCTCTAAGTTCTTTGATGATCGCTGCTTTTTCGCCTTGAGTTGCGCAGCCCATTTTTCTCGCCTCAAGGCTATTAATTTTTTTATTATTTCTTTTTCCGCTTTAATATTTTCGATTTCTGTTTTAATAAATTGATTTTCTTCACGTAATCTAATTAATTCTTCTCTTTCTGATTCTTTTAATGGTTTAGGACTTCTATTTTCTTTCATGATAGGTACCTTTCTTGGTCTTCCTTTCTTCTCATCTACAAGTCCATTATAACCTTTTTCCTTGTATTTTTGAACCCAATTATATAATATCCTATAATTAATTCCATTCTCTAGTGCAACGGAATTATATGAATAACCAGCTAAAATTTTGGAAACTAATACTAGTTTTTCTTCTGGATTCCACTGCTTATTTTTCGTTTTACGTCGTAAGACGCCTACGCCTAATGAATCGACCATTCTTTTCCATTTCCTAATAGTATCTCTAAATTTTCTAGTGGTTATTCCATTAGGTGTCTCTGGATATTCTCCTCTTTCATACATCTCAACACATTTTACTTTAAATTCAAAACTATAACGCATAAAAATACCCCTTTCACTGGTTTGTCCAGTAAAAGGG
>NZ_KQ959952.1 GCF_001553035.1 Gemella haemolysans
TTTATTATCAACCGTATTTATTATAGACCCAATTAAAAAAGTTATATTATATATTACAAATTGAAAATATTTTAATAAAATTTAATTTTTTTTGGAGTTTTGCATATTTTTTTTTTAATTTTTATGTTATAATTTAGTATGTGTAAATAAAATATGTGTGTATTTACAATTTTATTATAATAACAAAGTTTTAAAAGGAAGGAGTGTTTGACTTGAGTTCACAATTATATACTTCAATAGATCTGGGATCATCTAGTATAAAAGTGATTATAGCAGATGTAGTATATGAAAAATTGAATATACTCGGAGTTGGAATCGTAAAGACTACATCTATTAAACGTGGTAACATTATTGATGTAGAGTCAGCATCTAGAGATATTCAAAAAGCAATAGATATTGCAAAAAGTGAAGCTAATAAAGACATAAGATCATTATATGTAGCAGTTCCAAGTATACACACTCATATAAAAAAAAGTGTAGCGGAAATTAAATTTGATACAAAACACGATATTGATGGTAGGGATATCGAAGAAGTAATTGAAGAAGCAAAAATTCTACCATTACCACGTGAAAGAGAAGTGGTTCAAGTAATTCCGGATTACTATCGTCTTGATGATATTGAAAATATAAGAAAACCAAAAGGAATGACTGTTCATAATGCTTTTGAAGTAACAGGAAATAGAGTTTTAACTTCTAAAACTCATCTTCACACAATATATAAAAGTATTGAAAACTTACGTTTAGATTGTAATGAGACGTTTTGTACTTCTCATGCATTAGGAGAATTACTGCTTAATGATGAAGAAAAAGATTATGGATCAGTAATAATTGATATTGGTGCTGGACTTACAACAGTGAGCTATTTTGAAGATGGAATATTGCAATTATCTCAGTCTATAGAGCTAGCTGGAGAGGATATTACTCGAACTATTTCAGATGTACTAAATGTTCCGCTAAAGCGTGCTGAAGA
This sequence comes from Gemella haemolysans, assembly GCF_001553035.1. GTDB lineage: Bacteria > Bacillota > Bacilli > Staphylococcales > Gemellaceae > Gemella > Gemella haemolysans_B. The sequence continues at coordinate 971 of NZ_KQ959952.1, forward strand.
GATAAAAGTTACACAAGGACATGCATTTTATGATTTAGCATCACCACAAGTAATTATTGAACTAGACAATCTTGAGCCAGATGAAGAACCATATACTCAAAAAGAACTTGCAGATTATATTGAAGAAATAGTAGAAGAAATAATCTTACGTTCATTTGATGTTCTTAGAAAAGCTGGAATAAATAGAGTAAAAGGAAACGTAGTACTAACTGGTGGAACAACACTCATGCCAGGAGTATTAGACTTAGCTAAAGATATGCTAAGAAAAATGAATGTTAGAATTGGATCTCCGAAAATTATTGGGGCTAATTCTCCAGAACTTTCAGTAGTTGTTGGAACATTGACTAGTAGTTATAAAATTGAGTCATTATTCGGATATCAAGTAACTGATGAAGTGCCAACAGTAAAAAATACAAATTCAACATTTGAAAATGTTTCTGCAGTAGAAGAAATTTCAGTAAGTAATTCAAAAGTTGAACCCCCTGTAATTACTGAGCCTCATACAGAAGAGGAAGAAGTATATTACGAAGAAGAGAAAAAAGATAAAGATAAAGAAAAAGAAGAGAAAAACTTCTTTGATAAAATAACTAAAATGTATAATTCGTTTTTTGAATAATAATCAGGAGGAAATAAAGAATGTTTGAAGAATTTGATCAATCAGCAGTAATTAAAGTAGTAGGTGTTGGTGGCGGTGGTGGTAACGCCGTTGACCGAATGGTAGAAAGTGGAATTCAAAATGTAGAGTTTATCGCAGTTAACACAGATGCTCAAGCATTAAAACGTTCTAAAGCAGACGTAAGAATTCAAATCGGTGAAAAATTAACTAAAGGTCTTGGAGCTGGAGCTAATCCAGAAGTAGGACGTAAAGCAGCTGAAGAAACTAAAGATAAAATTGAAGAAGCACTAGAAGGAGCAGATATGGTATTCGTTACTTCTGGTATGGGTGGAGGAACTGGTACTGGTGCCGCTCCAATCGTAGCAGGTATTGCTAAAGAATTAGGAGCACTTACAGTAGGTGTTGTTACTCGTCCATTCAACTTTGAAGGTAAAAAACGTCAAGTACAATCTACAGCAGGAATTAACTCACTTAAAGGTGCAGTAGATACACTTATCGTTATTCCTAACGATAGATTATTAGATATCGTTGATAAATCGACTCCAATGATGCAAGCATTCGTTGAAGCAGATAACGTATTACGTCAAGGGGTACAAGGTATTTCTGACTTAATTAACGTATCTGGTACAGTTAACCTTGACTTCGCTGATGTTAAAGCTATCATGGCTGACCAAGGTTCAGCATTAATGGGTATCGGTGTAGCTTCAGGAGAAAACAGAGCTATCGAAGCAGCTAAAAAAGCTATTTCATCTCCACTATTAGAAACTTCTATCGTTGGAGCAAAAGGTGTGTTATTAAACATCACTGGTGGACCATCATTAAGTTTATTTGAAGCTCAAGCAGCTGCAAGTATCGTTCAAGAAGCTAGTGATGATGAAGTAAACATGATCTTCGGTACAGTATTTAACGAAGAGTTAGAGAAAACTGATGAAATTATCGTTACAGTAATCGCTACTGGATTTGAAGAAGATGGAGTAAGTGTTGAAAGAGATATCTTAGCACAACGCCCAGCTCAACCAGAAGCTAGCTCATTCACAAGTGGATACGGTAAAAATGAAGTAGAACAAGAAATGTACCCACGTCCAAGAAGAAGAACAAGAAGAGAAATCTAATAAATAAAAAACGAAAAATCGAGTAATTCTCGATTTTTCGTTTTTTATGTTGTAATGGATGAGAAAGGAGACTAAAAATATACACACATATTAAGGGTCTCCAAAATTTAGGACTGACGAGAGG
>NZ_KQ959953.1 GCF_001553035.1 Gemella haemolysans
AAACCAGATGGATCAACATACCCATCAGGAAGTAAGGTAGTGATTCCAGGTGAAAATAACACACCAATCGAAGTTATAATTGGAGACAATGGTTCAGGTGAAGTACCAAATGACAAACTTCCTAAGAAAGATGTCCCAGGAAAAGGAACAGTAACAGAACCGAATAAGAAACCATCACAACCAGTAGATGTGACAACACCAGCTCAGAAGACACCAACACTAGATGTTGAACAAGATCCTAAGACAGGTGACGTTATAGTAACACCTAAGAAACCAGATGGATCAACATACCCACCAGGAACTAAGGTAGAAATCCCAGGTAAAGATGGAAACACAATTACAGTTACAATCGATGAAGAAGGTAAAGGTAAAGTACCAAACAGTGAATTACCAGAAGGTAAAGTACCAGGGACAGCTAAGATTACAGAACCAGGTAAATCAACTGTGGAAGTTCCTGTAATAACACCAGCTAAGGTAACATCAGGTAAAGTAACACCAGATGAAATTAAGAAAGAAACTAAACGTTTAGCTAATACAGGTACAACTGAAACTAATACTGGATTAGC
>NZ_KQ959954.1:0-59686 GCF_001553035.1 Gemella haemolysans
TCTTCGAAATCACGATTTTTGAGTCACTCCCTTTTCACTATGAGAGAGTAGTGATATCTGATATAATGTAAAGAAGTGAAATATATAAATTGATAAGATTATAGATTTTTTGAAATCTACTAAAGGAGCTTTTGTATGATAAAATTAGTTGTTACAGATATTGATGATACATTATTAAATAGTGATCGTGAGATTTCTAAGAAAAATAGAGAAGTAATTGAAGAGTGTAAGAAACAAGATATTAAAGTTATTTTAGCATCAGGTAGACCTGATTTTGGAATGATGAGTATAGTAGAAGATTTACAACTGGATAGTTATGATAACTACTTACTTTCATTTAATGGGGCTAGAATTGCTAATCTTAAAACGAATGAAGTGATCTATGAGAAGTTTTTATCTCTTGAGAGAATTAAGTTCTTAATAGATGTTGCTTTGGAGAATGATTGTGATATTCTTACTTACCAAGGTGGGAAAGTTCTTACGAATCGTGATAATGAATATGCACGAATTGAGTCTGGTTTAGTAAGTGCAGAATTAGTAATTAGTGAAAATATGAAAGATGATATTAAAGAAGGTGCGGCTAAGGTAATAATACTTAAACATCCTGATGAAGCTGTTGCAGTGAAAGATAAACTCGCGCTTGAATTAGGTGATGAGTATGAGGTTGCTATGTCTAAACCGTTCTTTATCGAGATTAACGATAAGGGTATTTCTAAAGGAGTATCTTTAGATTCATTATGTAAAAAACTTGGTTTAACAAATGAGAATGTAATGGCATTAGGTGATGGGCTTAATGATTTAAGTATGATTGAGTTCGCTGGTATGGGAGTTGCGGTTGATAATGCTAATCCTACTTTAAAAGAAGCGGCGAATTTTATTTCCAAGTCAAATGATGAAGATGGTTTCGCTTATGCTATTGAAAAATTTGTTCTTGGTAAAGATGTGTAGGTAGAAAGAGGTTCTGATGAAAGTAACTTTGATTTGTGTAGGTAAAGTTAAGGAGAAATTTTATAGAGATGCTATAAAAGAATATGAAAAACGTCTTGGAGCATATATTAAGTTAAATACTATAGAAATTTCTGATGAAAAAGTAAAGGTAGAAAATGATTCAGAAATAGCTCTTGCGATGGAAAAAGAAGGGAATAACATACTTTCAAAAATTAAAGATAATCAATATGTTATTACTTTGGAAATTTTAGGTAAGAATTTATCAAGTGAAGAATTTGCATCAAAAATTGATAATTTAATGCTTACAGGTAAGAGTGATGTGGCATTGGTAATTGGTGGAAGTTATGGACTCTCTGATAGTGTGAAAAAGCGTAGTGATTTTGCATTATCGTTTAGTAGGATGACGTTTCCACACCAGATGATGCGTGTTGTTTTACTTGAACAAGTGTATAGAGCTTACCGTATAATAACAGGAGCAAGTTATCATAAATAATTGTAAAGGATGAGGTTGTATTTTCAGACAATTTCATTCTTTTTTTGCTATTAAATTATAAAGATTTTTAGTATAATAAAGGTGAAGGAAATAAAGGAGGGAGAATTTGTGAATATATTTAAAATGACAACTAGTCAGAAAGATAATGTTATTTCTAAAGAAATAATTATTGCACTTAGAAAAAAAGGGGGAAGTGATACAAAAAGAGCGATAGTAGAGTATTTTAGAAAAAATTCAGAAGTTATAACTGAAGAATATATTGATTTTCGTCGTATTTCTGAGAAGAGTAATAAAGAATATTCACCTTTTGAGTTTTTTATTAATTTTAGTTTGAATTATTTAGAAAGAGCGGAATTTTTAAAAAAAGAAAATAAAATATACACTCTTACGGATAAAGGACGTGAGGCTAACCTTGAAGTTTTAGATTTTTCTGCTATTTACAAAAAGATTAATAAAGAAATTAAACAGAAAAAAGAAATCGTTGATATTGAAGAGGTAATTACGGTTGATGAAAAAGAAATTGTAGAAGATCAGTGGAGAGATGAGCTAATTAGAAAATTAAAAAAATTCAGTCCAGCAAAATTTGAGATGTTTGCAAGAAAACTTGTCTCTAAGATGAATGTTGAAATGGATGAAAAGATAGGGATTCAAGTTTCTAATGATGGAGGATTAGATGGGTTTGGGTATATAACAAGTGATAATTTTCGAACTGCGAGAGTTGCTATTCAGGCTAAAAGATGGGGAGGTAATGTACCTTCACCAGAAATAGATAAGTTTAGAGGGGCAATGGATAAATATAATGCTGAGTTTGGAATATTTATCACAACATCAAAATTTTCAAAAGCTGCTATAGAAGCATCTCGTTTGGGAACTAGAGCCATTACTCTGATTGATGGAGATATCATTGCTGATTTAGTAGCTAAATATGAGTTGTATGTTAAACCTGTAACAACTTATGTGTTAGATGAATTTTATGATAGTGAATAAGGAGGAATTATTTATGTTTAATTTAGATGAGTACATGCTACATCAAGTGTTAGCTATAGTTGGAATAGTATTCCTTATATTTTTTATTGTCGGGTATATTATTACAGCTATTTTCTCAAAAATTATGTTTGATATACTTGGGGTTAGATCAGGACTTGCATTTATACCTTTCTATAATACTTATAGAATTTATAAAGAGTATAAAGGGCGTGTTTGGAAGAGGAATTGGGGAGTTGCGTATTTATTAACTTTCACACTTCCTTCAGTTGCAATAGGAGCTTTATTGTTATTACTGATAAATTTAGGATTTACTACTGATGCTTTTTCGGGACAGTATGCTGGTATATTATTCACTGTAATTGCGTTATTAGTGGTTAGTGGATTAATTGCATATATATTTAACTTTATTATGTTATTTATAATGTATTTACCAATTTTTGATACAAAAGGTAGAAGAGTGGTATTGTATATCCAAGTAGGGCTTACAATCTTATCTTCATTTAGTGGCTTCATTTTCCAAGGAGCTAGTAATAGTACATTAAGTAGTATTTTTTCACTAGCACAATTAATATTCTCTATTGTCTTTATGGTTGTTTATTTTGTTGCTGCGACAGATATTAGAGCCAGAATTAGAAGTGGAGAATATGTACTTCAGGAGAAGTTAGATTATAGGATTTTAAACAGTTATGAAATAAATTCTATTTTAAAAGCTCGAGGTAGAAGATTAGTAGTTCCTAACATGAATAATAGCTTCAGTGATTATCCAAAGAATAATAATGAAGAAGTAAATAGAATTGAATATATTTAAAGAAAGGAATCCAGGTGATTTTAATATTGTGTTAAATCTCCTGGGTTTTTTATGTAAGATTTTTATGTTTTTCTATAATCTCCTGGTAAAGTATTGTTAACTTATGATACCGGCATGTCAGATTTTCTAACGTATATTTACAATTGTAGTATTTTTTAAAGTATAATAGAAAACGTAATAAAACAAATTTAATGAGGAGTTGACTCTTAATGGATAGATTTTTAGAATTATTAACTACCGTTAATGACTTTATGTGGACTTATTTCCTAATAGGGTTAGTAATGGTAACTGGTATTTATTTTACATTTAGTACTAAGTTTGTTCAATTTACTTACATCAAAGAAATGTTCAGACTTATTACTGAAAAGCCAAAAGTAGGTAAAGACGGAGAACAAAAAGGGGTTTCAGCTTTCCAAGCATTCACGATCTCAGCTGCGTCACGAGTAGGTACTGGTACAATTGCAGGGGTTGCTATTGCGATTGCAATGGGAGGGCCTGGTTCAGTATTCTGGATGTGGGTAATGGCACTTTTTGGTGGAGCTTCATCTTTTGCCGAATCAACATTAGCCCAAGTATATAAAGTTCGTGATAGAAAAGGTGTTTATCGTGGGGGACCTGCTTACTATATGGAAAAAGGTCTTGGACAAAAATGGATGGGTGTACTGTTCGCTATTGTTATTTCAGTAACTTATGGTATAGCATTTAACTCAGTTCAAACAAACACTATAGCACAAGCGTTACAAGTTTATAATGTAGATAGTCATATTGCGGGGATTGCCTTATTAATTCTTACAATTTTCGTAATTTTTGGTGGAGTAACAAAAGTTGTTAAAATTACTCAATGGTTAGTTCCAGTAATGGCGGTTGCGTATTTATTCATCGTATTAGTTATTATGGTTATTAATATTGATAAGTTACCTGGTGTTCTTGTTCAAATCGTTAAATCAGCATTTGGTCTTGAACAAGTAGGTGGTGGAGTAATTGGTATGGGAACATCAATACTTTTAGGAATTAAACGTGGTATGTTCACTAACGAAGCTGGTTTAGGGTCAACGCCTAACGCAGCGGCTACAGCTGATAGTACTCACCCAGCTAAACAAGGATTTATCCAAACTCTAGGAGTTTACTTCGACACATGTTTAGTATGTACAGCGACAGCATTCTTAATTTTACTTTACCCTGGTGTTGAATATGGAGCTGGTAAGTTACAAGGTATCCAACTTACACAAGCTGCCTTAACTTCACAAGTAGGAAGCATAGGAACAATTTTCTTAATCGTAGCTATTTTCTTATTCGGATATAGTTCTGTAATTGGTAACTACTACTACGGAGAAACAAACATTCAATATTTACTTCCTAAAAAATGGGCTGTAAATGTTTATCGTTTTATTGTATGTATCTTTGTATATGTAGGAAGTGTATTAGACTTAAACTTAGTTTGGGGACTTGCTGATATAACAATGGGAATTATGGCTTTGCTTAACTTAATTGCGATTATTGGTCTATCTGGTGTAGTTTATGTAGTATTAAAAGACTACGTGAAACAACATAAACAAGGAAAAGATCCTGAGTTCTATCTAGATAACTTACCAATTAAAATCAATAATGCCACAGCATGGAAAAATAAAAAAGAAGATTAATATTTAAAAAAGTACTTCGATGATGGAATTAGATTTCTAATCATTGAAGTACTTTTTATTTATATGGAATATTTTTTATAGGATATCAATCCATTTTTGTCTTGCGTGAAGAATTCGGTGAATCATTACAGTTTTATTTTCTTTGTTCACTTTATAGAAAATGATATAATTCTTAACAAGACATTTTCTAAATTCTTTACGGTGTAGATAGGCATCATCAACTAATCCATAGCGAAGAGGCATGATAGAAAGATTGGAAACGGTAGCCTCTATCTCATCAAGTAGGGTAGATGCAGTATGCGGTGCATCTAAATTGTGATAAATATAATGGATTATATCTTTTAGGTCTTTGTGATAGGTTTCAGAAACAACTATTTTATAATGTTCCATTTTTTAGTTCCTCTCTCAAACTTTTCATAGAATCATCAAAAGTAAGGGTACGACCATTTACAAAATCAGATTCACTTTGTTCTAAAAGTTGATATAGTTCATATCTCCCCATGAATTTATTGAATAAATCAATGCTCATAACAGCAAGATCTCCACGACCATTTTTGGTAATAAAAATTGGTTCACCTGTTTCATGACAAAATGAAGAGATTTCATTGTAATTATTACGTAAATCTGTACTTGATTTAATGTTTGGCATATTAGCACCTCCTCTAATCTAAAGATATTATACTATTATTTCTTTAGGGTGTCAAAAATATAAGAGGTAGAGGGATACATATTCACATATATTCACATACTATATTCACAAAGTTTTAATTTTACTTGCAATATGAAAAAAAGTGTGTTATTATATTAAACATATTTTAATTATAAAATATATGCGATGAGCCGATAAGTAAAAGTTCTTGCGTACCGTAGGATACAGAAAAGAAATCAGTGGTTGAGAGATTTCTCCTAGGCAGGACTTTGAAGTAGACGGTGAGCATTTAGAGTGAAAGTAAGTAGCTTTAAACGTGGTTAGAGCGTTAATCTTATTAAGTGCTAATTTATATAATTAGAATAAAGGTGGTACCACGGAAACTTTCGTCCTTATGTGAGGATGGAGGTTATTTTTTTTACCTAGAAAAAATATCACCAATACAATTAGTAAAAGTGAAAATAATTAATGATAAAATAAAAATTTAGGAGGAACAGTCATGACTGAAATGTCTACAAAATATAATCCGACCGAAGTAGAAAATAATCGCTACAACTGGTGGTTGGAAAAAGAAGTTTTTAAAGCTGATAATAAAAGTAAAAAGAATCCATATACAATCGTAATTCCACCACCAAACGTAACTGGTAAATTACACATTGGGCATGCTTGGGATACAACTCTACAAGATATGTTAACACGTTACAAACGTCTTAAAGGATTTGATGTACTTTATCTTCCAGGGATGGACCACGCTGGTATATCTACACAAGCTAAAGTAGAAGCTAAAATGCGTGAAGAAGGATTAAGTCGTTATGACTTAGGTCGTGAAAAATTCTTAGAGCGTGCATGGGAATGGAAAGAAGAATATGCTGGATATATTCGTGCACAATGGGCTAAACTTGGATTAGGTTTAGACTATTCAAGAGAAAGATTTACATTAGATGAAGGGTTAAACAAGGCAGTAACGAAAATTTTCGTAGATCACTACAACAATGGTACAATCTATCGTGGTGAGAAAATTATCAACTGGGATCCAGTTCAAAGAACTGCATTATCTAACATCGAAGTAATTCACAAAGACGTAGAAGGTGCATTCTATCACCTTAAATATTTCTTAGCTGATGGAAGTGGAGACTATCTAGAAGTAGCAACTACTCGTCCTGAAACTTTATTTGGAGATACTGCGGTTGCTGTTCATCCTGAAGATGAAAGATATCAGAAATATATTGGTAAAACAGTTCTTTTACCAGTAACAAATAAAGAAATTCCTGTTATTGCAGATGAATATGTAGAAAAAGATTTCGGAAGTGGAGTAGTTAAAATAACTCCTGCCCACGATCCAAATGACTTTGAAGTTGGTGAACGTCATAACTTAGAACGTATCATCGTTATGGATGAAGGTGCTGTTATGAATGAACATGCAGATAAATATAACGGTATGGATCGTTTTGAGTGTCGTAAAACTCTTATTGCTGATTTACAAGAAAGTGGAGTATGCTTCAAGATTGAAAAACATCTTCACTCAGTAGGGCACTCTGAGCGTAGTGGTGCTGTTGTTGAACCATATCTTTCTAAACAATGGTTTGTTGACATGAAGCCTCTTGCTGATAAAGTTTTAGAAAATCAAAAAGATGCAGATAGAAAAGTTAACTTCTATCCACCTCGTTTTGAAAATACGTTAAATACTTGGATGGAAAATATCCAAGACTGGTGTATTTCTCGTCAATTATGGTGGGGACATCGTATTCCAGCATGGTATCACAAAGAAACTGGTGAAGTTTATGTTGATGTAAATCCACCAAAAGATATTGAAAACTATGTTCAAGATGAAGACGTTCTTGATACTTGGTACTCTTCAGCATTATTCCCATTCTCTACATTAGGATGGCCAGATTTAGAAAGTGAAGATTTCAAACGTTACTATCCAAATAGCTGTCTAGTAACTGGATATGACATCATCTTCTTCTGGGTTGCTCGTATGGTATTCCAAGGATTAGAATTTACAGGTACTCGTCCATTTGAAGATTGTTTAATCCACGGTTTAGTTCGTGATGAACAAGGACGTAAGATGAGTAAATCACTTGGTAATGGTGTAGATCCAATGGAAGTAATCGAACAATACGGAGCTGATAGCTTACGTTATTTCTTAGCTACTAACTCAACACCAGGTCAAGACTTACGTTACTCAACTGAGAAAATTGAAGCAAGTTGGAACTATATCAATAAAATTTGGAATGCTTCTCGTTTCGTAATCATGAACCTTGAAGGTTTCGAATATAGTGATATTGATTTAACTGGAGAAAAAACATTAGCTGATAAATATATCTTAACAAAACTTGCTAAAACTATTGAAGATTTCGAAAGATTATTCGAAAAATATGAATTTGGTGAAGCAAGCCGTATTCTTTACAACTTCGTATGGGAAGAATTCTGTTCATGGTATATTGAAATTGCTAAGATTTCATTAAATGGTGAAGATGAAGCTGCTAAGAAAACAACTAAATCTATCTTAGTATATGTACTTGATGCTTCTCTAAAAATGTTACATCCGTTTATGCCGTTTGTAACTGAAGAAATCTGGCAACACATTCCTCACACAGGAGATAGTATTGTAACTAGTGAATTTGCTAAAGTTGAAGCAAGTCTAGTGTTTGAAAAAGAAACTGAAGATATGCAATTCATCCAAGATGTAATTACTGCAGTACGTAACATCCGTAGTGAAGTGAATGCGCCAATGTCTCGAGAGATACCTATTAAGATTAAGTACTCACAAGATAGCGTAAAAGAAGTACTATTAAGTGGTAGTGCGTACTTAGAGAAATTTGCACGTCCTAGCGAACTTATTATCGAACGTGAAGTAGAAGCAAGTGAAACTGACATTAGCCGTATCTTACCAGGTGCTGAAATCTATGTTTCATTAAGTGATTTAATCGATGTAGACAAAGAAAAAGAACGTCTAGGAAAAGAATTAGAAAAATTACAACAAGAATTAGATAGAGTAAATAAAAAACTTTCTAATGAAAAATTTGTCGGTTCTGCTCCAGAGGTGGTTGTAGCTAAAGAAAAAGAAAAACAAGCAACATATCAAGAACAATATGATAGTGTTAAAGAAAGAATAGCTGCATTAGATAATTTAAAATAGTATAAGATAGAAGAGAGTGATTCGAAAATCGTATAGATTTTATCGAACCACTCTTTTATTTATTATATAGATTAACTGTAAAAAAAAAACTCTAAGCTAGCTTTACCTAGCTTAGAGCATATTAGTCGTCTTTGTTATTCTTTTTTCTCCAGATTAGGAAGAAAATTATAGCGATTATTATGATTATACCGATGTATGCACCATAATTCTTAACTGCTTCGCCTGTATTAGGAAGAGTATTTAGTGATAGTAGATTCATCTTAACTCCTCGTTATATTATTTTTCTTCTTTTTGTTCAGGAGTGTTGTTTAGAACTTCAGTTTCAACACGTTCTTTAACAGAGTCTAAAGTTTCAGATGATTTATTAGCAAAATCTTCAACTTTTTCTTGAACATTTGATTCGTCAACATCTTTTTTGATGTTAGAAACTTGATCTTTAATTTTTTCGAAAGATTCTTTTGCTTTTTCTGCATAAGATTCAATAGAAGGTTTAAGATCTTCAACGATTTTTTTAGCATCTCCTAGATTTTCTTTAACTTCTGCAGTGTATTCTTTTACGTTAGATACATGCCCTTTAATATCTGTTACATTATTAGATAATTCTTTTCCGTAATCAACAGCATCGTTGTATTTGTTCTCTAAAGCATTTTTAGCTTTTTTAAGATTTTTTACTAGGTCGTTGTATAGGTAGATTGCCGCTTCCTCAACACCATTTTTCTTAGTGTAACGAATCATACAACGTGTGTAACCATAGTAATCCTTAGATTTTTTCTTAACGTATTCAGTGTGATCTTCTACTTTATTTGGATTTTTTGAATAATAGTTAGCAATGGCTATTCCTGTACCGATTGCAAATAGTTTTGATAATTTTGACATACAATTTTTCCCCTCAATATATTATTAGATTAATTATAACATATAAATATTTAAATTTAAATAAAATAGATATTGAGTAACTCTATTTTAATAATTTGGTAATAAATGTTATTAATATCACATAATATATCTAATTTAAAAGTAAATAACAGAATATATTAAAAATATTGTTACACATTAATTAAAGATAACGCTTGAATTAATGTGTAACATATTGTATAATAAAAATTATGATACAAGAAGGAGGAACAATGAAACTTACGGAAAGACACAAAGCTATAATTGAAATAGTAAAGAATTTTGAACCGATAACAAGTGATGAAATTGCAGAAAAGCTTTCTTTGGGGAAATCTACTTTAAGAAATGATCTTGCGGTCTTAGGAATGTTAGAAATTTTGGAAGCAAAACCTAATGTAGGTTACTATTACAATTATAATTTTTCACCAGGAGAACAACGTGAAGAAATAAAAAGTAAATTAGTTAAAGATGTAATGGGAATAGCGATAACAGCGAAAAGTACAGCGAACTATTCTGAGGTATTATCGAAATTATTTATTTATGATGTAGGGACTATTTTTATTGTAGATGAGAATAATCATCTTGCTGGTGTAACATCTAGAAAGGATATGCTGAAATTATCTAGGAATGCTGATGGACAAAATCTTCCTATAGTATTAGCGATGACTCGCGTTCCAAACGTTATATATATATATGAAGATGAGTTAGTTACTGATGCATTAAGAAAATTAATTTTACATGAGATTGATTGCTTACCTGTTGTAAGGGACGAAAAAGATGGTAAGGTAATCGTTGGTAAAATATCGAAAACTACATTAATTAAGTTATTATTGGAAATGCTGGAGGGATAATATGTTAACTGTACATATAATTTCAGATTCAATAGGAAACACTGCAAAGGATGTGGTTGATGCAGCACTTGTGCAGTTTTCTTATGAGAATAAGAAGTATAAAGTACTTAAAAACTCCAATGTTTGTACGAAAGAAAAAATAGATTGTATTATATCCAATGTAAATGAGGGAGATGTAATTGTTCAAACATTAGTTGATGGTGCTTTAGCAAGCTATGTAAAAGAAAAAGGGTTAGAAAAAAATATAAAAGTTATAGATCTATTAAGTGAAATGCTTAGTACTTTCGAAGAAAAATTAGGAGTAAAAGCTGAAGGAAATCCTGGTTTAAATAGAAAGATGGGAGAGGAGTATTTCAAGAGAATAGATGCTTTAGAATTTGCTGTGAAGTATGATGATGGGAAAGATATAAATGGTCTAAAAGAAGCAGATGTTGTAATTTTAGGTGTATCGAGAACTTCAAAAACACCATTAAGCTTATATTTAGCAAATAGAAACATTAAAGTTATGAATGTTCCTATTATTCAAGACTTGATACTTCCGGAACAGCTATATGAAGTAAAAAGAAAAGTAATTGGTTTAACGAATTCAGTAGAACAACTTAATAAGTTGAGGGAAGAAAGATTGAAGACTCTAGGTGTATCAGGGAATTCGGATTATACTGATGAAATACAAATTTTTGAAGAGTTAGAATATGCTCTAGAGATTATGGGAAAACTTGGATGTCCGATAATAGACGTTCAAAATAAAGCTGTTGAGGAGACAGCTGAATTAATAATTGGGATTATGAGAGAAAGAGGCCTAAAGGTTTAAACAAAATAATAAAAAGAAATAATTATATAAAACAATAATTTGTTTATGGGGGAATTTTACAATGTCAAAAAAATATGTTTATAATTTCAGTGAAGGAAATAAAGATATGAAATCTTTATTAGGAGGAAAAGGGGCAAACCTTGCAGAGATGAAAGGTTTAGGGATTAGTGTTCCTCCTGGTTTTACTATTACTACAGAAAGTTGTAATAGTTATTATGAAAATGGGGAAAGAATTAAACCTGAGATTTTAAAACAGATTAACGAACAACTTGAAATTTTAGAAGAAAATATTGGGAAAAAATTAGGAAGTATAGAAAATCCTTTATTGGTGTCTGTTCGTAGTGGTGCAGTATTTTCTATGCCAGGAATGATGGATACTATTTTAAATCTGGGACTAAATGACGAAACTACTATAGCATTGGCTAAGAAGAATAATAACTATCGTTTTGCTTACGATAGTTATAGAAGATTTATTCAAATGTTCTCAGATGTTGTTATGGATGTAGAAAAATATAAGTTTGAGGAAGTTTTAACTAGAGTTAAAAATGCTAATGGCTATGAGCAAGATAGTGAATTAAATGAGAAAGATTTATTTAATATTGTTGAAGAGTTTAAGGCAATTTATAAAAAAGAAGTAGGTCGAGAATTTCCTATGAGTGTAAAAGAGCAGCTTATGCTAGCTATTGAAGCTGTTTTTAGATCATGGAATAATAATCGTGCTAAAGTATATAGAAGACTACACAATATTAGTGATAAACTTGGTACAGCTGTAAATATTCAAGCTATGGTGTTTGGTAATATGGGAGATAATTGTGGTACTGGAGTTTCATTTAGTAGAAACCCTGTAACTGGAGAGGATGAACTTTTTGGTGAATATCTAATTAATGCGCAAGGGGAAGATGTTGTAGCGGGTATAAGAACACCTAAAAATATTAGTGTTCTAAAAGATGATATGCCACATTTATATAAAGAATTTGTTAAGATTTCTAAAAAATTAGAACAACACTATAAAGACATGCAAGATATAGAGTTTACTATCGAAGATGGAAGGTTGTATATTCTTCAAACAAGAAACGCAAAAAGAACACCAAATGCAGTAGTTGAAGTTGCGGTATCACTAGCAGAAGAAGGTGTAATTTCTAAAGAAGAAGCGATTCTAAGAGTGGGAACAGAGGAAATTAATAAACTTCTTCATGCTACATTTGAGGAAAAATCATTAAAAGAAGCTAAGCAATTAACTCAAGGTTTAGCAGCATCACCTGGAGCAGCAGTCGGTGGTATTTATTTTACAGCGCAAGAAGCTGTAGAAGCGGCGAAAACAAAACCTGTTATTTTAGTAAGAGAAGAAACTTCTCCAGAAGATATTGAAGGTATGATTAGCTCAGAGGCTATTGTAACTTTACGTGGTGGTATGACATCACATGCTGCTGTAGTAGCAAGAGGGATGGGTAAATGTTGTGTCTGTGGCTGCCAAAACATGATTATAAATTATGGTGAAAAAATGTTAAAAATTGCTGGAGTAACATTACATGAAGGTGATATAATCTCAGTCGATGGAAGCAGTGGAAAAGTGTATCTAGGTGAAGTAGATAAAGTTGATGCCAAATTTAGCAATAGATTCAATAAACTTTTAGGATGGGCTGATGGAATTAGAGAACTTAAAGTACTAGCAAATGCAGATAATGAAACTGATGCTAAAGTTGCTTTTGAGTTTGGAGCTGAAGGAATAGGATTATGTAGAACAGAGCATATGTTCTTTGAAGAAGATAGAATTAGTCTAGTTAGGAAAATGATTTTAGCTAGTGATACTAATGAGAGAGTTAGATTCTTAGATAGATTACAACCAATTCAAAGCGAAGATTTCTACAAGATTTTTAAAGAAGCTCAAGGTAAATCTGTTAATATAAGATTATTAGATCCACCGCTTCATGAATTCTTACCAAAAGATGAAAATACTGTTAAGCTTATTGCCGAGGAAATAGGTGTAAGTGTTAATCAATTAGAAGCGAAAATAGCTAGTATTGCAGAATTCAATCCTATGATGGGACATCGTGGTTGTCGACTAGGTATTACATATCCAGAAATTTACTTAATGCAGGCGAAGGCTATTAGTTCAGCAGCGATTAGAGCTCGTAAAGAAGGTATTGAAGTAAATGTTGAAATTATGATTCCTTTAGTAGGATTAGAAAAAGAGCTAGCAGTGTTACGAGAACAAATCGTTGAACTTGTGGAAAAAGAAATTCAATTGTACAATGTAGATTTCAAATACAAAGTAGGAACGATGATTGAAATTCCTCGAGCTTGTCTAATTGCTGATAAGATTGCAGAACATGCAGATTTCTTTAGTTTTGGTACTAATGACTTAACTCAATTAACATTTGGTTATTCTAGAGATGATGCTGAAAAATTCATTGATATTTACAAGAAAAAAAATATCTTAGAGTCAGATCCATTTGTTCATCTTGATGATAGTGGAGTATTAGAACTTATGAAACTTGCAGTTGACAAAGCAAAAGCTATTAAACCAGGTATTAAGCTTGGGATCTGTGGAGAACATGGTGGAGATGAAAGATCTATCTTATTATGTTCTAAAATAGGATTAGGATATGTATCTTGTTCACCATACAGGGTAATTATTGCCAGAATTGCAGCAGCTAAAGCAGCTATAAAAAATGTTGAAGCAGCAGTAAATAAATAATATATCTATTGAGAAGCTATTAAAATAAGATAGCTTCTTTATTTATGTATTATAATAATCTTTAGAGTATAATAGTAAATTATTTAAATTTGATATTAATTAGTAAGCTTATAATTGAAAGAGCTTGGCTTATGTTACAATATTATTAAATAATAGTTAATATTTGCAAAGTAAATTGATTTTTTTTCCAATATACATTAAAATTAATGTAGTATATTATGACATTTTATTATGAAAAATTAATATGAATAAAGTGAAAGTTTAAATATATAAAAAAGAGAGGATATACTATGGCAGAAAATAATAACAATCGGTTATCAAGAAGAGATAGGCACTCTCATGAAAGAAAGAGTGTTATGCCAGGTGGATATATATCTAGAGAAAATACTAATCCAACGAACAATGGTCAACCAAGAAGGCCATTAACAAATGAAGAAATAATGAGAAGAAGCGGACAAGGAAAAAATCGTCCTGTTCAGCCGCAAAATCCTCAGCAACCTGATAGAGGAAAAAGAGCAGGAGGCCCAGGAGGTCCGAGAAGACCAACAGGTCCAAATAGAATAAGTAATCCAAATTCTAAAAAGAATAATAAAGCATTATGGATGAAAATTATTAGATATGGTTTATATGTGGCAAGTGTTGCTATTATATCAATTTTCTTATTATGTGTGTTCTGGATATACCAAGCACCTGCATTTGATTCTAAGATCTTAGATAATAATTCAAGAACAATTGTTTATGATACAAATAATAATGAGGTAGCAAAATTAGGTAACCAAATTGGTGAGAACTTAGAAACTGCGGATATACCACAAAAAATGCAAGATGCTATCTTGGCAACAGAGGACAATAGATTCTTTGAACATGGTGCGGTAGACTTTAGACGTTTAGTAGGAGCAGTTGTGTCAAACTTAACTAGTGGTTTTGGTTCACAAGGGGCATCAACTATTTCTCAACAATTAATTAAGAGAACCTTCCTTGACGATAATAAGAGTGTAAAACGTAAAGTTCAAGAAGCATACCTTGCATATAAACTTGAGCAAAACTATGATAAAGAATCAATATTTACAATGTATGTAAATAGAATCTACTATTCTGATGGAGTTTACGGCTTAAAAACCGCTGCGAAATATTATTATGGGAAAGAATTAAATCAACTTACTCTTCCTCAGATGGCTCTTTTAGCGGGAATGCCACAGCACCCTAATACGTATAATCCTTATGATAATCCAGAGGCTGCGAAGGCACGTCGTGATACGGTATTATACTTAATGCAATATCATGGGAAAATATCAGAAGCTGATTCACAAGCTGCTCAAAAAACAGATGTATTATCAGGAATTATAGAGCGTGATGAAAGTGAGCGTGTATTACTATCAAGTGAGTTCGATTCTAAATATACTTCTTACATGAATCAAATTGTAAATGAATTGAAAAACAGTAAAGAATACAAAGACTATGAAGGAGATGTCTTAAACTTAGGGCTTAAAATTTATACAAACTTTGATTCTAAGATTCAGGACACTCTAACTGAAAGTGTTAATGCAAACTATGCTGGAATAAAACAAGCAAGTAACGTTGCGATGGTTGTATTAAATAATGAAAATAGTGGTATTGCTGCTTTATATGGTGGTAAAAAACAAACATTCCATGGATTTAATATTGCTACTCAAGCAAAACTGCAACCTGGTTCATCAATCAAACCGATTCTTGCATATGGACCTGCAATTGAATACTTAAATTGGGGATCTGATCATACTGTTAATGATACTAAGATTCAAGGTTCACAAATTCAAAACTGGGATAGACAATTCCACGGTAATATAACTATTAACAATGCATTAGTTTGGTCATATAATATACCAGCTATTAAGACTTACCAAGAAGTAGGATTTAATAGAGTAAAACAATATGCTGCTAATGTTGGAATGAATATTACTGATGATTCAATTACTACTCCAATTGGAGGAAGTAGTGATGGATTCTCACCACTGCAAATGGCAGGTGCATATGTTCCATTTAGTAATGGTGGATACTATGCAACACCTAAAGCTATTAAGAAAGTGTATGATAGTGAGGGAACTGAAGTGAAAAGCTTTAGTACAGATGATAGAAAACGAGTTATAAAAGATTCTACAGCATACATTATGACATCTATGCTAAGAAACGTAGTTAATGGAACTGCAGCTAATGCTCGTATTAGTGGAGCTGACATGGCTGTTAAAACAGGTACTACTACTTTCGGAGAAGGCGAAGCTCAGAAATACGGTTTCGATATAAATAACTATTCTAAAGACTCTTGGACAATAGGTTACACTAGTAACTATACAATGGCTGTATGGCAAGGATTTGATGCAATAGATGGTCCTACTAAGTATATGACTCAAGATGATACTCAGAAGACACAAGCATTGTATCGAATTAACATGCAAAATATTGTAAGAATACATCCTCCAAAAGGATTTACAGTTCCAGGAAATGTTGGTTCTGTAAATGGAGGAGTTAAGATTATTACAGAAAGTGAGCGTCGTCAAATAGAAGAACAAAATAGACGTGAGCAAGAAGAAAGAAGTCGTGAGAATAACAACGATAATAATAACAATAATCGTAACAATAATTCTGATGATGATAATTCGAATAATAATCAAAACGATACATCGAATGATAACAACAATAATTTATCAAGAGGAAACAATAATAATACTGTTATAACTCCAGGTACAAGAAACAATAATGGAGTAAATAATGGTGTTAATAACAATACAAATAGGAATACGAGATAATTAGTCTCTTAACTACTGTAAGATTATTTTCTTACAGTAGTTTTCTTTTATTGATATTTTAAAATACTACACAAAAATTTAGAAATGGTGTACAATATAGGAATGGAGCAGTTTATTTATTCTTTGTTTAACAGAATATATTATTCCATAAAACTTATATTATTATAAAGATGGATGTGAAGCTATGAAGAAAAAATTAGTTATAATTACAGGAATAAGTGGAGCAGGGAAAAATACAGCATTACAAGTCTTTGAAAACCAAGGGTATTTTTGTACAGATAATTTACCTGGATTAGTTGTAGAAGATTTTTTAAGAATAATAGAAGAAAAAGATATTGATAAAACAGCGATAAGTATTGATATAAGAAGTAAACACATTTTTGTTGATTTAAAAGAATTATTAAAAAAACTACAACAAAGTGAGTACTTTGATGTTAAAATCTTATTTTTAGATAGTGATGATCAAGTATTGGTCAATAGATATAAAGAAACTAGAAAAAATCATCCTTTATCTACTGAGTTTAGCTTACTTGAAGGTATTGCTCAAGAGAGAAAAGATATGAATGATATCAAAGGTATTGCAAATTATATTTATGATACTACAAATACTTCTGTAAAAAATTTGAAGAAAAAAATATTAGAAGACTTCGGAATTGAGAAAAAAGATAGTTATCATATTACAATCTCAAGTTTTGGTTACAAATATGGAGTTCCTATTGACGCAGATAATATTGTCGATGTTCGTTTCTTGAGAAATCCGTTTTATATAAATGAATTACGAGAAAAAACTGGTCAAGATAGTGAAGTATATGATTATGTTTTTGAGGATGAAGTTACTCAGGAATTTTATGATAAATATTTAGAACTTATGACATTTATGGTAGATAAGTATCAATATGAAGGTCGTGATAAGGTTGCTATAGCAGTTGGATGTACAGGTGGTAAACACCGTTCTGTTAGCGTAGCAAGAAGATTACATGAAGATATTTCAAAATTAGGATACAGGGTGTATTTAGAACATCGCGATATTAATAAGGGTAGGTAGAAAAATGAGAACTAAAATAAAAGTAGTTACTATTGGCGGCGGAACTGGTTTGTCCGTTCTTTTAAGAGGATTAAAGAAATATCCTCTTGAGATAACTGCTGTAGTAACGGTAGCAGATGATGGAGGAAGTTCTGGAAAGATAAGAAGTGATATGAATATTCCTTCACCGGGAGACATTAGAAATGTTATTGCAGCGTTATCTGATGTTGAACCATACTTAGAAAAAATGTTTCAATATCGTTTTGATAGTGGAGAAGTTAAAGGACATCCTGTTGGAAATCTAATGATAGCGGCTATGACGGATATTCATGGTGATTTTTCTACTGCGGTAAAAGTTATGAGTAGAATTTTAAATGTACGTGGAACTGTTTTGCCGACTACTAATGATATAGCGACATTAAATGCTGTATTATCAGATGGAGAAATTATTCGTGGAGAATCTTCTATTACAAAGGCTGGAGGAGTTATTGACCATGTATACATTACTCCTTCAAGAGTTAAACCTAATGAAGATGTACTTAAGGCAATAGAAGAAGCCGATTATATTATTATGGGACCAGGAAGTTTATATACTTCTATAATACCTAACTTAGTAATATCTAAGGTTTCAGAAAAAATAAGAGAAAGTAATGCTAAGAAGATATATGTTTGTAATGTTATGACTCAACATGGTGAAACTGATAATTACACAGTTTCAGACCATATAGTTGCGATAAATAAACATGTAGAAGAGAATATTTTTGACTTAGTAATTGCTAATTCACGTGAGTTTGATGATAGTATTTTATCGAAATATCACAAAGAAAAACAAGAACCGGTCAAAATCGATCAAGAGAAAATTAAAGAGTTGGGAATAAAATTAATAAAAAATAATGATGTAGGAATCGTTGATAATAATACGATTAGGCATAATGCTGACAAAGTTTCTGAATTAATTTACGATTATATTATAGACGATAAGCCAACAATGATTTATAATAAAAGGTGAGAAAACAAATAAGGAGAACCAAAAATGCACTTAAAATTTGATTATTCGAAAGCACTAAACTTCTTTAACGAACAAGAAGTGAAAAATATGGAAGGTTATGTGAAAGTTGCTCATGATCAATTACACAATAAAACTGGAATTGGCAGTGACTTCTTAGGATGGGTTGATTTACCAACTAACTACGACAAAGAAGAATTCGCTAGAATTAAAGAAGCTAGTAAAAAAATTCAAGGTAACTCTGATGTACTTGTTGTTATTGGAATTGGTGGATCTTACTTAGGAGCTCGTGCAGCAATTGAAATGCTTAACGATAGTTTCTATAACTTCTATGAAAAAGATAGAAAAACTCCTCAAATCTTTTTCGTAGGGCACACTATTTCTTCAAGTTACACCCAAGAATTAGTGAATTACTTAAAAACTACAGGAAAAGATTTCTCTGTAAACGTAATTTCTAAATCTGGTACAACTACTGAACCTGCGATTGCATTCCGTATCTTCAAAGAATTACTTGAAGAAAAATATGGAAAAGAAGGAGCAAGAGAAAGAATCTTTGCTACTACTGATAAAGCTCGCGGAGCATTAAAATCTTTAGCTGACGATGAAGGATATGAAACATTTGTAGTACCTGATGATATCGGTGGACGTTTCACAGTTCTTACTGCAGTAGGATTACTTCCAATTGCTGTAAGTGGAATTGATATTGATAAAATGATGGCTGGAGCTAAATTAGCTCAAGATGAACTTTCTTCACCAGATTTAAGTACTAACATTGCTTATCAATATGCTGTAATGCGTAACGTACTACAACAAAAAGGGAAATTAATCGAAATTCTTGTTTCTTATGAACCATCAATGGTTTACTTTAATGAATGGTGGAAACAACTTTACGGTGAGTCTGAAGGTAAAGATGGAAAAGCATTATACCCATCAAGTGTTTGCTTCTCAACTGATCTTCACTCTATGGGACAATATGTTCAAGAAGGACGTCGTATTCTAATCGAAACTATCTTAAAAGTTAAATCTCCAAATAAAGATATTGAACTTAAAGAAGCTGAAAATAACTTAGATGGACTTAACTATCTAGCTGGAAAAACTATGGACTTTGTAAATACTAAAGCATTTGAAGGAACGCTTCTTGCTCACACTGATGGAGGAGTGCCTAACTTCGTAGTAGAACTTCCAGATATGAGTGAATTTACATTCGGATACTTGGTATACTTCTTCGAAAAAGCTGTAGGTATTTCTGGATACATGCAAGGTCTAAATCCATTTGATCAACCAGGAGTAGAAGCGTATAAGAAAAATATGTTTGCTCTTCTAGGAAAACCAGGATTTGAAGATTTAAAAGCAGAATTAGAAGAAAGATTAAAATAATCTCGAATAAAATAAAAACTGATAGAGGAAAAATTTTCCTTTATCAGTTTTTTGAATATATGATTGGATACTATATCTCATAAAATTTATATTTTTCTTTTTCCTGTTTTAAGTGTAGCTTGCGACACCTCCATATCTTTTGTTATCTCAAAAGGATATTCCGGTTAGAAAATGAGCCTGTAGTCTCATTTTCTTGAAGTGAAACACAAAAGTGTTTCACTTCAGCTACTACAAAACAGTAAGAAAAATATAAACTTGATTAATAAATGAATTGACTAATTTTTCACTAGTATTATTAATTTTACTCAAATATTTTGTAATAGTGAAAATGAAACTTGAAAAGTTCCATCGGTGAAATTAAGATTTTAAGCTTAATTTCAAGGTGGAATATCCACTTTGATTGTCTAAATGACAATTAAAGTTAGATGGAACGGTCCGTCACCATACTTAAAATATTTGAATAGTAAAATTTTTTTTAAAAGAACGACTCTATAAATTAGATTTTAATAAAATCGCAATTTACGAGTTGTTTTTATCTTTTTGCCATAGTTACAAATGTGAACTTATCTGGTCTGTATGTCAGGATTCCGTATTGTAGTATATTCCCATTTGATAAATAGGTAATACTTTCAACAACAGCGACCATATTATACTCTCCTAAGTCCATATGTTGTTTTTCTTCTTCAGTGGCATATCTAAATGAGATCTCACGTCTTGAGTGTGTGATGTTTAATCCTAATTCCTTTTCTAGATATTTATAAATAGAAGATTCAGCTATTTCTTTATTAATAAATGGAACAAGCTTACGATCAAAATAAGACACCTCGTATTCTAGACGTTCACCGTTTATTAATCTACTACGACTAACTCTGTAAAAATCATTGTCTTCATTTGATCCGAAAATATCCATTATCTTTTTATCACCTTGAATGATATAAAGGGATTCTAAAGAAGTTTTGATTTCATATTTTCCATCAATATTTAATTCAGAAGAAGTTTTAATGTTTCCTAGATAGTTATTTTTAATCCTACCATGTCCTAGGATTAATGAGTTTTTTCCTTTAATCTTTTGGATATAACCATTAATTTCTAGTAAAGATAGAGCTTTTCTGATTGTATCTTTAGAATAGCCATATTCTTTGACTAGCTCATTTTCACTCGGTAATTCAGTATTACGTTTATATACTCGAGTATCTATTTTTTCTTTTAAGTCTCTGTAGACTTGTTTGTATTTACTCATTTACTATTAACCTCTCAAAGTTTGTCTATATTATTATAAATGTACTAAGATTAAAAATCAAGAAATATGTAAAAGTTTTATAGTGTTTTCAACATTTACGTATAGGTTACATGATGAAATAAAAAGAATTACATAAATGTGTTGACAAAATGAAAGTGTTTTATTATAATAATAAATGTTAAGTTATAAGAACTTATGTTGTAAATACAAGTTAAAAAATAACGGAGGAAACTAATAATGTCAAAACGTTCAAGTGGTGTTTTAATGCATATTACATCATTACCAGGTCAATTTGGAATAGGAACATTTGGTAAAAGTGCTTATGAATTTATAGATTTCTTAGAAGAAACAAAACAAACTTATTGGCAAATTTTACCACTTACAACTACTAGTTATGGTGATTCACCATACCAAAGTTTCTCGGCAGTGGCAGGGAACTTAAATTTAATTGATTTTTCATTATTAAAAGAAGATGGGTTACTTGAAGAAAGTGATTATGTAAAAGTTAACTTTGGAGAAAATCCTGAAAAAGTTGATTATGCATTATTATTTGAAGCAAGAAGACCAATTTTAGAAAAAGCAGTCGCTAACACTAGTAAAAATAGTGAAGTATTAGCTGAAATTGAAAAATTTGAAGCTGAGAATTCAAGTTGGTTAGCTGATTATGCTGAATATATGGCTATAAAAGAAAGTTTTGGATATAAGAGCTTTATTCACTGGGATGAAGATATTAAAAAAGGTGAAGAAACAGCACGTGAAAAATATCGTACAGAACTTCAAGATAGCATAAGATACTATACAGTTACACAATATTTCTTCTTTAAACAATGGTTAGCATTAAAAGAATATGCTAATGAAAAAGGAATTAAAATTATTGGAGACATGCCAATTTATGTAAGTGCTGATAGTGTTGAAATGTGGACTATGCCGGAACTATTTAAAGTTGATGCGAACAATGAACCACTTTATGTAGCTGGTTGTCCTGCAGATGACTTCAGTCCTACTGGACAACTTTGGGGTAATCCAATCTATGATTGGGAAAAACACAAAGAACAAGGATTTTCATGGTGGATTTACCGAGTGCAAGAGAGTTTCAAAATCTACGATGTACTTCGTATAGATCACTTTAAAGGATTCTCTGATTTCTGGCAAATAGATAAAGATGCTGAAAATGCAGTAAATGGTACTTGGGAAGCTGGTCCAGGAATTGAATTATTCCAAAAAATAAAAGAACAGTTAGGTGATTTACCAATTGTTGCAGAAAATCTAGGATTTATCGATGCTAAAGCAGAAAAATTATTAGATGATTCTGGATATCCAGGAATGAAAATTCTTCAATTTGCTTTCCCTGGAGAAGATAACTTAGATCGCCCACATCATTATACACAAAACAGTGTTGCTTACACAGGAACTCATGATAATGATGTAGTTAATGGATGGTATGAAAAACTAAGCGAATCAGAAAAAGAACTAGTTTCTGAATACTTGAACCGTCGTGATGATGAAACAATCACTGAAGCAATGATTAGAGGAATCTACTCGTCAGTAAGTGATTATGCAATCGTAACAATGCAAGATTTATTAGACAAAGATGCAACAAGCAGAATGAACGTTCCATCAACAGTTGGAGGAAACTGGGAATGGAGAATGCTTGCAGAAGATCTAACAGAAGAGAGAAAAGAATTTTTAAGAAACATTACAGTAAGATATTCAAGAGAGAGGGTATAAAATGTCATTTAGTAAATATGTATTAGATAATACAAGTAAAGAACTAAGTACTTTAGATAACAAAGAGATATATAAACAACTATTAAATTATGTAAAAGAACAAGCTGATAAAAAAGCTTTAAACTCTGATAAAAAGAAAGTTTACTACATTTCAGCAGAATTTTTAATTGGTAAACTTTTATCAAACAACCTAATTAACTTAGGTATTTATGAAGAAATCGAAAAAGAATTAAATGCAGCTAACAAACGTCTTAGCGATGTTGAAGAAGCAGAATTAGAACCATCACTAGGTAACGGTGGTCTTGGGCGTTTAGCATCTTGTTTCATCGATTCTATCTCATCATTAGGAATCAATGGTGATGGAGTTGGATTAAATTACCACTGTGGATTATTCAGACAAGTATTTGTTAAAAATGAACAACACGCAGAGCCAAACTTCTGGATTGAAGATTCTTCATGGCTAAGAGATACTGATGTTAAATACACAGTACCATTCAAAAACTTCAACCTAACTTCAACTCTAAAAAGAATTGACGTACTAGGATACAAAAAAGATACTAAAAACTACCTAAACTTATTCGATATTGAATCAGTCGATAGCAGTATCATTGAAAATGGTATTAGTTTCGATAAAACTGAAATTGAGAAAAACTTAACATTATTCTTATATCCAGATGATAGTGATAAAAATGGTGAATTACTACGTATTTATCAACAATACTTCATGGTATCAAATGCAGCTCAACTAATTTTAGATGAAGCAATTGCTAAAGGAAGTAATGTTCACGACCTATACGAATATGCATATGTTCAAATTAACGATACTCACCCAAGTATGGTAATTCCTGAATTAATTCGTTTACTAACTGAAAAACACGGAATTGAATTTGAAGAAGCATATACAATCGTTCAAAAAATGACTGGTTACACAAACCACACTATCTTAGCTGAGGCATTGGAAAAATGGCCATTAGCGTACTTAGAAGAAGTGGTACCACACTTAGTAACAATCATCAAGCAATTAGATGCTGTTATTAGAGAAAAATATGAAGGTGAAGATATTCAAATCATCGATAAAGATGATAGAGTACACATGGCAAACATGGATATTCACTTCTCTAACAGTGTAAACGGGGTTGCTTACCTACACACTGAAATTCTAAAAAACTCTGAGTTGAAACACTTCTATGAATTATACCCAGAGAAATTCAACAATAAAACTAACGGTATTACATTCAGACGTTGGTTAGAGTTCTCTAACAGACCGTTAGCGACATACTTAAAAGATCTAATTGGTGATGAGTACTTAACAGATGCAACTAAATTAGAAAAACTATTAGCATTTGTAGATAGTAAGGAAGTAGCAGCTAAATTAGAAGAAATTAAACATGAGAACAAACTTGTTCTTAAAGAATACCTAAAAGAAACTCAAGGTATTGAACTTGATGAAAATAGTATTATCGATACTCAAATCAAGAGATTCCACGAATATAAACGTCAACAAATGAATGCTTTATATGTAATCAAAAAATACTTAGATATTAAAAATGGAAAATTACCAGAAAGAAAAATCACTGTATTCTTTGGTGGTAAAGCAGCACCAGCTTACATTATAGCTCAAGACATTATTCACTTAATTCTATGTCTATCAGAATTAATTAACAATGATCCTGAAGTAAATAAATACCTAAATGTATTCCTAGTTGAAAACTATAACGTAAGTGTTGCAGAAAAACTAATTCCAGCAACTGATATTTCAGAGCAAATTTCATTAGCATCTAAAGAAGCAAGTGGAACTGGTAATATGAAATTCATGTTAAATGGAGCTCTAACTCTAGGAACTTTAGATGGAGCTAACGTGGAAATTGACGAACTAGTTGGTCGTGAAAATATCTACATCTTCGGTAAAGAAAGTGATGAAATCATTAAACTTTACGAAACTGCTGGATATGTTTCTAAAGAATACTATGAAAAAGACGGTGTTAAAGAAGTAGTTGACTTCATTATTTCTAAAGATTTAGTGAAATTAGGAAATAAAGAAAGATTAGAAAGATTATACAACGAACTTCTTAACAAAGACTGGTTCATGACACTAATTGACTTTGAGGAATATTATGCTAAGAAAGAAGAAATGTTAGCAGATTACGAAAACCGTGAATTATGGATGAAGAAAGTTATCGCGAACATTGCGAAAGCAGGATTCTTCTCATCTGACCGTACAATTGCTCAATATAATGAAGATATTTGGAATAAATAAAAATAAAGGGGAACATACGATGAAACTATTAACGATTAATGTTCATAGTTGGTTAGAAGAAAATCAATTAGAAAAATTAAATATTTTAGCGAAGGTAATTGTAGAAAAAAATTATGACGTGGTTGCCATGCAAGAAGTAAATCAATTGATTAATAGTGAAGATGTTCAACAAGGGATAAAAACAGATAACTTCGGAAAATTATTATTAGATAAAATTAGAGAATATGGAGAAGAAGGTTACAGTTATTATTGGACTTATTCTCATATTGGATTTGATAAATTCGAAGAAGGATTAGCGATACTAGCTAAAGGTGAAGTTGTTGCCGTAGAGGATTTTTACTGTACGGCACAACAAACCGTGACTTCTATTGAATCAAGAAAAATATTAAAAGTAGATCTTAAAGTAAATAATGAGATCATAGAATTTTACAGTTGTCATATGAATTTGCCAACTTGTAAAGGGGAAGACATAGATCAAAATCTTAGCAACCTAATTAATTATACAGATAACAAAAATCTTAAAGTTTTCATGGGAGATTTCAATACGGATTATTTCCATCAAGTAGATGATTACAAAAGAATACTTGATAAAGGATTATATGATACATATGAATTAGCCGAGAAAAAAGATGGGGGAGTTACCGTATATAAAAATATAAGTGGTTGGGAAGATTCTATGTGTCAGAAAAAATTGGATTATGTTTTTATTAATAGAAAATTGGACGTAAAAGAAAGTTTTGTTATATTTAATGATGATAATTATCCAATAATTTCTGATCATAATGGCTTAGAAGTAACATTAGCAGAAAAATAAAAAAAGGAGGAAAATGTTATGTTACAAAAAATTCAGCGTTTTGGAGGCGCTATGTTAATGCCATCTATTATATTCGCATTCTTCGGATTAGTAGTTGGATTAACTTCAATCTTTAAAAACCCTAACTTAGTAGGGAGCATCGCGACAGAGGGTACTCTTTGGTATAACTTCTGGTTCGTAGTTGAACAAGGAGGATGGACAATCTTCAATCAAATGCCAGTAGTATTCGCACTTGGTATTCCAATTGGTCTTGCTAAAAAAGCAAACGGTCGTGCAGCATTAGAAGCGTTCTTAATTTACATGGTATTCAACTACTTCATCAACGGATTCTTAACTCAATTCAAATTCTTTGGAGTAGATGTAACACCAGCTCTTAAATTACCTACAGGTATTACAAGAATCGCTGGAGCAATCACATTAGATACTTCAATCATCGGTTCTATTGTTATTGCATCTATCTCAGTATGGATTCACAACAAATACTTTGATAAAAAATTACCTGAATTACTAGGAATTTTCCAAGGATCAACATTCGTTATCTTAGTAGGATTCCTTATCATGATTCCAGCTGCATTCTTAACAGCTTTATTATGGCCAAAAGTTCAATTAGGAATCGCTGCATTACAAGGATTCTTAAAAGTATCTGGAGTTGCAGGGGTATTCACTTACACATTCTTAGAAAGAATTTTAATCCCAACAGGATTACACCACTTTATCTATGGACCATTCATGTTTGGACCAGCAGTAGTAGAAAATGGAATCACAGCTTACTGGGTACAACACATTCAAGAGTTCTCTCAGAGCTCAACTCCATTAAAAGAGTTATTCCCTCAAGGTGGATTCTCATTACACGGTAACTCAAAAGTATTTGGATTACCAGCAGCAGCTTTGGCTATGTATGTAACAGCTAAAGACAGCAAGAAAAAAGTTGTAGCAGGGTTATTAATCCCAGCAGCACTTACTGGTTTCTTAACAGGAATCACTGAACCAATCGAGTTCACATTCTTATTCGCAGCACCAATGTTATTTGCTACTCACGCAGTATTAGGTGCGTTAATGTCAGCAACTATGTACCAATTTGGAGTTGTAGGTAACTTCGGAAGTGGATTAATCGACTTCTTAGCTCTTAACTGGTTACCAATGTTCAAAAACCACTCATCTCAAGTATTCGTTCAAATCGCAATTGGATTAGTATTCTCAGTAATCTACTTCTTCGTATTTAGATTTATGATTCTTAAATTCCAATTAAACACACCTGGACGTGAAGCAGATGATGCTGAAACAAAACTATACTCTAAACAAGAGTACCGTGAAAAAGGTAAAGAAGCAGCTAAACCAGAAGTTAAAGATGATGCAGCTACTCACGATGATCAAGCTCTTATCATTTTAGAAGGTTTAGGTGGTAAAGATAACATCGTAGACGTTACTAACTGCGTAACAAGATTACGTGTTAATGTTAAAGATGAAAGCTTAGTAAAAGATGATGAATTCTTAAAACGTTCTGGAGCTCTAGGAGTTGCTCGTAACGGTAAAGCTATTCAAGTAATCATCGGGTTCTCAGTAGGACAAGTTAGAGAAGCTTTCGAAAAAGAATTACACAAATAAGATAATTAATAAAAAGGAACTGATGTAAAAATCAGTTTCTTTTTTTGTTATGAATATCTATATATAGATACTAGTACGTTATTAAATAGTGTTCTTCCTTGCATTCATAAGGTAGCAAGCAGTTATAATATATGTTTTAATGATAAATAGAACATTTATAAAAAGGGGAATTAAGGTGGTAACTTATAGATGCATAGTAGGTAAAAAAATACTTGGTAAACAATTGTTACCAAGTATTTTAATTTATATTAGAACGCTGGAGTAGCGTGTCCTTTTGGTTTAAGTTCTTTGTTAATGTAATCTTTAACTTTTTCACTAGCTAATGCTTTTTTCACTGCTTGAACTTTAGCATCGTCTTTGTTATCTTCACGAGCTACAAGTGAGATAGCGAATGTTAAATCATCTGATTTTTCAAGAGCTAGACCGTTTTTATCAGGAGTTAATCCTAATTTAGAGATGTAAGTTGGGTAGTTAAATACTAAATCTTTTTCATTGTATGCTTCGTTAAGGTTTAGTAAACTTACTTTAGTGAATTTAAGGTGTTTTGGATTATCTTTGATATCTGCTTCAGTTACTGTAAAGCTGTTTGGATCTTTAAGAGTAATAACTTTAGCGTGATCTAATAAACGTAAAGCACGAGCTAAGTTTGTTGGATCTGAAGGGATAGCTACATCAGCACCATCTTTAAGATCTTTAATATCTTTAAGAGTTTTTGAGTAGAATGATACAGTCGCGTTGTAGATAGGTTGAACTGCTACAAGGTGAGCATTATTTTTTTGGTTAAATTGTTCCATGAATGGTCTGTGTTGGAAGAAGTTAGCATCAACTTCTTTATTGTTTAATGCAACGTTAGCTTGAACGTTATCAGAAACTTTAACGATTTCTAAGTTGTAACCTTCTTTTTTAAGATCTTCTTTGATCATTTCTAACATGTCTGTCATTGGAGAAGTGTGAGAAGCTACTTTTACAGTAACTGGTTCTTTCTTCTCTTCTTTTTTAGGTGCTTCAGTTTTGCTTGAACATGCTGTTAAAACTAATAATAATGCAGCTAAGCTAGCTATAAATGAAATTATTTTCTTCATTATATTTTCTCCTATTAAGTATGTTTTTTATTTAGAGGTAAGGTTGTTGATTGTATATATTATAGATTTTGAATTAGTAATAATAAATATTTATTAGAAGGCTGCAGTAGCTTTACCTTCGAAATTCTTTTGTAAGAAATCTTTAACTTTTTGGCTTGTTAAAGCTTTTTTCACTGCTTGAATTTTTGCATCGTCTTTGTTATCTTCACGAGCTGCAAGAACACCAGCATATGTAAAGTCAGCTTTATCTTCCATTAGAAGTCCATCTTTCATTGGTGTAAGGTTTAATTTAGCAATGTAAGTTGGGTAGTTGAAAACTAAATCTTTTTCTGCATATGCATCACTTAAGTTTAAAAGACCAACTTCTGTAAATTTAAGATGTTTTGGATTATCTTTGATATCTTTTACAGTAACGTTATAGCTGTTAGGATCATTTAATGTGATTAATCCACCGTGAGCTAATAATCTTAATGCACGAGCTAGATTTGAAGCATCAGATGGAATTGCTACATCAGCACCATCTTTAAGATCTTTAATATTTTTGATATTTTTAGAGTAGAATGCTGGGATTGAGTTATAAACTTTTGCAACAGCTACTAAGTTTGTTTTATTTTTTTCGTTGTACTGTTTCATGAATGGTTCATGTTGGAAGAAGTTAGCATCGACTTCTTTGTTTGCTAAAGCAACGTTAGCTTGAACATTATCAGATACTTTTACAATTTCAAGAGTATATCCTTCTTTTTGTAAATCTTCTTTAACTAATTCTAACATGTCAGTGAATGGTGGGACATGAGCAGCAACTTTAATAGTTTTGTCTTCTTTTTTTTCTTCTTTTTTATCACTAGTTTTACTAGAACATGCTGTTAATACAAGCACAAGTGCTAATAGGCTAGCAACAATAGATAATACTTTTTTCATTAATCTATTTCTCCTTCTTGTTTGTGAAACGTTTAGCTAATCCATAACCTATAGATTGAATAATAAATACATATATAATAAATATTATTACTATTAAATACATTAGATCATAATTGTATTCTTGATATCCATATCTAAATGCAAATTCACCAAGTCCACCTGCTCCGATTACACCCATTACAGTAGTATACGCCAGTAAACTAATAGTAGTATAGGTGAATGATAAGATTAAGTTATCCATTGTAGCAGGTAATAAGAAGTATCTAATAATTTGAATTTTAGTAGCTCCCATACTTATAGCTCTATCAACAATCTTCTTAGGAACATTAATAAGGGCTTGTTCAACAAATCGAGCATAGATACTTACACCAACTAGTGTAAGAGGCAAGATTGCTGCAATATTCCCAAAAGATGTTTTAAATAGAAATCTATTTACAGGGATTAATATGAATACAAAAATTAGAAACGGAACACTACGTAGGGCATTAAGAGAAATGCTAAGCCCTTCATAAACTGCTCTATTCTTTAATAAATAATCACGACTGAAAGCAAAAAGCATAATACCTAATGGTAGGGAAATGAAAAATACTGTTAACATAGAGTAAATCATCATATAGTTAGTTTCCCAAAATGCTTTCATAATACCATCGTAATTGGCTTTAAATAAATCAATCATTTAATAAAAACTCCTTTACGTAGTTATAGTAATTACTGTCGTAATCGTCTTTTGCATTTTTATTAGGTACGACAATATCTTTTATAGTAGAATCATCGATAACTACCACTCTGTCACAGAAGTTCTTCAATAATGAAAGACTGTGTGAAATCATAACAATCGAAATATCAGTTGTAGTTCGTAGTTTGTTTAAAAGAGCGAAAATCTCTTTCTCACTATTAGTGTCTAAAGCAGAACTGATTTCATCACAAAGTAGAACTTCAGGTTCTTGTAGTAGTGCCATAGCAATAGCAACTTTTTGTTGTTCACCACCACTTAAGCTACCACAAAGACTATTTTTTAGTCTTGTAATATTCATGAATTCAAGAATATCATCTATTTTCTTTTTATCAACAGAAACCTTATTTAGTTTGTATACTAAACTTAAATGATAATATACACTTTTATTATCAATAAGATTAGAGTGTTGGAATATGTATGCTAGATTTTTTCTAGTATTTCTAAGGGTGCTTGCGTCCATAGATTTTATAGAAGAGTTTTTATAAAGTATATCTCCACTATCATATGAAACAATCCCGTTAATCATTTTAAGAATAGTACTTTTACCTGTACCATTTCTTCCGATAATTCCAATAACTTCTTTCTTATTGATATCAAATGATATATTTTCTAATTTGAAGTTAGCATCTTTATATTGTTTTGATACGTTTTTTAATTGAACTATCATAATATACCTCCAAGAAAAACTATACCACTTTTAGAAAATGATTTCAAGAGGTTTGTTTAAAATTTTGAAATTATTTGTTCATATTGTTCTATGCATGTTTGATAGTGTTTAGACATCTGTTGTGTGATTTTTTTCAATTTGTACTGATACAGTTTATCATTGTATATTGAAGATGGTTTTAAAATATAAGAAAAATAGTAAATATTACTATTATCATAGTGATTTGTATTATTTTTATTTAGAAGATATGAAATGAATTGTATTAGAATAAAAATCAAAAGTGGATTATTTTTTTGTATTACAGGGTGGAAAAAATAAAGTATTTAACAAAGAAATTAGTATTTATATTTTCTAAAAATGTTCTTATATAATTCTTTATTTATTTAGTTGAATCGGTTATAATTATAGTTATGGTCTAAGGAGGTAATCTATGAAGAAATTGACAATAGTAGATATAGCAAAAATGGCCGGAGTAGGTACTACTACTGTCTCTAGATACTTTAATGGTGGAAATCTAAAAGAAGAAACATACAAAAAAATTAAAGAAATAGTAGATAAGTATAATTACACACCAAACACCTTTGCTAAGGCATTAAAAAGTACAGATAGTAAAATTATTGGAGTTATAGTTCCATGTCTTCATTCTTTTGTTAGTGGAAATACTTTAAAATATCTTGATAAAGAGTTAAAAGATAATAATTATGAGACGTTGATAATGAATGCTAATTTTGAAGAAAATAAGCAGTTAGAGTATATAAAAAAATTAGCGAGAATGAATGTAGATGGAATAATCTTATTACCAACAACTATGACTAAAACTTACGAGAGCACTATAAAATCTGTGGATGTTCCTGTTGTTATGTTAGGACAAGAAGGCGAGTATACATATAGTGTTGAGTACAATGATTTCAATGCTGCTAGAGATTTAACGAATTATATTCTAGCTAGTGGACATAAAAAAGTAGCTTACTTAGGAGTTAGTGAGGATGATATTGCAGTAGGATACTATAGAAAATTAGGTGTTCTAAGAGCATTAGAAAAGTATAATCTAGAACCAGAGAATATATTAATTACTAATTTTGGAATGGAAGAAGGATATGAAATAGTAAGAGAAAATATAGAAAAGTTAAAAGAGGATAGTTGTTTAATTTGCGCAACTGACAATTTGGCTTATGGAGCGATAAAAGCTCTTGAAGAATCTGGCTTAAGTGTTGGAGAGAATTATTCAGTAGCAGCATTTGGAGATTATACTTCATCTACATTATTAAAATCACCATTAACAACAATAAAATTTGATTTAAAGGATGCTGCTAAGCAGACTGTAGATATGTTATTGAATATAATAAAAAAAGAAGAAACAGCTATGAAACTATTAATTGGTTATGAATTAAAAACAAGAGACAGTGTAGTTGACTTAAACAAAATGGAGAATAAAAATGACTAAAATAAAAGCAATTTTTTTTGATATTGATGGGACGATAAGAAGTTTTAAAACGAAAACAATTCCTGAAAATACAGCGAATACTTTAAAAAAATTAAAAGAACAAGGAATTAAGATATTTATAGCTACAGGAAGAGCGCCATTCCATACTACATTTTTAAATGACTTATTAGATTTTAAATTTGATGGCTATATTACGATAAATGG
Organism: Gemella haemolysans; assembly: GCF_001553035.1. Lineage (GTDB taxonomy): Bacteria > Bacillota > Bacilli > Staphylococcales > Gemellaceae > Gemella > Gemella haemolysans_B. Next base: position 32,807 of record NZ_KQ959954.1, read on the forward strand.
TCAATATTGCTATTTAGAAAATGGTGAAGTTTTAAATGATAAGATATTATCTCAAGAAGATATAAAAAATGTGCTTCCATATTTTAAAGAGAATAAGATTGCATGCGATTTTGCTTTATTAGATGGAGCGTTTATGAATTTGAAAAATTCACGAGTTAAATGGCTAGAAGATGAGCTAGGAGATCCAGAGCGTTTTAAAGAAGATCCGTTAGCGTATAATAAAGCAATTAGTGAAAAAATCTATCAGCTTAATGTCTTTGTATCAGAAGAGGAAGAAGCGGGCTTTTTAGCGTATATGCCTAATTCAAAAGCAGCAAGATGGACTACTCATTTTACTGATGTCATTCCAAAAGATGGTGGAAAAAATACTGGAATTGATGCGGTTATCGCACACTTTGGTATTAAATTAGAGGAAACTATGGCATTTGGTGATGGTGGTAATGACATAGATATGCTTAAACATGCTGGAATAGGTGTAGCGATGGGGAATGCTGGAGAGAATGTTAAAGAGATTGCAGATTATATCACGACAAGCGTAGATGATGATGGAATAACAAATGCGTTAAAACATTTTAATGTAATATAAGAACAAAGACTAGAAGAGTTTTAATAAATCTTCTAGTCTTTAATTATTTACTAAATTTTTCTAAGAATGTCTCAACACTTTCTTTTGGCATTATGACGGTAAGTTTGTCATTAGCTTCTAAAACTGTTGTTCCTTTCGGTACTATTTCACGCCCAGAACGTTCAATCTGAGATATAAGTGTGTTTTTCGTCCACTCTATTTCTCTGATAGATTTTCCTACTAAGAAACTATCGTTTGATATTGTTGTAATAATTTCTACTTCCATTTCAACTTCATTATCTTCTAGTTTATTATTAGTTAGTATGCGATCTAATAAATATTCATAAACAGGTTTTGTTCCTAGTATATTCGCAGTCATATAAGCGAATAGGCAACATAGTGCAATAGGAAGAAAATAGTTAAGTTTTTGTGTCATTTCAAATAGTAATATTATTGAAGTAATAGGACTTCTGACAATTGCTGTTAAATATCCAGACATTGACAAGATAACAAATAGAGCAGTATATTTAGCATCAAAGAAGTTACTAAATAACGTTCCGAGTATAGCTCCTTGAATCAGAATTGGTAGGAAAATTCCACCTGCAACACCGGATGTGAATGATATAAGTGAAAATAAAGTTTTTATAAAATATAAAGTTAATAAAAACATAAAGCTAAATTTATTTTCAATTAAAAATTCTACTAAACTATGTCCGCTTCCTAAAACTATGGGATAAAAAATAAATAGGACAAATGAAATGAGAAAAGCTACTTGGGGTCTAAATACTATATTTAATTTGAAATATTCGTAAATTTTGAATAGTATTTTTATAGTAACATTATAGAATGTTCCAAATATTCCTAGTAAAATACCTAATAAAGCAACCCAAGGATAAATATTAACTTCTACGTAAGGAACATCAGGGAATTTAAATATTGCTGTAAGTCCAAAAATATATTGTCCAACGATATTGGCCACAACAGCAGCACTAAAGCAGCAAATTATAATTTTTTTTGTGATTTGCTTATGAACTTCTTCTATAGAAAATAGAACGCCTGCAAGTGGAGCACCAAAGGCAATAGATAAACCTGCACTAGCACCACAAGTAATAAGATATTTTTCTTTAATACTATCCTTTTTTAAAATTCTTGATACAAGTTTTCCACTCATAGCCCCGAGTTGAATAGATGGGCCCTCTCTACCTAAAGATAGACCACCTAAACTAGCTGTTAATCCTCCGGTGATTTTATAAATAAGTACACGTAATGGATTAGGATTTAATCTTCCTGTTATTTCTGCTGATACTTGAGGAATTCCACTTCCACTTGCCATAGGTTCTCTTTTAAGTAAGAATCCAGAAAATAATGCTAGTAATACCAAGACAGCTAATAATATAATTTTATAAATAAAACCAGTTTTTATAAAGTCAGCTGTATAATGAACAATTTTTTCACTATAACCGATAAGTAATCTATAGCTAGCACCGACTATTCCTGCAGCTAGTCCAACTAAGATTCCATCAAAAAGTAATGATGTTTCAATTTTAAAATTTTTATTTTCTATTTTACTGATTTTGGAAATTTTCATTTAAATCTCCTTTCTAAAAAATATCTATATCATAATTTTACTCTTAAATAGAAAAAAAATCAAAACAAATTTAAAATATTATTTATTATTAAAAATACAAAATGTGTGATATAATATAATTATGTTAAGAAAGGAGTAAACAGGATGAACATATTAGTAGTTATTGGTATAATAGTGTTAATTATCTTACTAGGTCTTTATGCATTCTGGCTTAAATTGCTAAAAGGTAAGCCAGGACGAATTGCTGGGGCAGAAGTAGAGAAAAAAACTTTCGATGAAGCACTTGTTGTAGATGTTCGTTGGAGAAAAGAGTATGCAAGAGGGCATGCAATTAATGCGGTAAACTTACCTATTAAACTTTTTAAAAATAATAGTGATGTACTTGATGAATATAAGGATAAGGATATTATTCTATATTGTGTAGTCGATGTAACGTCTCGTAATACTGAAAAATTATTAAGAGAGCGTGGATTCACGAAACTTCATATTGGAGATGGGGTTAAACAATATGACTATGGTAAAGCAATATATAGCAATGTATTATTATCTGAATTCAAATATCGTGTCTCAGTAAGTAAAAATAAGCAGTTTTTAAACTTAGGTAGTGAAATTTTAAGTGATGAAGAAATCAAAGTTTCACCTAATGAAATAGATAGTATTTTAGATAAGTTAAATAAAGATTCAGAAATTTTTGTTTATAGTGATAAACCTGAAGAAAGTAAAGAAGTATGTAAAAAACTTGGGTTAGCTGGTTACACAATTTTTAATTTAATTGAACCATTCAATACTGCTAAATATAGAAATGCATTCTATAATAAAAATGATTATATAGAAACACAAGCTGATCAAGAAGCATCATCTTGTGGTTGAGCGTAAAAATTAAAATAAACGATAGGTTATCGTTTTAATAAAGTTTCAATAAAAATACCTATAATTTTTATTTATGAAATTATAGAATACAGATATAGTGATATAATTATAAGAAATTCACATAGAGCGGAGAATTGTTCTAGGTGAGTTTCTTTTTTATATAACTAACATAAAGAATTAATACGTTTGCTATAAAAAAATGTTAAATTAGGTTATAATATAAGTGAAGGAAAATATGAAATAGAGGAAGATAATTATGAAAATTTTACATGTATTAGCACAATTACCTATTAAGACAGGAAGTGGTGTATATTTTACTAATGTTATTGAAGGGCTTAAACAGTTTGAAGTTGAACAAGCTGCGGTTTATGCAACAACACCGGAATATGATTTTAATTTCTTAGATGAGAAATTTGAAGTTGAGTTTCAAGGTAAGGATATTAGTTTTCCTATCGTAGGTATGAGTGACATTATGCCTTATGAAAATACTCTGTATAAAAATATGACTGCTGAGATGCTGGAAACTTGGCAAGAAGAATTCCGTAAAAAATTAGAAAAGGCTAAAAAAGAATTTAAACCAGATGTTGTAATCACACATCACTTATGGATTTTGAGTTCTATAGTTTGTGATGTATTTGAAGGTGAAAAAGTAATTGGAGTTTGTCATAATACGGATATAAGACAAGCTGAAAAGAATCCAGCAATGAAAGATAAGTATGTCAAAAATCTTGATAAATTAGATAAGATACTAGCACTAAGCAGTGGTGTAATAGAGGGAATTTCTAATATTTATAATTACCCTGAGGATAAGATTGTAAATATTGGTGCTGGATATAATGAAAAGATTTTTTATCCTGTTGAAAAATACGAAAAACACGATAGTATAAAAATTCTATACGCAGGAAAATTTGATGAATCAAAAGGTTTTTATGAGTTGATAAAGGCATTTAGATTATTAGAGAAAAAAGACAATAACGTAGAATTAGAATTAATAGGGAACTTGAAAGAAGAGGATAGACCTAGGGTCGAAGCCTTAGTTGGTGATTCTAAGAAAATAAAAATTTATAACGCCGTAGATCAAGCACATTTAGGGGAAATAATGAGGCATAAAGATATTTTTATACTACCATCTTATTTTGAAGGGTTAGGTCTTATTGCGGTTGAAGCTTTAGGAAGTGGACTAAGAGTAGTTGCTACTGAGATAGAAGGGCTTATAGAATTTCTTGGAGACAAAATAAATAATTCTGAGATAATAGAATACATAGCAATGCCAACTATTTATGATACTGATAAGGCTGTTGAAGAAGAAAAACCAGCATTTGTAAATAGAATAGTGGGTGCTTTAGAACTTATGATAGAAAGAACAAGAGAGCAACGTGAAATTCCTGCTGAGTTACTAGAAGAAATTGAACACCACTCTTGGAAGAGAAAAATAGAAATTATTTACAAATTATTGTAAAATAATACTTGGTAATTATTTGCTAACGATGGATTAAACAAAAGATTATAAATTCATCAATTTAAAATATGTAGATGTAAAGTTTTAATAGATTATTAATAAGCTTTACGGTTGAGCTTTAATATTAAATAAATTGTACGGGAGTGACTAGAAAAAATCGCTTTGTAAAAATAAGATTTTTGAGTTGCTCCCATTTATAGTTTTTTTAAGAATTATTAGGAGAAGAAAATGGATAAGATAATATTAATAGATGGTAATAGTTTGAGTTATCGTGCTTTTTACGCTATGCCAGCTTTAAAAAATAAAAAAGGATTATATACAAATAGTGTATATGGTTTTACATTGATGCTAGAAAAAATATTAGCAGATACTAATCCAAAGTATGCGTTAGTTGCTTTTGATAAAGGTAAACAAACGTTTAGACATCAAAGTTATGAAGCATACAAAGGTACTAGGGATAAAACTCCTAGTGAGTTAGTAGAACAATTCGGGTATGTTAGAGAACTTCTTGATTCATATGGGATAAAGTATGAAGAACATTTTGATTATGAAGCGGACGATATTATTGGAAGTTATGCTAAAATCGCTGAAAAAGAAGGTTTAGAAGTAATAATAGTGACCGGAGATAAAGACTTAACTCAACTAGCTAGTGAAAATATAACAATTTACTACACTAAGCGTGGTGTTACAGATATAGATTATTATACGCCAGAGTTTATTGCTGAAAAATATGGCTTAACGCCAGAACAAATTGTTGACATGAAAGGTCTTATGGGAGACAAGAGTGATAATATCCCAGGAATTGCTGGAGTTGGTGAAAAAACGGCGATAAAATTATTGACTGAATATAAAACTGTAGAAAATGTACTAGAAAATATTGATAATATTAGTGGTAAAAAACTAAAAGAGCGACTAACAGAAGGTCGAGAAGATGCTCTATTAAGTAAAAAACTAGCAACTATTTATACTGAAGTTCCAGTTGATAATAAGTTAGAAGATTTAATATATAGTGAGAATGTAGAACTAAAAAGAGAGTTATTTGAAAAACTTGAATTTGTTTCATTTTTAAAAAAATTATCTCAAGAAGCTTCTACTGAAGAGGTAGGTGTAACTGCTGAAGAGGCTGTTGCTCCTAAAAAAGAAATTAGAATTGTTTTAGCAGATAAAAATACGAAAATAGACTTTACCGATAGTACTTTACATGTTGAGTGTTATACAGAAGATTATCATAACTCAGATGTAGTTGGAATAGTAGTCTATAATGAAGGAATTGCTTATATTTTTAGTGAAGAACAATTTTTCACTAATGAGTTTGTAGTAGATTATCTTCAAAGTGAAATTTCTAAAACTGTTTATGATTTTAAAAAGATTTTATTTATAGCGAAGAGAAATGGCGTATATATTAATGGTGAAGTTTTTGATGTTAAAATAGTGTCTTATTTAATAGATGTTAATGCAAAAACTGAAATTGATAAAATCATCTTTAACTATCTTGGAAAAATAATAAGTAGTGACGAAGAAATATATGGTAAAGGGGCAAAACGAACTTTACCAGCTCAAGAAGTTATTAATCCGTATATAGCTGAAATTGCAGAGAGTATTTCGCTTATGAAACCATTGATGGAAGAAAAACTTGCTGAAGAGAATATGACGGACTTGTATAAAGATATAGAGATTAAAGTGGCTAAAGTACTAGCTAATATGGAATTTGAAGGAATACATGTTAGTAAAAAAGCTCTAGAAGAAATGAGTGCAGAATTTGATGAAAGAATTAAAACTTTAGAAGCTAGCATATATACATTAGCTGGTTCTGAATTCAATATAGCTTCACCTAAGCAGCTAGGAGTAGTATTATTTGAGGATCTAGGGCTGCCACCAATTAAGAAAACAAAAACTGGTTATTCTACAGCAGTAGAGGTACTAGAACAACTACAACATAGTCATGAAATTATTCCATTAATTATGGAGTATAGAACAATTACAAAATTAAACTCAACTTATGCAAAAGGGTTAGTAAAAGATATTACTCGTGAAGGGAAAATCCATACACGTTATGAGCAAACATTAGCTCAGACAGGACGTTTATCTTCAGTGAATCCAAATCTTCAAAATATTCCAACGAGAATTGAAGAAGGGAAAAAAATTAGAAAAGCATTTGTTCCAGCTTCTGATGATAGAGTAATCTTATCTATTGACTATTCTCAAATAGAGCTTCGAGTATTAGCTCATATCGCACAGGACGCAGGAATGATAGATGCGTTTAAACACGATGTAGATATTCATACTAAAACAGCTAGTGATGTTAACGGAGTTAGTCTTGATGAGGTGACTTCTTCAATGCGTCGAGAAGCTAAAGCTGTCAACTTTGGTATTGTTTATGGAATTTCTGATTTTGGTCTATCTAATAACCTTGGAATTACTAGAAAACGTGCGAAAGAATTTATTGACAAATATTTAGAAACATTCAAAGGTGTTGATAAGTATATGATTGATATCGTAGATTTTGCAAAAGAACACGGTTATGTGGAAACTTTATTCAATAGAAGAAGAGCATTACCAGATATTAATGCGAAGAATAAAATTGTGGCTAATCTAAATGCACGTATTGCGATGAATTCACCAATTCAAGGGACTGCTGCGGATATTATAAAAATAGCTATGGTTAATGTATTTGAATATTTAGAAAAAACAAATGTAGATGCAAAATTATTATTACAAGTACATGATGAATTAATATTTGATGTAGATAAAGATATAGAAGAAGAGTTTACAAAAGAAATGATTAAAATTATGGAAGAAGCGGCTAATTTAGATGTTCAACTTAAAGCTGAAGCCAGTAGTGGAGCGTCATGGTATGATGCTAAATAGTTGTAAAAAGTCGATGTAAGTTCGCAGAGTGAGTTACAGTAAGGATATTTCCAGTACTGATAGTTTAGATTGGTATGAAAAAGGTTGTTCAATGATAGGTGGTTGTTGTACTACGAAAGATGATATAAAAATTCTTTCTGAAGTATTGTCTGAAAATTGTTATAAATAAAAAGATAATTCTTGATAAAAATTAGTTTAGTTAATATTTATTTCTGCTAATTAAAAACATCTTAAAACTTAAATAGCTTGAAAAAATATTATAAATAATATATATATTTAAAGTTATATTTGTAGTTAGGTTAATTTGCAACTGATATTCATCTTTTAAATTAACCTTTTTTATATTTTTTAAAAGCTAGGGGAGTTTACGTAATAAAATATAATAATCTAAAAAAGTTCTTAAAAATAAAAGTTTACAAACTGCCTTAATATTTGATATAATTAATAAAAACAATATTACATGTCAAATGTAAAATAACATTCTGAGGAGATGTGATTATGAATAACAATCCATTAGTTAACGCAAGAGAGCAAATTAAAGGTGCTTGTGAAGTTTTAGGTTATAAAGAAGAAGTGTATGAATCTTTAAAAGATCCGCAAAGATTTATTGAGATTTCTATTCCTGTTAGAATGGATAATGGTGAGGTAAAATACTTCAAAGGATTCCGTTCTCAGCATAATGATGCAATCGGTCCTACAAAAGGTGGATTAAGATTTCATCCACTTGTAACAGCTGATGAAGTTAAGGCATTATCAATTTGGATGACATTTAAATGTGCCGTTGCTAATCTACCATATGGTGGAGGTAAAGGTGGTATTATCGTAGATCCAAAAGACTTATCAAAAGGTGAATTAGAAAGATTGTCTCGTGGATATATTCGTGGGTTATACAAATATCTAGGTGAGAAACAAGATGTTCCTGCACCAGATGTTAATACTAATGGACAAATCATGTCTTGGATGATCGATGAGTATAATGTTCTTACTGGAGAACAAGGTATAGGAACGCTAACTGGGAAACCATTAGAGTTAGGTGGTTCTTTAGGTAGAACTCAAGCGACTGGATACGGTGTAGCACTTGCTGCGAAATTAGCACTAGAGAAATTAGGGAAATCTACAGAAGGTGCGAAATTTGCTGTTCAAGGTTTCGGAAATGTAGGTAGTTATACTGTTGATACAGCTGTGAAGTTTGGTGCTACTGTAGTTGCTGTAACTGAGCGTGATGATGATGGTGTTCAATATGCTGTTTATCGTGAAGAAGGATTATCATATGCAGAACTGCAAGAATGTAAAGATAATAGAGTTAGATTCCATACATTACCAAACACGAAACGTTTAACTTTAGATGAGTTTTGGGCTTTAGATGTAGATGTAGTGTGCCCTTGTGCATTAGAGAATGCTATTGATGAAAAAGAAGCTAATTTAATAAGAGCTGCTGTTGTTTCTGAAGGTGCTAATGGACCGGCGACTTTAGCTGGAGATAAAACTCTACAAGAAAGAGGAGTTGTGGTAATTCCTGATATTCTTGCGAACAGTGGTGGTGTTACTGTATCTTACTTTGAATGGGTACAAAACTTACAAGGTTACTACTGGACAGAAGAAGAAGTTGTAGAAAAACAAGCGAGAGTTATGACAAAAGCATTTAATGATATTTGGGAAGTGAAAGAAAGATTTGCTATTCCTATGAGAAAAGCAGCTTATGTAAATTCTATAGAAAAAATTGTTAAAAATATGAAGCTAAAAGGTAAATTAAGCTAATTATAATTTAAAAGGTGAATCGCTAGGAGGAAAGATTTCTAGTGATTCACCTTTGCTATTTATTCGAAAGAATTTCGAGTATATAATCATCAAATTGATGTTGAAATATTTTCTTATAGTCTAAAAATAAATAATGTTGAATTTCTACATCTTGTAGAGTATCTAAAAGTATTAGCTGCGTTTCAATTGGAGTTTTAGTATCTAGATATGAAAGCCCATAATGAACTTTTTGAGTTATAGAATTACTGAAATTTAGTACATCTATTGAATTTAGTGTTGAATATAGATAATCTAACTTGTTAGAAAAATCACTTTCAAACTTATAAATGTTTTTGAAAAAAGGAGCCTTTTTATTATTGTTATAGGTATTTATAATATCACAAAGCGAACAGTCTGAGATGAATAGTTCTTTAACGGAATCGTAATAACTAGCGCAAACTATACTAATAGCAGCACCTTGACCTAGTCCAGTCACTAGAATTTCTTTATTCGGAAAGAGCATTTCTATAATACTTATAGTATCTAGGGCATCTTGAAAAACTAGATTAAAATATGGTGTGGATGAAGAACTATCCAAAAATGGGAAATGAGAACAAGGAGTGTTATTCTCACTATTACCTGCTTGCCCTCGAATGTGTAGTGAAGCTAAAGCATAGTCTAACATACTGTATTTTGTTAAATTCAAATAATCTTTATTTTTTACTTTGAATTCTGGGAAGTCGACGATGACGCCTTTAATGTTTGACTTAGGTATAGCTAAGTCTACTTCTATTTGAGAACCATCTGTTCCCTCAAAAATAATTTTTTTATATTGAACAAATGGATGTGGTATATCAATTATATTTTCTTTATATACTAGTTTTCTATTTTTTTCTAAATTCATAATGCACTCCTATTCAACTTCTAACAAAAAGCTAACTATTTTATCATTAAAGTTCGGGATGTTTTCGTGGTAGTACTTTTTGTAGATGCAAGATTTTTTTCTACTAGTAATCTCATTGTATATTTTTTCTTGAGTTTCTTTTGGACAGTCTTTATCAAGGTTAGTTATACCAAATAAAACAGAACATTTTAAATTTTTTGCGAAATTTATGGTGTCAAGGTAGTAAAGATTATTCAAGAACTTTTCAGTATTTTTGCCGGTTGTATTAAACCAACGTCCGTGGTGCGTTAATTCACCATAAACATTTATTCTATTATCTTTTTCATAGATGTATTGGAAATTTGCTAGGAAGGGATAGAGACTAATGCATCTAGTTACATTTTTGTTTAGTGCTGAAAATATTATCGAAAATGCGCCACCTTGAGATGCACCAAAACTGACAAGTTCTTTTTCATTGATGTCTTCAAAGGATGATACAATTTTAGATAAAATAAGACTATCTAGAATATTTTTATAAAAAATCATATCTTCTATAGTTTCATCAAGTCCTACTGTTAGATGGCCAAAAACTGAGGGTGAAGAACTGCCTGAATCTTTACTTTTACCTCCTTGGTTTCTAAAATCTATGGCGACGACATCATATCCAAGAGAAGCAAAAGTTGATTTTTCTAACCAGTTTCTACTTGATGCAGGATATCCGTGAAAATAGAATAATAGAGGAATATTTTTCTGAGGATAGAGTTTTCTATATTTTATATTTTTTATATATTTTGCATAAATAACAGAATTATCATAGCTAATGAATGTTAAATCATAGAACTCTATATTATCAAATTTTGAAAATGAAGTTTTATTTAAAATGTATTTAGGTTGAATAGTATCGATAAGTTCTATTTTTTTATTCCAAAAATTATTAAAGTCTATAATATCTTTCATCTGGTACCTCGTTGCAGCGTTTTCATATATTTTATATACTAACACTCTGTAAAAGAAAATTCCAATATAATGAATTTAAAAATTATGTAGTATATACTTTATTCACAAAAAAATTCAATATTCTAAGTTGATGCTATAATAATTGAAAAAAAAGTTTATATGTAGTAAAATTATTTATTAATGACTAAAAAATTATAAGGAAAGAGGTTAAATTAAAACCATATGGATCTCAGTATCTTAAGTAAAATATTAATAATTGTATTATTACTTATTGCCTCGGCAATATTTGTAATGTTTGAATTTGCACTCGTTAAACTTAGACCGACAAGGGTGAATGAATTAGCAAAATCAGGAAATAAAACTGCAAAAATATTAGTTATGATGGTAGAACAATTAGATCACTACTTGTCTGCAACGCAGCTAGGTATTACAATTGTTTCTCTTGGATTAGGTTGGATAGGGGAATTAACATTCCATTCTTTATTTAATCCTATTTTTGAATTGTTAAACTTAAACGAAACTGTTACTCACACTATTTCATTAGTAGTTTCATTTGGATTTATGACACTTTTACATGTTGTTTTAGGAGAATTAGTTCCTAAAACGATAGCGATTCAATCTGCAGAAAAAACATGTTTGCGTGTGGCTTGGCCAATGTATATGTTCGATAAAGTTATGAGACCGTTAGTGTGGTTACTTAATTCACTAGCTAATCTTATAGCGAAAATGTTTGGATTCGAACCTGCTTCTGAACATGATGATATTCATAGTGAACAAGAACTTAGAACGATTATGAAATCTTCAAGACTACACGGTCAAATTAATGATGTAGAGTACCGCTACGTAGAAAGAGTGTTTGAATTTGATAATAAAATTGCTAAAGAAATCATGACACCTAGAACAGAGGTTGAAGCAATTGATATGAGTGATTCTCTAGGGATAATAATGAGACAATTAAAACAGGAAGAATACACAAGATATCCAGTAATAGAAGATGGAGATAAAGATAAAATTCTAGGGATTTTGAATGTTAAGAAATTATTATTTACTGATAAACCTATAGAAACAACTAAAGACTTAGAAGAGTACATCACACCAGCAATAAAAATCTTTGAACATACACCTATTTCTCAAGTTTTAGCAACTATTAAACAAAATAGAGAACATATGATTGTTATAACAGATGAATATGGAGGGACTAGTGGGGTAGTTACACTTGAGGATATTGTTGAAGAGATTACTGGAGAAATTCGAGATGAGTTCGATGAAGATGAACAAAGCTTAATCAAAAAGTTAAAAAACGGTCACTATCTAGTTGATGGTTGGGTTCCGATTCAAGATGTGAATGCATTGTTCCATGTACAGCTTCCTCATGAAGAAGTAGATACTATTGGAGCTTATGTATATTTAGAAAAATATGAAGCAAAAGTCGGTGCTGTTTATTCTATAGATAAATTAACATTTGTAGTTAGAAAAGTAGAGGAAAATCAAATACGAACTTTAGAAGTTTGGAAAGAAAAATAATAGAAATTAGAAGAGATAGAATGAAAATGCTATCTCTTCTTTTTATATATATAGTAACAAATTATTTAATTAGTTAAAATGAACTTAAAAATCTTTGCTATATCTTTACTATTCCGAACAATGGTGGTATTATATACATATAATATACGAATAAAATATATTGAATGTTTTATATAATGATTGTGAATCATTATATGTGCATGTAAGGAGTATAAGATGAAGTTAAAGAGAAGTGAAAGAATAGTAGTCATGACGGAATATTTATTAAATAATCCTAATAAATTAATTCCATTAACATACTTCGTTTCAAAATTTAATCAAGCTAAATCTTCGATAAGTGAAGATATCCACATAATAAAAAATGGTTTTAAAGAAGAAAATATTGGAGAGGTTAAAACGCTAGCAGGAGTAAGTGGAGGTGTTTTATTTATACCGACATTAGTGGAAGAAGATGCTAAAGAGATTCTTAATGGTTTTCTTGATAAAATTAATAATGGAAATCGTTTATTGGCTGGTGGATATATCTTTATGTCTGATATAATAGGTGATCCAAGTTTGATGAATAAACTAGGACGTGTGGTTGCTACAGTTTATAAAAATAAAGAGATAGATGCTGTAGTTACGGTTGCTACAAAAGGTATTCCAGTTGCCTATGCGATAGCTTCAATACTGAACAAGCCTGTAATTATTATTAGACGAGATAATAAAGTAACTGAGGGAACTACTGTTGCAATTAACTATGTTTCAGGTTCGACTAAGAAAATAGAAACAATGATTTTATCTAAACGAAGTTTAAATACAGGGTCAAAAGTACTATTAGTGGACGATTTTATGCGTGGAGGAGGAGTCCTAACAGGTATGGAAAGTCTAATGAGTGAATTTGATGTTGATGTTGTTGGGAAAGTTATAATCACACAATGTTTTGATTCGCCAAGAGAACATGAAGATGATTATTTATACTTATCAAAAATTGAAAATATCGATGAATTTAATGGAACATTTGATGTTAAATTAGGGAATGTTATAGAAAAATTACGCCAAGTAGAAAAAGAGGATATTGAAAATGAGTAATAATAGATATGCAGTTATATTAGCGGCTGGAAAAGGAACTAGAATGCAGTCGAAGTTATATAAGGTATTACACAAAGTTTGTGACAGAACTATGGTTGAATTAGTTTTAGATAGCCTTAGTGATCTAGAAATGCAAGAAGTAATCACTGTAGTTGGTCATGGAGCAGAGAGAGTTAAAGAAGTCTTAGGGGATAGAACTAAGTTTGTTTTACAAGCAGAACAATTAGGAACAGCCCATGCCGTTAAAGTTGCTAAAGATGAACTTAAAGATAAAGAAGGTACGACTATAGTAATGTATGGAGATACTCCACTAATTCGTCCTGAAACTATCAATAGTATGCTAGATCACCATGAGAATACAAATGCTAAAGCAACTGTATTAACAGCAATAGCCGACGATCCATTTGCATATGGTCGTATAATTCGTGATGTTAACGGGAAGTTAGTAAAGATTGTTGAAGAAAAAGATGCAACAGAACAAGAGAAAAAAATCAAAGAAATTAACTCTGGAATCTATTGTTTCGATAATAAATTGTTATTTGAAATGTTAGAAAAAGTTAAAAATGATAATAATCAAGGGGAATATTATTTACCAGATGTACTTGCTTTAATTCGTGAACAAAAAGAAATAATTGAGACATATCTATGTGATGATTTCGATGAAACATTTGGGGTAAATGATAGAGTTGCTTTAGCTTATGCAGAAAATGTTATGAGAAATAGAATTAATACTAAGCATATGCTTGCTGGTGTTACATTAGTAGACCCTACTAATACGTATATTGCACCAAATGCAATTATTGGTCGTGATACAACAATTTATCCAAATGTTACTATTAAATCTGATACGGTAATTGGTGAAGATTGCCAAATTAAGCCGAATTCATATTTAGAAAATGCGAAAATAGGAAATGGAGTAAAAGTTTTATCTTCAACTATTAGTGATTCGAAAATTGGAGATTATACTAGTGTTGGACCGTACTCACATATTAGAAATAACTGCGACTTAGGGCAGAATGTAAGAGTAGGAAATTTTGTAGAATTAAAAAATACTATATATGGAGACGGATCAAAAACTGCTCACTTAAGCTATTTAGGAGATACAGAAGTAGGAAGCAATACAAATATTGGATGTGGAACAATCACGGTCAACTACGATGGAAAAAATAAATATCGTACAAAAATTGGAAGTGATGCATTCATAGGATGTAACTCTAATTTAATAGCCCCACTAGAAATCGGAGATGGTGCAGTAGTTGCAGCAGGAACAACAGTTACAGAAAATGCTCCTGATGATACATTAGTAATAGCTCGTGTAAAACAAGAAAATAAAATGGGGTATGCTAAAAAAATGCCAGCAGGTAGAAAATCGTAAAATATTATAGTTTAATATTTATTTGATTGTTATAGTAAAAAAAACTAAAATAAACTGTACTAGTTAAATAATAGAGAAAACTTTAATATTATTTTACAATAAAAGAATGAGTTAATATTTATAAGAAAATAATGAAAGATAGGTAATACAACTTATCTTTCATATTTTTTTATCTTGAAATACTTTTATAAAAAGTATATAATTACATATGAGTATAATGTGTTATAAATGCATGTTTGTATTATAATAAAAACACAAGGAGGAAAAATCATGAAATCAAAACACCAGAAAATATTAGAATATATTAAGAGTCTTCCTATTGGAAGTAAAATATCAGTCCGTCAAGTAGCTAAGGAACTAAAAGTTAGTGAAGGGACAGCTTATCGAGCGATAAAAGAATCAGAAAATCGTGGTTTTGTTTCTTCTATTGAACGTGTTGGTACTGTAAGAATTCAGAAAAAAGAACGAGATAATGTAGAAAAATTATCTTATTCTGAGATTGTAAATATTGTGAGTGGACAATTGATTGCTGGTCGCGGAGGTGTTCACGAGATAGTTCAAGACTTTGCTATAGGAGCTATGGATTCAGAGCAAGTTGGTCAACATATTAGACAAGGGACATTATTAATTATAGGTAATCGTCCAAAAATTATCGAGATGTCATTAGAAAAAGGATGTGCAATTCTAGTAACAGGTGGTTACGTGCCGAATGACTCTATTAGAGCATTGGCAGATAGTAAGAACCTACCGTTGATTATTACACCTCATGATACTTTTTCTGTTACACACTTAATTAACAGAGTAACAAATGACCAAATTATTAAGAGAGATATTATTACAGTTGAGAGCATTTATATTAATGTTGAGAAATTATACACTATTAATTTAAATGACACTGTTAAAGACTGGTATGAACTGCAGTTAAAAGTGGGGCACACTAGATATCCAGTTGTAAATGAATATAGTAAATTAGTTGGTATAGTAACAGCAAGAGATGTATTTTTACAAGAAAAAGATGCTTTAATTAAAGAAGTAATGGAAAGAAAAGTAGAAACGACTACTTTAGAAACACCTATATCTTCAGTGGCTAATACTATGTTATCTGAAGGTTATGAACTTATGCCAGTAATTGATTCTAAAAATACATTATTGGGGGTTGTAACTAGAAAAATTGTTATTAATTCACTATTAACTAATAATAGATTCCAGGATGGAAATAATAATGATACATTTGATGAAATAATGCGTAAAGGTATAGTTCCTAGAGCAGATGGACTGCAGGTTAAAATTATTCCTCAAATGTTAGATCAATTTGGTACTTTCTCTAGCTCTGCTTTATTAAGTATTATTGATGAGTCAATTCATATTACAAGCTATAATTACAATAGAAGTGAAGTTCTTATGCAAAATACAACACTTTACTTCTTAAAATCAGTACCATTAGACAGAACAATAACAACAAAAGTAAATATCTTAGATATTGGTCGTAAAACTGCAAAATTCGATGTTGAAGTATACGATAAAACAGAGTTAGTAGCTAAAGCTATGGTAACTTGTCAAGTATTTCAAAGAAACTAACAGAAAGAAGAAGATAAATGGATATATACGAAAATTTATATGAGGAAATTTTCCAAAAAATCAAAGAAAACGATAAAATTATAATTCATAGACATGAACGCCCGGATCCAGATGCTTATGGATCTCAGGGGGCTATGTATCAACTTATCAGAGAAAATTTTCCTGAAAAAACAGTTATAACAGTTGGTAAAGATTCACCATCATTAGATTTTTTATTTAAAAATTCTGAAGTTACTGAAGAAGATTACAAAGATGCTTTGGTGATAGTAACTGATACAGCAAACTTTCCTAGAATAGACGGAAAACTATTTACTAAAAACAATTTTCTTATAAAAATTGATCATCACCCACCAATAGATAATTATGGAGGAATAAATATAGTAAATACTGAAGTTTCATCTTGCAGTGAGTTAATATATAATTTTTATGAATATTTAAATAAAAAATATGATATTAAATTAAATGACGAAGCAGCTAAATTATTATATCTTGGTATAGTGGGGGATACTGGAAGATTTTTATTCCCGAATACTTCTAACGACACACTAAGAGTTGCATCAGAATTAATTAAATATGATTTTAATATGAGCAAATTGTTAGATAAGATGGAGATTATTAGTGATAATATTATGCGTTTTAGAGCATTTATTTTTGAAAATTATGATGTCTATCAAGATGGTGTTGCATATCTGAAAATTACAAAAGAGGATATGGATAAATATGGAGTAGATCCTGGTGAAGTTTCAACAGGGGTAAATTTACTTAGAAGTTTAAAAGATTTATATGCGTGGTGTTTCGCTATCGATGAAGGTAATAAAGTCCGTGTGCGTATCCGATCTAAAGGACCAGTTATTAATACTCTTGCTGAAAAATATGCAGGTGGGGGTCATCCGTTAGCAAGCGGAGCAACGGTGAAAAACTGGGAAGAGTTAGATGATTTACTAGATGATATGTCTCGAGTAGTGGCAGAATATCTTAGAGAAAATAATATCAAAATAGAAAATTAGACAATTATTTTCAGAATATTTTATAGAATGTTTTCAAAAATCATACTTGACACCAGAAAAATATAATGGTATACTTATTAGAAATTAATAGTAACCAATACTCGTATAAGTAATAGATGGAATATTTTAAGAGAGTACCGTTAGCTGAGAAGGTATATTATAAAATTTATGAAAATGGTTCGAGTGGTTAATAAGGTAAACATAAAATGTAAACTTTGTTCGGCGATCCACGTTATAGGATAGACTATGTTAGTAGTTGTAATAAGTAAAATATAAGGTGGTACCGCGTAAAACGCCCTTATTCTGAAATTCAGAGTAAGGGTGTTTTTTATTTTTAAAAAGAGAAAGGAGATAGACATGATTGAATTAAAAAAAGTTAATAAGATATATAATAATAAAGTTCATGCTCTAAAAGATATTAATTTAAAAGTTGAAAAAGGTGATATTTATGGAATAATCGGTTATTCTGGAGCTGGTAAAAGTACGTTGGTAAGGCTGTTAAACGGACTTGAAGTAGCGACAGATGGTGAGGTTATTATCGATGGTGATGATTTCAACAAAATAACTGAAGAACAACGTCGTTTAAAACGACAAAGAATAGGGATGATTTTCCAACATTTTAACCTATTATGGAGTAGAACTGTTGCAGAAAATATTGCATTCCCATTAGAAATTTTAGGGAAATCTAAAACTGAAATAAAAGAAAGAGTAGAAGAATTAGCTAAATTAGTAGGTTTAGAAGACAGATTAAATGCTTATCCTTCTCAACTTTCAGGTGGTCAAAAACAAAGGGTAGGTATTGCTCGTGCATTAGCTGGTAATCCTTCAATCTTACTTTGTGATGAGGCTACAAGTGCTCTTGATCCAGAGACAACTGCGGAAGTTTTAAACTTAATTAAAGAAATTCACAGTAAAACTAATATTACAGTTGTTCTTATTACTCATGAAATGAACGTAATTAAAACAATTTGTACAAAGGTTGCTGTTATAGATGGAGGTACTATTGCTGAAGATGGATTAGTTTCGGAAGTATTTTACCACCCAACTCAAGAAGTTACTAAGAAATTCTTAGCTCAAACATCATTTGCTTCTGAGTTTGAAGAGAGAGAGAATATTGAAGAGTGGAAAAAAGTATTTACAGAAGGAGTTATTATTAAATTTACGTTTGATAATAATACATCGAAAAAACCAATTCTTAGTACTTTAGTACGAGAAATTGACTTTGACTTTACAATAATTAATGGACATATTGATAAAACGGCGGATGCTAATATTGGTACACTGTTTGTTCAATTAATTGGAACTAAAGAAAATACAGATAAGGCGATATCTAGATTAAATGAACTAGGTATTTTAACGGAGGTGTTATAATGTTTGATTTTTCAAGGGTTAATTGGGAAAAAGTACAAGATAAAACAATTGAAACACTTATTATGACTTTTGAGTCACTTATTGCAGTGTTTTTAGTTGGTCTGTTTTTAGGGTTATTATTATATTTAACATCTAATAGTAAGAGTGCATTTGGACGTGGATTCTATGCTGTTGTTACTGCAATAGTTAATATTTTCCGTGCGATTCCATTTATTATCTTAATTGTATTATTAATTCCGTTTACTAAGTTTTTAATTGGTACAATTATTGGTGTTCAAGCTGCTATTCCTGCACTTATTATTTCAGCTGCGCCATTCTACGCTCGTTTAGTAGAAATTGGTCTTCGTGAAGTAGATAAAGGTGTAATTGAGGCAGCTCGTGCAATGGGAGCTAAAAATTCGACTATTATCTTAAAAGTTTTAATACCAGAGAGTTTACCAGCAATAATTTCAGGATTAACTGTTACAGCAATTGCTTTAGTTGGGTCAACAGCTATGGCGGGTGTTATCGGAGCTGGTGGATTAGGTAACTTAGCATACTTAGACGGATTCCAACGTAACAACAGTACTTTAACATTTGTTGCAACAGTATTAATCTTAATTATCGTATTCGCTGTGCAAATTCTTGGTGATACAATTGTTAAGAAAGTTGATAAGAGATAAATATGAAGAACAAGGTAGCATAGCTATCTTGTTTTTTTTAAAATTATAAACAAATAATGAACGATTTTATAAATTATTATGTATGGAAATTATAAAATATTAATGTTTTACGAATAATTGACACCAAAATAGGTTAAAAAAAGTTAAAAATGTGGTAAAATAATAAAGACTGTTTAAATCAAGAAATTTATAAAATAAAAAGATAAGGAGTTAAATTAATGGTTATTCAATGGTTTCCAGGTCACATGGCCAAGGCAACAAGAGAAGTTAAAGAGAAGCTAAAACTAGTAGATATAGTTTTTGAGTTAGTCGATGCACGTTGCCCACTTTCTTCACATAATATGTACTTAGATGAAGTTGTTAAAGATAAGAAGAAAATAATTATATTTAATAAAATTGATCTATGTGATAGAGCTGAGACAGCAAAGTGGAAAAGTTATTTTGAAAATAAAGGATATACAGTAGTTTATACTGACGCAAAAAATAGTAATAACTTGAATAAAGTAATAGATAAAGCTAAAGAAGAACTTGCAGAAAAAATTGCACGTCAAGTAGCTAAAGGAATTAAACCAAGAGCAATTAGATCTATGGTAATAGGTGTTCCAAACGTTGGGAAATCTACATTTATTAATAAACTTATTAAGAAAAATGTCGCTAATACAGCCAATAAACCTGGTGTTACGAAAAAACAACAATGGTTAAAATTAAATAAAGATATAGAATTATTAGACACACCAGGGATACTTATGCCTAAGTTCGATAATCAAGAAATTGGTAAAAAATTAAGTTTGATTGGTTCTATAAAGGATGATATTACACCACTTGATGATGTAAGTTTATATTTAATAGAATTATTAAAACATAATTATTTAGAGAATCTAAATAATCTTTATAAAATAAACGTGACAAGTGAAGATGAAAATGTATTTATTATGGAAAAAGTAGCTGAAAAGAGATTTAAAAAAATCGGTGGAGACTATGATTATGATTCAACTATAAAGCTATTAATCCAAGATTTTAGAACACAAAAATTTGGACTTATTACACTAGATAATTATAGTGATTTATTAGAAAATGAGGAACACAATGAAAATTAGTGAGGTAAAAGAACTCTTAAACCAAGATAATATTTCCGAAGAAATACTAAATGAGTTAAAAAAAGATGAGAGAAGCGGAGTTCAGAAATTACTTATAAGCTATGCTAAAAAGCAAGAAAAAAAACTTTTTTATAAAAAAGAGTATGAAAAAAAATCATTTTACGAAAATAAATGTTATAATAATGGATGTAAGTATATTTGCGGAATAGATGAAGTAGGAAGAGGACCGCTTGCTGGACCAGTAGTTGCTGCAGCGGTAATTTTAAAGAAAGATAGCTATTTCGAAGGATTAAATGACTCAAAAAAATTATCAGAAAAAAAACGTGAAGAGTTATATGAACAGATAAAAAAAGAGGCTGTTGCGTATGCCATTTGTGAAGTGGATAATGTTGAGATTGAAAAATATAATATTTATAATGCAGCTCGTATAGCGATGCAAAGAGCAGTAGAGAAATTGAAAGTTAAGCCGGATTTCTTACTTATAGATGCTATGCCATTTGAAAACTATCCGATTCCTAATTTTAGTATGGTTAAGGGTGATGAGAAGAGTGTATCTATAGCAGCTGCTTCGGTAATTGCAAAAGTTTATCGTGATAATTTAATGAAAGAATATGCAAAAAAATATCCGTATTATGATTTTGAGAATAATGCAGGGTATGGAACAAAAAGACATTTAGAAGGTTTAAAAGAACATGGAGTGACACCAATCCATAGAAGAGATTTTGAACCTATAAAATCGATGGTACAAGGAGGAAAAAATGAGTAACAATAGTGGAATAAGTATTTCAAAAAATTTACAAAAAAATAATAACAGTAAAAAAAATAATACTCAAGTAAAGAAGAAAAATAATAGTCGCTCTAATAATAAAAATAAAATAGTAGAAAAAGAGCAAACTAATAGTTCAAAACAAGTTGTTAAGAAGATTAATAATGTAAACAAGGATAAATCTCAAGTAAATAGATCTAAGAAATTAGCGAAAATTCGTATTACTCCATTAGGAGGTGTGGAAGAAGTAGCGAAAAACATGTATATGGTTGAAATTGGGGATGAGATTTTTGTTCTTGATGCAGGGTTAATGTTCCCAGAAACAGAAATGATTGGTATTGACGCTGTTATACCTGATATAAGTTACTTAGTACGTAATAAACAAAAGATTAAAGGGATTTTCTTATCTAATGGGCACGTAAGTTCTATGGGGGCTGTACCATATATTATAGATAAATTAAAATGTCCGGTTTATGGTTCTAAATTAACAATAGATTTATTAAAGAATCACCTTAAACAACTAGGTATTAAAAGAAGAATCAAGTTTTATTATGTAAAAGATAATAATAAGTATGACTTTAATAATGCTAGTGTTACATTCTTTAAAACTACATATTCAATGCCTGATTCTTTAGGTATTTGTATTGAAACTAGTCAAGGAAATATTGTTTATACTGGTGAGTTTAAATTTGATCAATCAGTAAGTAAAGAATATAAATCTGATATCGTGAAGATTAGTACATTAGGTCAAAAAGGTGTTCTAGCTTTATTAAGTGATTCAAGCAATGCAAATGTTAAAGGATATAACGTTCCTGAAAATGAGGCAGCAGAACAAATTGATAATGCATTTTATCAAGCTAATAAGCGTATTATTGTAACTTGTTATGCTTCTAACTTCTTAACAATTTCACATATTGTAAGAGCAGCATTGGCTCAAAATAGAAAAATTTTACTTCTTGGACAAGCCATTGAAGCGTCAATAAATACTGCTAGAAATATGAATTATTTACAAATTGAAGCTAGTAACTTAATTTCAATTGAAGATTTAAAAGACTATCCACAAAACGAAGTGTGTATTCTTTCTTCGGGTGACCAAGGGGAGCCGATTGAGGCTATGAAAAATATTGCCGAGAAAAAAATTGATGGAATTCAAATTGAATCAGGTGATACAATCATGATCGCTGCTACTCCTTCACCAAATATGGAAGTAATGTTATTCCAAACTTTAAACTTATTAGTTAAACTTGGGGCAAACGTAGTAACAGCTTCTAAACGTCTTCACGCAGCTAGCCATGCAACAAAAGAAGAGTTGAAAATGATGTTAAACATGCTAATGCCAAAACACTTTATTCCAGTTCAAGGAGAATTTAGAAATCTTCGCAAACATGCTGAAATTGCAGGTGAAACTGGTGTTGTTGCTGAAAACATACATATTTTATCTAAAGGAACAACTTTAGAATTAAGTGGAAATAAATCTAAGACATTACAAAACAATGTTCCAGTAGGTAATATATTAGTTGATGGACGTGGTATTGGAGATGTTGAAGATAGTGTATTAAAAGATAGAAAACTTTTATCAAATGATGGTATCTTTGTAGCATCGTATGCAATCAGTAAAAAAGAGAAAACTCTAGTAGGAAAACCAGTTATTCAAACAAAAGGTTTTGTATATGTTAAGAAGAGTATGGAGTTAATCAAAGAAGCGGAAGAAAAAATTATCGAATACTTAGAGAATAATCCTATTAAGAGTATTAGAGAATGTGCAGCCGTGAAAGCTGAAATTAGAAGTATGCTTTCAAGCTTACTATATGATAATACTAAGAGAAAACCAATAATAATAATTAACTTTTCATTAATTTAGTAATGAAATATAACGGGAAATAGAAATGAGGAACAACTCAAATAACTTTTATATAAAGTCTATTTTGAATTGCTCCTTATTGTTCCCGTTTTTAGTCTATTTAAAAGGGGTGAAAAAATGTCAAAAGTTATTGCTCATATCGACATGAATTGCTTTTATGCAAGTGTTGAAGAAAAATATAATCCTGAATTAAAGGGTAAACCATTAGCAATTGCAGGTGAAGTGAAAACTAGACATGGAATAATAGTAACCTCTAACTATGAGGCTAGAAAGTTAGGAATTAAGACAACAATGCGAGTTGGAGATGCTAGGAAGATATGCCCCAACATAAAAATTCTTCGTCCGGATATGCCTAAATATCAACAAGAATCTAAGTTGATTTTTGATTTAGTGCGTGAATACACAGACAAAATTGAGATAGTTTCTGTTGATGAAGCATATATTGACTTAAGCGATTTTTCAGAACCTATAAAAGTTATAGCCACAATTCAAAGAAGAATATATAAACAATTAGGTATGCCCTCATCAGTGGGTGTTTCTTTTAATAAATTTTTCGCAAAGATGGGATCAAATTTAAAAAAACCTTTAGGATTTTCAATTATTAATAAGAAAAACTATAAAGATATACTATGGAATCTGGATATAGGAGAGATGCATGGTTGCGGGAAGGCTTCTACTAAGAAATTGAAAAAAATTGGAATAAACACAATTGGTGATATAGCTGTAGCAAATGAGGTAATTCTACATAGTCTTCTTGGTGTTCAAGGGTTAAGGCTTAAGAATAAAGCTAATGGCGAAGGGAATTCTGAACTAAAGTATACTGTTGATAGAAAATCTATTGGTAATTCAAAAACATTTACTAACGATTTAATAGATGAAGATGATATTTTAAAAGAAATTAAAAAATTAAGTGAAAAGGTTAGTTCTAGAGTAAAATTGCGTAGCTATGTAGGAAACAATGTCTCGATAATGGTGCGATTTAGTGATTTTAAGACAATTACTAGATCTAAAAAAATTCCGGAATTTATTTGTGATGCTAATGATATTTTTAATTATGCATGGGAATTACTACTTGAGCACTATGATTTTACCCAAGGTATAAGATTACTAGGAGTTTCATTAAATGAAATTAAAAAAGTAAAAGAATTAAAGGTTCAGCTTGATATTTTTGATAAAAAAGATTATAAAGAAGAAGAGAAACTTAGAAAACTTTCTAAGAAATTAAAAGCAGAGTTCGGTGATACAATAATAACCGATTTTGAAAATTTTGATAAAAAAGATAAATCGATTATAACGACAAGTTTTAGTAAAGACTTTTTAGATTAATAAAGGAGATAGAATGTTAGCAATTAATAAGAGATTACAATTAGTGGCTGAATATGTAGAAAATAGAAGATTAGCTGATATTGGAAGTGATCATGCCTATTTACCAATTTATTTAGCTAAAAATAATAAAATTGATTATGCTGTAGCAGGAGAAATAGTTGAAGGACCACATAAAGTTTCTATAAAAAATGTTAGGGAAGAAGGCTTAGTTGGAACTATTGATTGTCGTAAAGCTGCAGGTTTGGATGCTATTGAGTTAAGTGATAATATTGAAGTAATAACAATTTGTGGTATGGGCGGAAAGCTAATAGCAGATATACTAGAAAAAGGTAAAGAAAAATTAGCGAATAAACCAAATTTAGTACTTCAGCCAAATGTTGGAGAAAA
Organism: Gemella haemolysans; assembly: GCF_001553035.1. Taxonomy (GTDB): domain Bacteria; phylum Bacillota; class Bacilli; order Staphylococcales; family Gemellaceae; genus Gemella; species Gemella haemolysans_B. The sequence continues at coordinate 57,759 of NZ_KQ959954.1, forward strand.
TTTTGTTAGAGAAAAATTACAAGAATTAGGTTATGAGATAACAGCAGAAAATATTATAGAAGAAGATGGTCATATATATGAGATTATAGTTGCAAAACCTGGTGTTATGAAGTTATCTGAAGATGAAATTAATTTTGGTAAGTATTTATTAGTAGAAAAAAATGAATTATTTGTAAAAAAACAAAAACAAGAACTTTCAAAAATTGAATATATTTTAAATCAATTAGAAAAAGCAAATGAAGTTCAAGAAAATAAAGTGGCTGAATTCAAAAATAAATATAAAAAAATATTAGAAATTATTTCTTAATATTTTTATAAGGAGGGGAAAGTATGCTGCAATCTTTAAATGATGAAAGAGAAGCTAAAAAGTTATTGAACTTTAGTGTGAAAATCGCTAAAAGTATGTTGTCTTACGGAGCAGAAGTATATAGGGTTGAAGATACAGTTAATAGAATTTATAAATCATTTGATAATATTAAGGCGGCAAATAGTTTAGTTACATATAATTTTGTTATTGTATCTTTTATATACAATGATAATACATATACAGCTATGCGTAGGGTTGTTTTGGGAGATCGTGATTTAGAGAAGATTGCACTTCTAAACGATATATCTAGAAAAATGGTAATGGGTGGTTGTAGTTTAGATTATGCCTTTAAAAAAATGAAAGAGGTAAAGGCGAAAAAAAGATATTCAACTACTTCGGTTATAGTTGCTCTAACTTTATCTGCTCCATTTTTTGCTATAATGTTTGGAGGTACATTTAAGGATAGTCTGTTTGCATTTTTAATAATGGCTATACAGGCTGCATTTATAACATTTACTTCGAAATATAAACTGACATTATTTGTAAGTAATTTCTTAGGAGCATTTATTGCAACTATATTGGTAATGTTATTAAATAAGATTTTCTTAATCCATAATCCGCTTAGTATTATTATTGTTAGTTTAATGCCACTTGTTCCTGGAGTGCAGGTTACGAATGCTGTTCGTGACTTTATGGCTGGAGATTATCTGTCTGGAATGATAGGAATACAAGCTGCGATCTTTGTATCTACAGCTATTGCTCTTGGTGTAGTTATGGGACTAAAATTGATATAAGGAGAGAAACATGGAGAATAATATTTTTATACAATTTGTAGCTGGTTTTGTAGTTAGCTTATCCTTTTCTATTTTTTTTAATGCACCAAGAAAATCATTGTTTAGTTGTGGGATAATAGGTGCTATTGGTTGGTTAGTCCATGTAGTGACTAATTTATTATTATCAGATGTTGTAGTAAGTAGTTTTCTTGGAGCGGTTTGTGTGGGGGTTCTTTCTACTAATGCCTCTAGAATCTTAAAATTACCAGCAACTATATTTATTTACACAGGGATGGTTCCTTTAGTTCCAGGTTATGGTATGTATAATACGATGCAAAATATTGTAACTAAGAATTATGGAGTGGCATCCAAAGTAGGTATAGAAACAATACTTCAAGCAGGAGCAATCGCTATGGGAATATTACTTGCATCAGTATTTTCAACTTCAATTCAGAGAGTAAAAATACAAAGAAAACGATAAAAGTGATATAATAAAGTTATAGAATTACAAAGGAGATTAGTAGATAATGGAATATATTTTATATTTTGCAGAAAGCTGTCCGGATACAGCGCCGTTTAAAGAAAAATTATCAGAATTAGGGATTGCCTATAAAGAAGTGGAAGTAATGACTTCATTAAGAAATTTTAAGGAATTTCTATATGTTAGAGATACATATTCACAGTTCGACGGAATAAGAGGTAATATGAAAATTGGTATCCCTTGTTTAGTTGTTAATGAAACTGAATGTATCTTAGAACTTAATGAATTAGATAAATTAAAAAAATAAATTAATAGTAAACTTCAAATTAGGAAGATAGGGAGTGACTCAAAAATCGTGATTTCGAAG
>NZ_KQ959954.1:59786-88059 GCF_001553035.1 Gemella haemolysans
GGAGTGACTCAAAAATCGTGATTTCGAAGAAACAAGATTTTGTCGAGTCACCCCTGCACAGTTTATTAGATATCAATAAACCACTGCGTCTATGAGTTTTCATATAAATTTTGTTAAATTTTAGGACTTTTAGATTAGCACAATATTTTCTAATCTGGAGTTTATTTTGATTTAAAATATAATTTATTCCTTGCTTTTTATTTTTAAATTTGATATAATTAAAAAATGCTAGGTGGGGAGTTAGCGGTGCCCTGTACTTGCAATCCGCTTTAGCAAGACCGAATACCGAGATGCGGGTAGAATAGGGAATGTCGAGTTTAACACGTAATGTTGAGACTAAGGCACCTTACGACGCAATACTTATGAACCATGTCAGGTCCGGAAGGAAGCAGCATTAAGTAAGTCTATTGTGGGTGTGAGTTTTTGTCGAGGTTGAGTTGTCGATTAGACTAACGGTTTTTTAATCTATTCAAGTCTCGGTTGCATATAGTATAAATCGATGATATCTAAAAGTAAATTCGCTTTTGGATTTTTTTTGTGTTTTGAGAAAATAAAGTTATGTAAATCATAGGAGGGGTTATGTATCAAGGAAAAAACTTTTCTGAACGTGCAAGTATTTTTATTAAATTGCTATTGCCAGTTTTAGTTTATCAAGTAATTTCATATTCATCTGGGATGATTGGAACGTTTATGGCGGGACACTATAGTCCCACAGATTTAGCTGGTGTAAGTATGGGTGTTAATATTTGGAATCCTATTATGTATACTTTAAATGCGATTGTCCTAGCATTAATTCCAATAGTTTCACAGTTAATTGGAAAAAATAAAGAAGAAGAGATTCCTACAGTAGTTAGACAATTTCTATACATAGCTGTAATTATCAGTATAGTCTTAATTATTGGACTAAATACTTTAGCAACACCAATAGTAGATCAATTAGGTATGGATAGTAATATTGCAAAAATAACTAAGAACTATCTGTTTTATGAAAGTTTTGGAGTACTATCTATCTTCTTATATGTAGTTTTACGTTCGTTTATAGATAGTTTAGGATTAACAAGATTATCGATGATAATGATGATAGTATCTGTACCTGTAAATGTATTCTTTGCTTATAGTTTCATTTTTGGGAAATTTGGTATGCCTGAACTTGGGGGTGCAGGAAACGCAGTAGCTGTCTCAGTGACGTATACAGTACTATTTTTTATAGCATTGTTTATAGTATTAACAAATCCTAAAATAAATAAGTATAAAATATTTGAAAAAGAAAAAGTAAAATTCGAAAAGTGGGGAGAAATCTTTAAACTAGGAATTCCTATGGCCTTAGCTACAGCACTTGAGACGGTTGTCTTTTCAACGTTATCGTTAATGGTTTCACGTTTTGATACGACAGTCATCGCTTCTCATCAGGCTGCGTTAAATTTCTCTGGATTTTTATATACTTTGCCAGTCAGTGTTGCAAACACTGCAACAATTATAATAGCATTCCATGTAGGAGCTAAAGATTATAAACTGGCAACAGAGTATACAAAGCTAACAGTAATAATGGGGATGATACTTTCGAGTATAGCAGGATTAATCGTCTTATTATTTGATACGAAAATTCCATATCTATATACTAATGATAGCGGAGTAATCACATTAACAGCAGAGTTATTATTATTTGCAATTGGTTTTGCCATTTGTGATTCATTTGCCTCAGCATTAGCAGGTGTTCTACGTGGATATAAAAAAGTAGTGCCAATATGTGTAGTAATGTTTATCGGGTATTATTTAGTAGGAATCCCTACAGCATACTATTTTGTATTTAAGCAAGGGATTGGTATAGAAGGTTTATGGATAGGATGGATAATTGGACTGGCTGTTTATGCCTTAGGTGTATTATTCTATTACCTATATATGAGAAGAGGAATTAGTAAAAAAATTAAGTTAGCTAAATAATAAAAAGATTTTGTAGTAAATGTAAATACTACAAAATCTTTTTTATTTTCACTTGTATAATCACTTGACTAAAATTTTTAAAAACTATATAATGTGATTATCAAAACTAGATAAAAAGGAGGTAAAAATTTGAATAAAGTATATCCAAAATGGTCTGAATTGCCAAATCTAGACTTGTATTTAGATCAAGTGTTATTATACGTAAATCAATTAGATAGCTTCTCAATTGTAGATGATGATAAAGGTTTAACATCCGCAATGATAAATAATTATGTTAAAAATGGTCATCTGGATAAACCGATTAAGAAAAAATATAATCGAAAACAATTAGCAAGATTAATAGTTATCACATGCTTAAAAAATGTATTTTCAATTCAAGAAATTAGTAAGACAATAAATAGCCTGACTTCAGATGGTAGTTCTGAAGAAATGTACGATAACTTTGTTATGTGTATGAATGGAGAAAAGAGAGAGGGATTGGCAGACGTAATAGTTGCTGCTTGTGACACTGTAAGATTATATAAAAAAACACATGATTTAGTAGAAAAATTAAAATAAATATACTCGGAGGTAAATGATGGAGTGGAAGATTGTAGTTGATACTGCATGCGATTTTAGAGAAATTCCTAATAAAGCTGAGAATGTTACTTATGAGAGAGTGCCATTTTCATTGCAAATAGAGGATAAGGTATATGTAGATACTTTAGATCTAGATATTGATGAAATGATGAGAGAGATGTATGCTAGTTCAGAAGCAGCAAGATCAGCTTGCCCAAGTCCAGAGGCATATCTATCAGCATATAGAGGTGCAGAAAATGTAATAGTTTTAACTTTAACCGGTGGAATGTCAGGAAGTTATAATAGTGCAATAATTGGCGAAAAAATGTTAAAAGAAGAAAATGAGAATGTTAATATTCATATCGTAAATACTCTTTCAGCAGGAGGGCAAAATGACTTATTTCTTCTTAAGATAAATGAACTAATTAAAGAAGGATTATCTTTCGATGAAGTAGTCTCAAAAATGAATGAGTATAAAAAAAATACAAAACTTATTTTTTCTCTAGAAAAAGTAGATAATCTGGTTAAGAATGGACGCTTATCTAAATTAGCAGCAGCCGTTGTAGGTTTGTTACATATGCGCATGGTAGGAGAAGCGAGTAAAGAAGGGACTCTACACTTACTACATAAAGTTCGTGGAGAAAAAAAAGCTATTTCAACAGTAGTTGATGAGATGATTAAAGCTGGGTATAAAGGTGGAAGAGTTGTAATTACTCATAGAAATAATGACAATATATGTAAAAAAATAGAAGAAAAATTAAAAGATAAATTCTCTGATGTAGAATTTATTACTGTTCCAACTTCTGGGATATGTAGTTTCTATGGAGAAGAAGGCGGAATACTTTTAGGATATGAAATATAGAATATATATTCTAAGAAAATAATAAAAAAGGAAAAGTGATTACTTTATGTAAAACACTTCTCCTTTTTTTTTTGAATTTAACTAACTCTGTTTAGCTCTTTTTTTACTTTTATGCAGCTTCCCAATTAAAAATCCAATCCCTTGACCACAAAGGCTGAAGAATATATATCCTAAACCATATATAAGAATATCGAAGTTTAAAATAATTAAACAAGATATAATGTAAAAAATTCCTATAATAAATGAGAAAATATAGCTAAAGTCTTCTTTATTATATGCATATAGAAATGATATTAGAAAACTAATAACGGGGTATAGGATGATTAAAAGTAATATTATCATACCTGATCTATTCGATATAAAGTAAGAACACAGAGGGAGTATTATAAATAAAAAGAAAGAAAAAATTAAATATGGTACTTTTTCTAAAAATTTCTTCATCAATCTGCCTCCTAATTATAGTGTTATTCTATCATATATTGAATTAAAAAACAATAAACAAATATATTCATTAAAATCCACAAATTTGAAACCGCTTTTTAAATGTGCTATGATTAATATATTAACAAATGAGAGGGGAACAATAATAATGAAATTTTTTATTGATACAGCCAATGTAGAAGATATTAAAAATGCTAATGAATTAGGGTTGATTTGTGGAGTTACTACTAATCCATCTTTAATCGCTAAAGAAGGGCGTGATTTCAAAGAAGTGATTAAGGAAATTGCATCAATCGTAGATGGACCAATTAGTGGAGAAGTAAAAGCAACAACTACTGATTGGAAAGATATGGTAGAAGAAGCTAGAGAAATTTCTAAAATTCATCCTAATATGGTAGTTAAGATTCCTATGACAGAAGATGGTCTTAAAGCAGTAAATGTACTGAAAAAAGAGGGGATTAAAACTAATGTTACATTAATCTTTAGCCCAACTCAAGCTTTACTAGCGGCAAGAGCAGGAGCAACTTATGTATCTCCATTTTTAGGTAGATTAGACGATATTGCTCATAATGGACTATTATTAATTGAAGAAATAGTAGAAATTTTTGCGAATAATGATATTGATACACAAATTATTGCAGCGAGCGTGAGAAATCCAATTCATGTCACAGAATGCGCTAAACTAGGATGTGATATTGCTACTGTTCCATATAATGTAATTAAACAAATGGTTAAACACCCTTTAACTGATATCGGTATTGAAAAATTCAAACAAGATTATTATAAAGTATTTGGTGAATAATCAGTAGATAACTTTTACGTTAAAAATATTTTTCTTTAAAAAAATTTAAAAATTTTGTATTTTATACTAGAAATATTTATAAAGTAATGTTATAATATATTTTGTTGTATGAAAAAGTTGTTAAGATTAAATTTTATAGGAGGTTATATTAATGCGCGTAAATGTAACATTAGCTTGTACAGAATGTGGTGACAGAAACTACATTACTAAAAAGAACAAAAGAAATAATCCAGACCGTATTGAACTTAAAAAATACTGTCCAAGATTAAAAAAAGTGACTTTACACAGAGAAACTAAATAATAAAGTTAGAGAAGCCTTAAAGTATCAACGTTTAAGGCTTTTTGTTTTTCCACTTGACCCACACTTGACCCACACTTTAAAAATTTACGTATTTTGCGAACTTTTTTCCAACTTCTTCTTTTTGTTTTTCTGTTACGTGAGCATAAATACTCATTGTTGTTTTTAAGTCAGAGTGACCTAATCTTTCTTGTACCTCTTGAATAGTAATACCACTTTCAAATAATAAACTACAATGTGTGTGTCTGAAACCATGTACTTTAATTTCTTTAAAATCATACTTTTTACAAATACGTTTTAAATTAGCATTCATGAAATTTAGGTATAAATAAGAGTTTGTGATATCATCAGTAAAACAAGGTTGATGTTTCTTTACTCTTGTACCTATCATTAAAAATCTTTCCCTTTGATTAATTTTCCAACGTTTTAAAATATTGGCGGTTTGTTCATCAATACTAATATTTCTTACACTACTTTTACTTTTTGGAGTTTGAACAACTACCTTTTTTTCTGTATTCAATGCTAACGTTTTGTTTATATTAATTGTATTGTTGGTAAAGTCAATATCAGACCATTCAAGAGCCTGTAACTCACCTTTACGAATACCAGTAAAAGCTAACACCCTAAACATTGCAGTTAGTTTTATATCGTTCTCATTGTCAACTAAAGTAAGGAATTGTTTTAATTCTTCTTTAGAGTAATATTTATCCTTATCATCTGAAGTAATATCATCATCTTTCTTAGGTAACAAAACATCTTTCATAGGGTTACTGTAGATAACTTTCATCTTAACAGCATAATCTAAAATCATGCTACCATAGATTTTTATTTTTTTTAGAACAGCAAGGGAGAATTGTTTGCTATAATCGTTTATTACTTTTTGACAAAAAGGCAACGTAATTTTTTTTAGTTGCATATTTTCTAATTTATCAAGTAGTAAATTAAAGATGTGTTGATTGACTAGTAAAGTACTTTCTTTAATGGTATGTTGGTAACCCTCGTACCATAATTCATATATTTCTTTAAATGTTGTAACTTCTGTATTTAATAAACCGTTAGTAGCTATTTCAGTTTTAATCTTAGCTTCACATAGTACCGCTTCTTTTCTAGTTTTAAAACCACGTCTTGTTGTTTCTTTTCTTTTTCCATTTTCATCTTTTCCAAGATAAACTTTAATCATGTAATATTTTTTATTATCACGTTTATTTATATATTCTTTAATCATTTTTCAGTTTCCTTTCTATCTAGCACATGTAAAAGAAATTAATAAATGATTAGTTAAAACACCCTGTATAATAACCATGGTGAGACTTTTAAAGGTTAGGTAATGTAATTACACCTTTTAATAATTAGAACGCTTAGAGGCGGTTTAAACGGCTTGTGATTTTAAGTAAGAAGCGAAAACCTTGATATAACAGCATTTTTATGGTATAATGTTATTATATTCTTTAATACAGAAACTATTTATCAAAGTATTTTATACAATTTTTAAGCACTGGTAATTTTACTAGTGCTTTTTTCTATTTACCGCTTCTTACGAAAAACTTTCTGTTTTTAAATATCTAAATTTTCAATTGAACAGAGAACGAACAGTGAAAAAAATTAAATATTTGTACTAACGGTGTATAAAAATAATGCAGTAAATAAACTTTCTAGACGTTTAGTAACTTGTTTAGAAACATATAGAAACTCATAGAAAATTAATTTACACTTTTTAGATGAAAATAATTGAATTATGGTACATAGTATTGTATAATTTAATTAGATGAGATACGTAATTCGCTAGTAAAGGCGTACATATATTCGTAAGTTGCCTGTATTGGTAACCCTCCTAGCGTTGTATGTTCATCTATATTTTTTTATCTGAAATAAACTCTAGTTTACATTTAGCACGCGGGAAGTATTGAGCGTGTTGAATGTTTTTTATTTTCATTTTTTCTAATAAATCAATACTACGTTGTTGTTCTACTTGATTTTGAACACCTTTAGATAATCTAAAAATGAAATTAGCGAAAATATCAGCTATTTGTATTAACTCATTGTCTTTTGAGTCGTAGTATTTTACTTTAACATTCTTTACTTTTTGAGTTTCAAACATATATTTTAATTTTAAATAATCCTCTAAAGACTTCAAACTTTCAATTGCAGTATTACGATTATCTAGATTAAGCCTTAAAGTATCACATTTGAAAACTAGTTTGTTAGTTTGAATATACATCAAGTAATTATAACAAAGTGATGGTTGAGAACGTAAATTATAAACAGCATTTTTATTATCAAATATTATGAAGTTGAATTTTATATCTGTTTTTTCCATTAATTCATTAAAAATAAATTCCTTGAAATTCAAATCCATTTCAGAACCTTTTATTTCTTTTTTAATATCAAATTTTAAGTTTTTGTTATCTCTCAAGTACTTAACTTTTGCTTTTCTAAAAATTCTAATTGTTTTATTTTCGTTACTGCTTGATACTCCAGCTATTACAAAAAATCTATTATTTTCATAATTACTTAATGTAATAGAGCCTGACTCATCATAAAAATATGTATTATCTATTTTACTCATTCCTTTCTTTAAATAGTTTAAAATGCAGTATACCGCTTCTTGAGTGGTAGGTAACTGTTAGTTGATAACCAGCAGGTTAAATGGAAAAAATGGCTTAAATGTACTTATTGAAGTTTACCTCTGTGTAAGGTATATACTCACCTTCAAGTTTTTTGCTACAGTTTTTTGCAAAATAAAGCATAATATCATCAATTATTTTAGTTTGCCACTGTACCTCAAATTGTTTTAAAAACAGGATAAATTCATTATCACCATTCTCAAATTGTTTTTGGTCTAATACTATTTTAGAAACTGTTCCTCTTTCCTCGTGTATAAGCTCATCTTTTTCGTTATACTCAACATCAAGGATTGTATCATATGTTGTCAAAACGAAGTATGATACTTCAAATGTATGTTTTTTCATCCCTTTATTGTCAAAAACATTAATAAATAATACTGCTTTTTTTTGAACTGTATAATCATTTAAAAGATTATCACGCTCAATAAATTGACCTTTTTCGTCTATTACTTCAAAGTTATATTGAATATCATATGGAATATAACTGAAGAATTCACATGGAGTAACACCAAAATAATTACATAAGATATTTAATGTATCGTATTGTATGCCTTTCCCGTCATCTCTGGTTAGAGCATTTAAAGTTGGTCTACTAATTCCAGTATCATTTGAAATTCTAGTTATTTTTAATTTTCTTTGTGCTACTAATTCATTAAAATTGTTTTTAATCATTTTTATTATCCTTTTTTATTGTAAATATTCTACTCACCATTATAAACTACTCTTTACAAAAAATAAAGTGTTTTTATATAAAAAGATACTTGACTTTCGAAAAAAATAAGATTATAATCTAATTACAGTTACTTAAATGTAAACTACTATTTACATATATAAAATAGGAGGTGGATGTATGGAAACTAATTTAAAAGTTTTAGTAGCTAAAAAAAATATAAGTATTTACAACTTATCAAAAGAAATTAACGTTTCAACAGTTACTCTGTATAGATTAGCAAATGGTCAACTTGTAAAACCTAAATATGAAACTTTAAAAAAAGTATCAGATTATTTTAATATAACTATTGATGAATTGCTAAAAAAAGAAATAATATAAAAAAACCTTTCAAGTACCAAGCTACCAACTAGACTACTTAAAAGGTTTCAAAGGAAGTATTTAAAAAAATACTTTCTTACATTATACCATAAGAAAGGACTTAACAAAATGGAGAACAAAGAGCTTTACATTAATACTTTTTGTTGTGCAGTGGTATTTATACCATTCATAACAGCATTTATTTATATACTAGCTATGCTAATGGACAGCATTTATTAAGGAGCGTGATTATATGTTTAGTACAGAATTTGAACAAGAAGTAATTAAGGCGGTTCGTGAGATAGTTAAAGACATCTTACAGGACGAAATAAAGCAAGATAAACGATACAACCAAAAAGAACTATGTGAAACTTTAGGGATAGGTTTAGAAACACTATCAGACCTAAATAGACGCGGTTTAAGACCAACTAAAGTTGGTAGGCAGTATATTTATCTTGAAAGCCAAGTAAACAAGTTTTTAAGAGAAAATACTATTTAAAAATATTTAGTATCTAGCACATGTAAAAGAAATTAATAAAGGCGGTTATAGTACCGCTTCTAAAAATAAAAGATTGGAGATTGGCAATAATGGAAACAGTAGACCAAATTAAAAAACTAGAAGAGATTGAAAGAAAAGTAAGAGGTGCAGTTATAAACCTTAATATATTAAAGAATTATGGTGAACAAGTACCTAATGATGTTGAGTTATTAGAACAGTTTAAAGAGGACTTTGTAACCTCTATTAGTGAGATTATACCAGTACTTGAAGAAGTGTTCTTTGAAGATGTTGACAATTTACTTCATAGTTTAGAACAAAAAAGAGGTGATGTAATTTGATATTTAGACAAACAGGGTTAAAAAGTAATGTATTAAAAGTTTTTGATACTGATAAAACAGCGTTAGAAACCCTAGCAAGCACTAACACACCTACTATAAGCCTAAGCCAAGATGAAGAAATCAAGCGATATAAAGCTAATAATATGATGTATTTCATTAGTGGAGATATAAAACCTAATGAAGACGGTACTTATATAAGGAATGATAGCAACCTAAACTCAAGAGACTTGATAGTAATTGATATTGAAAATACTGGTTTAATATCTCAAGAGATACAAGACATCATACAAGAGAGGTTAGAAAGCTATAAATACCTTTTATACTCAACTATCTCACACAAGCAAAATAACCCACGTTTAAGGCTTGTATTAGAACCTAGTAGGGAAATACTCAAGGATGAATACAAACCAACCATACAGCACGTTATACAGCTTCTGAACATCAAGTATGATACTAGTAGTTGTACATGGTCACAATTGCAAGGGTTACCTATTGCAGTAAGTGATAATGAACATATATTCATTAAACACCTAGACGGTGAAGCATATCCAGTACAAGAAGCGGTTAAAAAGAAAAAGAAAACCGCTTCTTATAAGGTTGATAAGGGAGTTAGTATTGCTGATGAAGACTATAAAGAAATGTTTAACAGGTATTTAGAGTTAGATTATGAAAATATAAATACTGAAGATGATAACAACTATAACCGAGCCTTAGGGATATTGTTATCCTTGTCTCGTGATGTTTGTTACAACATAATATCCGAAAAAGTAGCTTATGAGTGTTCTGACTTATTAGCAAACATTGGAGCAACTCCCGATGAATATAAACAAGGTAATTTGAATAAAATCAATCATGCTATCAGAAGTTGGGAAAGTGACAGCAACTTTTTTGAGAACGGGCAAAGCTATTCAATGTTACAAAGGTTTGAAATCGTGGGAAATGAGAAAGACAAAAACTTTTTATATTATGTAAGATATAAGCAAAATAAACCTATTTCAAGCACTGGAGAGCTTCACTGGAGGTTATTTACTACTGGTGAACAGTGGAGAGTGAAAAACACAAAGATTGATAAGGACGGAAATGAAAAAGTACTTGTAATGAATTTTAATATTATTAGTAGTATATTAAAAAAGCATATACCTATGAAGTTAACAGGAGAAACAGAAGATACATCTATTATCTATTGTTACAACTTTAGTGAGGGGATATATACAGGTCAAGAAGCTTATATTAATAGAGCTATAGCAAAACTTGAATTTAGGTTTGACCCTAGAAAATATACACAAGTTTACAAGTTTTTAAAAACTCAATTACCATTTTTATCTAGATTAGAGGATAAAAATATAATTGCAGTAAATAATGGAGTGTTTAATAACCAAACTAAACAACTAGAGCCATTCAACCCTAATTACTTTATAACCTCAAAATTAGCTACAAATTATAATATACATGCTATAGAGAACTATGAAGCTATAAGAAAAGATTATCATGATGTTGATGATTGGTTTCTATCCATTGGAAATGGTGATGAAGATATAGTTAAATTACTTTGGGAGGTAGTAAATGAAGCTATAAACCCTAATCATACTAGAGAGAAAATGGTAATACTTTACGGTGAGGGAAATAACGGTAAAGGTACTTTTCAAGCAATGCTTACTAATTTAATCGGTATAGAAAATATAAGCACCTTAACCCCTCAAGATTTTAGCGGAGAATTTAAGCTAGAGATGTTATTAGGTAAGGTTTGTAATATTGGTGATGATATTAGTAACAAGTATTTAGACGATATAAGTATTTTAATGAGTATAATTACAGGTGACCCAATACCAATAAATAGGAAAGGTAAGAGTGTAATATCAGCACGTTTAAAGCTATTGAATATCTTTAGTGCTAATAGGCTACCTAAGATTAGAAATAAGAGCCAAGGTGCTTACAGACGTTTTTTAATAATTCCGTTTAATGCAGATTTTAACGGAAAAGTACAAGATAGACGTATAAAAGAAGAATATTTAAAAAATGAAATCGTACTGGAATACATTTTATATAAGGCTTTACACCTAAACTTTGAAAAGTTCTCTACTACTAAAGCAACTGATGAAATGTTAGAAGAATATAAGGAAGATAATGATTATTTATACAGTTTTACAAAAGATTGGTATGCAGAAAAAAAACTTCATGAAGTTGAGCGTGTGCCAGTACCTTTAATAAAAGATATGTATAGATGTTATTTAACGGTAAACTATTACGATTCAAAAATTACTAGTAGTTTCGGAAAAGACCTAGCTGTACACCTTAATAACATTTATAAAGAAGTAGGATATAAGTATAAAGTAGAGCGTTCAAAAATTAGAGTTGAAGACCGTGGGAAGTTAGTTGAATATTTATCGCCAGTGGAACGTCAAAATATGCCAGATAACTTAGTACATTGTATAGTGAAAATACAATGATTTTAAGGATTGTTAAAGGTAACCTTAATTATTATCTAGGTTACCTTTAAAGAAAAGTTATTATAGCAACGTTTAACGGATATATTTTCAAAAGAATGAGTAACCTAATTATTCAGTTTAGGTTACCATTTAAAACTGCTTTATATAAAGGTTTATTAATTATAAGGTAACCTAGTAACCTAAATATTTATATTTAGAAAGATTATATAATAAATATATAGGTATTACATGTAAATATAAATACAACATTGATGTTAAGGTTACCTGCTCCCTTGAGGGTAAAAAATGTTGATATAATTAGAGTTAGGACGGTAACCCAAAAGGTAACCTAAAGGTTACTTTGGTTACCAGTAGAATTTAATTAAGGAGAAATAAACAATATGCAGTTATCAAGAGAAGAACTATCTAAACTAGATAGCATAATTGAAAATTATGTGGACGATACGACCTCTAAAGAAGCGGAGGTAATAGAAACCTACCTAAACAAACTAGACAGCTTAGAACGTGAATTATTGATAGATATATACTTTAATTTTTCACGTAAGGCAACTGATGAAGAAAGTAAGATTATTGATGAACATAAAGTGAAGTTGTTCAATCTATTATCTGATAAAGGATATATAAAAGTTAAGACCACGCCAAGAGTTGAACAAAGATTGAACAATGAGAAAAAAGAAAAATTAAATAGGTATAGATATTTAAGAGAACAGTTAAATAGGTTATACGACTTATTAGTAGAGTTGCATGAAAAACAACAAAATAAATCACATGTTCAGACAATGGACTATACAAGGGAAAAAGTAACATGCAGTAGAACTAAATATGATTTTACTGGTACTAATCTATTAGCAAAAATACAAGAAACTGAAAAAAAGATAGTTTTACTTAATTCAGAAATAGAGAAAGAAGAAGAAAAACTATTAAGTGCGATTGATAAAATAGAGGATATAAGACTAAGGTATATATTTTGGAATAGATACTTTATGTTAGAAGATTGGGAAAATGTTGCAAAGTTGGTAGGGTTAAAAACTCCTCAATATTGTATGAAACTACACAATGAGTACCTTGAAGAACTAGATATTTAAATCTTAAACATCGATAAAAAAAGTAAAAATGTAAGGTATACACAATTAAGATATCTATTAATAAGGTAAGTTTTGATTAAAATGTTTGAAAGGATAAAATACACATGGATGAAATGGAAAAAATGCTTAAAGAATTAGAAGAGATTGATGAAGACTGGGTTCGTACTCTTGAAGAGATTGATGTAGAATGGATTCATAACCTTGAAGAGCTTAGCGAAGACTGGGTTCGTACTCTTGAAGAGATTAATAATTCATGTAACGATACATTTGATATCGATTAATTATCTAAACTTAAAAAAAGGTGACAAAGGTGACATATTAAAAAAGGGTATTTTTGAGAACCTAGAAAGACATCTATTAATAGGTGTCTTTTTATTTATCCTTAGAAGCGGTTGAACTCCGAGCGAACCCCGAGAAAATTAAAAACTATACAGCCATTTCAGCCCCCCTAAAAAGGATATAATATTTAATTGAACCTCGAGTGAAGCTCGAGAAAATTAAAAAGTATTCGGCAGTTTCGGCACCCCTAAAAAGTATCAAGTATTTAGTTGAAGCAAGAGCGAAGCTAGAGAAAATTAACATTTCTTAGTCCCTAAAAAAGAATATAAGGGCGTTTATTTGCCTTGTAAGAAGTCAAGGGGTGTAATTATAAGGGAAAGTAAAATCAGAACGCTTAGAACGTAAAATACAGCGTGTATATTATAAGAAATATTAAAACTATACCGAGATTTCCGAGACCTTAAAAAAGTATCCGGACATTTCGGAGTCCCTAAAAAAAAGACGAGTAGAAACCCCCCTTTAAAAGTGGTTAGTGTAAAAAATGCACATACCATATCTTATAATATTAAAAGTGAACTTAATTTCTTTTACATGTGCTAGATAAATAATAAAAATAATCTTGAGTTGACCCACACTTGACCCACAAATTGAAATATTTACCAACATTGTTGATAAATTACTAAATATAGAAATGTTGATATATCAGCGGTTAGGGAGTGTTGGGGGTTTATAGAAATTATCAAATCAAACAGAGAAACTAAATAATAAAGTTAGAGAAGCCTTAAAGTATCAACGTTTAAGGCTTTTTGTTTTGCCACTTGAATGCCATACTAATAAAAAACCGCCAGTAAATTAATACTGACGGATGAGAGCATTCAGCTCTAGTTATGATTTGCGATAGATACAACTAAGTATCTATGTTAGTAATTATATTATATATTATAAGATATTGCTAGTCAATATACAGTGATTACGTTTTCTCTTGATTTATAAAATTAGAATAAATTTTATAAATTTTTGTAAAATATCTTTACAAATTAAAGGAAAACTATTATACTATATATTATCCAATGAAAATAATATTATTTTTCTACAGATATTTCCTGATTTTTAAAAGAATTCTTTAGTAAAGCTAACAAAATTATAAATTTCAAAAAAAATAAAAAAAAATTAAAAAAGTTGTTGACAAATAATAATATCTATTATATAATTAATACATAAGTTAATAACAAATATTTATGCGGGTGTAGTTTAGTGGTAAAACCTCAGTCTTCCAAACTGATGTTGTGAGTTCGATTCTCATCACCCGCTCCATTTTTTTATTTAGAGATTTTTCCACAGTAGCTCAGTTGGTAGTAGCATCTGACTGTTAATCAGAGGGTCGCAGGTTCGAGTCCTGCCTGTGGAGTAAAGTACGGCTGTGTATGCAGCCGTATATTTTTTTGTTTAAAATCTCGCTAAATATTATTATCGTAGGAAAAATTATGTTATAATAGTTCATGGTATATGAACTTTTATCGAGTTGAATTTTATATAGTTTAAAAGTTGAAGTTTAAGAAAAATAAAGAGAATTTTATAGGAGATTTTTATGTTTTTAGATGAGGTAAAAATATTCGTCCGATCAGGAGATGGTGGGAACGGATTAGTAGCATTTAGAAGAGAGAAGTATGTTCCAAAAGGTGGTCCAGCAGGTGGTGATGGTGGACGTGGAGCGAACGTTGTATTCATCGTTGATGAAGGATTAAGAACTTTCATGGATTATCGTTATCAGAAGAAATTCGTTGCGCCTAATGGTGAGAACGGAATGAGCAAAGGTATGCATGGTAGAAAGTCAAAAGATTTATACTTAAAAGTACCACCAGGAACAGTAATTCGTGATACTGATACTGGAGAAGTATTAGCAGACTTAGTAGAACACGAGCAAGAAGTAGTAGTAGCTCGTGGAGGACGTGGAGGACGTGGAAACTGTCGTTTCGCAACACCTTCAAATCCAGCGCCAGAAATTGCTGAAAATGGTGAACCAGGAGAAGAAAGGAATCTTACATTAGAATTAAAACTTATGGCTGATGTAGGTCTTGTTGGATTCCCATCTGTTGGTAAATCAACATTATTATCAATAACATCAAAAGCAAAACCAAAAATTGCTGATTATCACTTTACAACATTAGCGCCAAATCTTGGAGTAGTAGAAACAAAAGATCACAGAAGTTTTGTTATGGCTGATCTTCCAGGATTAATCGAAGGAGCTAGCCAAGGTGTAGGTCTTGGACATCAGTTCTTACGTCACATTGAAAGAACTAAAGTTATTGTTCACGTAGTAGATATGTCAGCAACTGATGGTCGTGATCCATATGAAGATTATAAAATTATTAATCAAGAGTTAGCAGAATACAATATGAGACTTTTAGAAAGACCTCAAGTAGTAGTAGCTAATAAGATGGATATTCCAGTGGCTTGTGAGAATCTTAAAGAGTTTAAAAAACACTTAGAAAACGATGGTGAAGAAGTAGATATAGTTGAAATCTCTGCATTCACACGTAGTAATATCGATAACTTACTTTATAAAATAAGTGATATACTTGATAATACAGATCCAAATATGTTATATGAACTTGATACTGAAGAAGAAAGTATGGAAAATAGGGTTCTTTATAAACATAAACCTAAGGATGAAACATTCAAGATTACTCGTGATGATACAGGAGCTTATGTAGTAAGTGGACCTGGTATTGAACGTGCATTCTTAATGACTGATTTTAACCGTGACGCTTCTGTTAGACGTTTTGCTCAACAAATGCGTTCTATGGGTGTTGATGATGCTTTACGTGAAAGAGGATGTAAAAACGGTGATACGGTTAAAATTCTTAAAGGTGAGTTTGAATTCGTAGAGTAGGAGATAACCACTGTGGATAAAGAAAAAGTTTATTATATAATTAGAGAAGATGTATTGCCAGAAGCTGTAAAGAAGACATTAGCGATGAAAAAAGCTTTAGAAGAAGATTCTAAATTATCAATTTTAGAAGCTTCTAAAAGGTTTGATTTAAGTAGAAGTGCATTTTATAAATATAAAGATACAATTTTTCCGATTCAAGATGTGAAAAGACAGTCAATTCTATCGTTATCTATAGATGTTGATGATATTCCTGGAATTTTAGGTAAAATTTTATCGGTTGTTAATGAAGAAAAGTGTAGTGTGCTTACTATTCACCAAACGGTGCCGATTAATGCAAAAGCTACGATAATTATTTCTTTAGAGCTGAGTTCAGGTGATATAAATATTGAAAAATTAAATAAACGAATTAAAGATCTTGAGTTTGTTAATTCAATTAAAGTAATTGGTTTAAGCATGTAAAGATAGTTTAATAAATATTAAATGTAGGAGAACAGAGTAGGGAAGTCAGTTTCCTATAGCTGTTCTCCTTTTTATTTTAGAAAGGTGAATTATGCAAAAAAATGATGTATTCGAAGGGAAAGTTATAGATTATACCCACGATGGTCTTGGTGTAGTTAAAATTGATAATTTTCCAATTTTTATTGAAGATGTTATAGAAGGTGAAGTAATCGAGTTTAAGATAATTAAATTAAAGAAAAATCTTGGTTATGGAAAAGTTCTTAATATTATTGAAAATTCTAAAAATAGAGTAGATGGTATTCCAAAAACTTCAGGTGCCAATTTAGTTCATATGAACTACGAAGAACAATTGAAGTTTAAGAAGAAAAAAGTTCAAAATGTTATGGATAAAGCTCTTGGAAAAGATTCTATCGAAGTATTAGATACGCTAGGAATGGAAGATGGATATTATTACCGTAATAAGTCTGTGATTCCGGTGCAAAAAGTTAATGGTGAAGTTAAGATGGGTTATTATAAACCACGAAGCCATGATGTTGTTAATATAGAGAAATGTTTTATTCAATATGATGAACATAATGTATTAATGAACAAGTTACGTAGTCTAATTTCAGAGCTTAACTTATCAATTTATGATGAAAATAACCACTCAGGTGCTATTAGACATATTATGTTTAGAACAAACACCCTAAAAAGTGAAATTATGGTTGGTATTGTTGCAAAAGAGAAGTTTAATAAACTAGATGAATTCGTTGAAAAAATATCTAAATTAGATGACAGAATCGTTAGTATTATGTTAAATATTAACGATAAGAAGACAAATGTAATCTTTGGTGATAAAACTGAAAATCTTTTTGGTAAAGACTATATAACTGACACGCTAGACGGAATAGAATTCAAGATTTCACTTCGTTCATTCTATCAAGTAAATCCAGTTCAAACAGAAGTATTATATAGTAAAGCGTTGGAACTTGCAGAATTAAAAGAAACTGATACGATAATCGATGCTTACTGTGGTATTGGAACAATCAGTCTATTCGCAGCGAAGAAAGTTAAGAAAGTGTATGGTATTGAAATAGTAGAAGCGGCTGTTTTAGATGCCCGAGAAAATGCGAAAAATAATAATATAACTAATGTAGAGTTTTTACTAGGTAAGAGTGAAGATGTAATTAAAAAATTAATCTCACAAAATGTGAAATTAGATGCAGTTATCGTTGATCCACCACGTAAAGGATGTGAGGAAAGTTTCCTACGTGATTTAGCTTCAATGGGAATAGAAAAGATAGTTTATGTTAGTTGTAATCCAGCTACATTAGCTAGAGATATGGAAATTATGAGAGGTCTAGGTTATAAACTAGGTTCAGTGCAACCTGTAGATATGTTCCCAGGGACGTACCATGTTGAGGCGGTAAGTTTGCTAGTCAAGGAGTAAAACGACGAAGATTAGCATTTACTTCCGCCCATGCGATAGCTGTCCGTGATTGACAAGTGCTAGCACGCAGACAGAACGGAGATAGCGAACCGCTGAGTGTGTCGCTCTGCTCGTAAAAGCTTAGAAACCTTTGAACGAAAGGGATAATGAAAGCCTTGATTGCAAGGCTTTTTGCTTTATGGTGGGTAAGTATCAGAGTGAGAAAATTTTTGGAATGAGTAGAAGTGATAGCTAGAAATTATCAGTTTCTATTTCCATTTACCCTGTGGGTACGTGTTTGTTTCCATTGACAAGGAGTTTGTGGGAATAGAAATGTACCCACCTTGTTTGAATCAAGTGAAGTGTAGTTGAAGGAAATCTGTTGAAAGCAATACTTCATTTTACCGAATAAGTAATAATTTAGGCAACTTCAAATCGATTAAAAAAAACTATTTTAAAGGTTAAGAGTAGACAAAAATTGTCCACTCTTTTTTGCAAACTCAATTTATCAATAAATGAAATGAGGGAATGTAAAATGAAATATTTTGAGGTTGAGTTAGAAAATCCTGATGAATTTTTAAAACTACAAACAGAAGATTTTGTGAAAGCTAATCGCTTGCTACTAAGGAAGATAATCCAGAGCGTTACAGTCTATGAAGAAAACTTCGTCATATCCTTTAAATCTGGCATCGAATTGGAAGTATGAGTCTCATTCCATAACTTTTATATTGAACATATCATCTTGTTGTGTTATACTATAAATTGATATAAACAAAGATGTAGGAGGAACCGAAACTATGACAGCCTCAATGCGTTTAAGATAAGCTGGCAATAAAAAAAGCAGAATCTATACCCGATGATAGGCTTTTTTGTTGTGCTTATTTATACGATATTGAGCATTCATTAGTTACGGTGAGGATATTGGTTATTTAACTATACCTTTATTTAACTATGTCTTTAATATGAATGTTTCCAAATTGTATGTATGCAGACCAAAAGCCACATTGTGGGGTTTGGCCTGCATTTTTTATTGCCTAGAATGCTATTCAAAATAGAAATTCAAGCAAAATAATATGCAGGAGATAATATAAATGGAAAAATACAACAATTGGAAACGAAAATTTTATGCAATATGGGCAGGGCAAGCAGTATCATTAATCACTAGTGCCATCCTGCAAATGGCGATTATTTTTTACCTTACAGAAAAAACAGGATCTGCGATGGTCTTGTCTATGGCTTCATTAGTAGGTTTTTTACCCTATGCGATTTTGGGACCTGCCATTGGTGTGCTAGTGGATCGTCATGATAGGAAGAAGATAATGATTGGTGCCGATTTAATTATCGCAGCAGCTGGTGCAGTGCTTGCTATTGTTGCATTCTGTATGGAGCTACCTGTCTGGATGATTATGATAGTATTGTTTATCCGTAGCATTGGAACAGCTTTTCATACCCCAGCACTCAATGCGGTTACACCACTTTTAGTACCAGAAGAACAGCTAACGAAATGCGCAGGCTATAGTCAGTCTTTGCAGTCTATAAGCTATATTGTTAGTCCGGCAGTTGCAGCACTCTTATACTCCGTTTGGGATTTAAATGCTATTATTGCCATCGACGTATTGGGTGCTGTGATTGCATCTATTACGGTAGCAATTGTACGTATACCTAAGCTGGGTAATCAAGTGCAAAGTTTAGAACCAAATTTCATAAGGGAGATGAAAGAAGGAGTTGTGGTTCTGAGACAAAACAAAGGATTGTTTGCCTTATTACTCTTAGGAACACTATATACTTTTGTTTATATGCCAATCAATGCACTATTTCCTTTAATAAGCATGGAACACTTTAATGGAACGCCTGTGCATATTTCTATTACGGAAATTTCCTTTGCATTTGGGATGCTAGCAGGAGGCTTATTATTAGGAAGATTAGGGGGCTTCGAAAAGCATGTATTACTAATAACAAGTTCATTTTTTATAATGGGGACCAGTTTAGCCGTTTCGGGAATACTTCCTCCAAATGGATTTGTAATATTCGTAGTTTGCTGTGCAATAATGGGGCTTTCGGTGCCATTTTATAGCGGTGTGCAAACAGCTCTTTTTCAGGAGAAAATTAAGCCTGAATATTTAGGACGTGTATTTTCTTTGATCGGAAGTATCATGTCACTTGCTATGCCAATTGGGTTAATTCTTTCTGGATTCTTTGCTGATAAAATCGGTGTAAATCATTGGTTTTTACTATCAGGTATTTTAATTATTGGCATTGCTATAGTTTGCCAAATGATAACTGAGGTTAGAAAATTAGATTTAAAATAAACAATATTGGAGGAATATTTATGTATCTTATTTTCATGTAACTCTTCCTGCTAAAATCGCAGGGTTTTCCCTGCATACAAGCAAATGAAAGCATGCAATTATAGACAGGAGGAAATGTTATGGAATTAATATTAAAAGCAAAAGACATTCGTGTGGAATTCAAAGGACGCGATGTTTTAGATATAAATGAATTAGAAGTATATGATTATGACCGTATTGGTTTAGTAGGAGCAAATGGTGCTGGAAAAAGCACTTTACTCAGGGTACTTTTAGGAGAATTAACTCCCCCAGGATGTAAAATGAATCGTCTGGGTGAACTTGCCTATATTCCCCAGTTGGACGAAGTAACTCTGCAGGAGGAAAAAGATTTTGCACTTGTAGGCAAGCTAGGTGTTGAGCAATTAAATATACAGACTATGAGCGGTGGTGAAGAAACAAGGCTTAAAATAGCACAGGCCTTATCGGCACAGGTTCATGGTATTTTAGCGGATGAACCTACGAGCCATTTAGACCGTGAAGGAATTGATTTTCTAATAGGACAGCTAAAATATTTTACAGGTGCACTGTTAGTTATTAGCCATGACCGCTATTTTCTTGATGAAATAGTAGATAAAATATGGGAACTGAAAGATGGCAAAATCACTGAGTATTGGGGAAACTATTCTGATTATCTTCGTCAGAAAGAGGAAGAACGTAAGAGCCAAGCTGCAGAATACGAACAATTTATTGCGGAACGTGCCCGATTGGAAAGGGCTGCGGAGGAAAAGCGAAAACAGGCTCGTAAAATAGAACAGAAGGCAAAAGGTTCTTCAAAGAAAAAAAGTACTGAAGACGGAGGGCGTTTAGCTCATCAAAAATCAATAGGAAGTAAGGAAAAAAAGATGTATAATGCTGCTAAAACCCTAGAGCACAGAATTGCGGCCTTAGGAAAAGTAGAAGCTCCGGAAGGCATTCGCAGAATTCGTTTCAGGCAAAGTAAAGCATTGGAGCTCCATAATCCATACCCTATAGTCGGTGCAGAAATTAATAAAGTATTTGGGGATAAGGCTCTGTTTGAAAATGCATCTTTTCAAATTCCGTTAGGAGCAAAAGTGGCGTTAACTGGTGGTAATGGAATCGGAAAAACAACTTTAATCCAAATGATCTTAAACCATGAAGAAGGAATTTCTATTTCGCCTAAGGCAAAAATAGGTTACTTTGCACAGAATGGTTACAAGTACAACAGTAATCAGAATGTTATGGAGTTTATGCAGAAGGATTGTGACTACAATATATCAGAAATTCGTTCAGTGCTAGCATCTATGGGGTTCAAACAGAACGATATTGGAAAAAGTTTATCTGTTTTAAGCGGTGGAGAAATTATAAAATTGTTGCTTGCTAAAATGCTCATGGGTAGATATAACATCCTAATAATGGATGAACCCAGTAACTTCCTTGACATACCAAGTTTAGAGGCTTTGGAAATACTAATGAAGGAGTACACCGGAACTATCGTGTTTATCACCCACGATAAACGATTACTCGAAAATGTAGCAGATGTAGTTTATGAAATTAGAGATAAGAAAATAAATCTGAAACATTAAATTTAAGGTAGTCGCTGGTCAGTATAGTCTGTTCTGGTTGGCGACTCCATTGTTAAAGAGTATAAAGACTTTAGATTTTATGAATATTAAAAATAGGAACAGTCAATTGAACTGCTCCTATTTTTCTGCTAAATATATTGTAGTTTTCTTATATGTATAATGATAGATTAGCGGATTCTCATCTACGGTACTTACTTCAAATATGAAGAAGTGATCGCGGTTATCTCTGGACTTTTCCTTATTGAGGACAAAGTAATTCTTACGTGAAGTCGCCATTGTTTTTAGGATATCATCAGTTAGGAAGGTCAATGGAATATTCATGTTAGAGTAGCGGTAGAAGTCACGTTCAAAATCTTGGTAGCTCTCGCTATAATAGTCCATTTGTAGGTGATTACGCTGAAACTCAAGCTGATTCATAGAGCACCTCCTCGACAAGTTCAATACTAATAATGTCTTTTAATTTCAAATTGATGTGACCTGTTGTAGTTTTTATCAAAATGAAATCTTTGGTCAGACTTGGTATTGTTCCAGTGTAGGAAACACGCTTGTTTTTTTCAATCACTTGAATGCGTGTGCGTAGCTGCCCGGCGTATACTTGACTGAGGAGTAATAATTTCTTCTCTAGTGATAAGTCAGACATGTACGTTACTTTGTTTGTATCATCAGAGAGTGCTGATGCATGTTCAGATAGGAAAAAGCCCATCCATTTTTGCATCTTTGTATCCTGGTACTCTCTTGCTGATTGAAATGGTAAATATGAACGGTCAATCATATCAAATCCTTTCTATGCAGAGGCAAGGGTATTTTTATCAAATTGAATCGTAAAACCTTGAATTCCCCCACCTGTGTAACATTCTTTAAAGCGATTGATTACCTCAGTATAGATTATCACAGATGAGCTTGTTGGCTTAATGCTAAATGTAAATTCCAATGGTAATCGGTTTTCAGATTTAGCATGTACTAGTCGTATCGATATTTCAGTTGTTTTGAGTTTTCTCTGACGAAGTTTTGAAGTTGCTGTTTCAACGATTCCATGTAAAAATCTTTCAAGCATTTCAATATCATTACATCCTTTGCTACGGATTTCTGAAAATTGTACTGTATTTTTTTCTTGTTTCATTTTAATCCCTCCAATCCACCCGCGGAATGACCACCGATAAGTTTACTGCGTTCAATATTTCTGGAACCTTCAGTTAGGACGGTTCCTTTTTGTATGGCTAAAAAACCAAACTGTTCTCTGACAACATCAATAGCTGTCTGAAGTCTATTATCTTTTTCAATTTGTTCTACATCATCAAAGAGTGATAGTAGAGTATAGCTTTCATCTACGAAGCCACTATAAGATACACCAATTTGTCTCACTGCACCAGAGGTGTATTTTTTCGGAATAATACAAGTACATGACTCACCATTGTTTTGGGGAGATTTGCGGGTTCAATTTTATTCTGAGCATTTATAGATTTTTTCATCTCAGTCCTAGAATAGCCAATATGAATAGAAATGACAGTAGTCAATACTAGGGCTACTGTTCCGTTCCACAGTATCATTTAAAAATCATTTTCACACCCTTTCGTCTATTAGTATAGAAGAAAGCTCTCAGCACATGTTGAATGTGTAGTATTGATGTTAAGAGTTGCACCCGCTAAGTAAATAAAATATAGAAAATAAAGGCTTATTCTAGGCTATCGTTAAAAGGTATCGATAGCTTAGAGTAAGCCTTATTATTTGAGAGAAAATAAGGTTGAGCGGGAACATATCCATAGCCTAGAGTTGACACTAGAGAATGGATAATAAGAAAAAATGCACCCACTGGCACCCAGCTATAAATTTGACAATTGTAAAATAGCCTAATTAACATTATAATATAACTAAGAAACAAGTATACTAATCCTCTGCATATAGGGACGTGTACCTGGTGCCATAAAGATTGGATTATATTGGGATATTCCTGCAGACGCTGAAAAACCAAACGATAAAAGAACTAAGAGTGGTAAATATATAAAGAGAGGTGATATTAATGGATAGAAGTGCTTTCATTAAGACTCTGATAGAAGTATTGAAATATGATAGAAAATACAGAACAATTGAATCAAGAGACCAACTGTTGAGGTTAATAGGTAGAGCAAGAGTAAACTTTGTTCCACAATATGAATTTGCAAATCATGGGCGTTCCTATCAACATTGGGAGATTGTGGAATTACGAGTTCCGGTTCCTTTGTTAGAAATCGCAGAAGAAAATGAGAAGATTCTAGAAGAGTTAGTAGAGTATGTATATGAGGAGTCTGATGATTATGCTTTACATCACGTTGAAATACGTCCACAGGTAATTGATACACCAGATGAAGTAACAGAGCATAATGTAGTTTTTGATGCAATTCAAGATGAAGTAATTCAGGGAATTAGAGATGCTAAATTTATAATTTGGGCAGCTGTTGCATGGTTTTCTAATGAAGCTATTTATCAAGAGTTATTAGCGAAAAAGAAGCAAGGATTAAATGTAAGAATAATAGTTTCGCAGGAAGACTCAAATGTAAATATGATTTCAAAACTGAGAGAGAATAAGTTCGATGTTGTGGTCATTCCGAGATGGGGAAATAAAGGATATAACCGTATGCATGATAAGTTTTGTATCATAGATATGGACTATGTAATGCACGGATCATATAATTGGACACCAACAGCTAATAAAAATGTAGAAACTTTAGTAACTGCACTTGATCATGAACTTGTCAAAAAGTTTGCTAAAGAGTTTATGGAATTATATAATGGGATTTATTTTTAAACAAAGACAAATTTGAATTTAAGGAGGACAAAATGATTTTAGAAACGGAAAGATTGATTCTTCGTCCATGGGAAGAAAGTGATGCAAATGATTTATTTCAGTATGCCAGTAATCCAGAGGTTGGTCCGATTGCAGGTTGGCCTGTACATACCAGTGTTGAAAATAGCAAGGAGATTATAAAAAGTGTTTTTTCAGCACCTGAGACATACGCCATAGTTTTAAAAGAAACGATGCAGCCAGTGGGTAGCATAGGATTGATGATCGGCTCTGTAAGTGATAAAGGTATTCCTGATACTGAGGCGGAGATTGGTTACTGGATAGGAGTTCCGTATTGGGGTCAGGGTCTGATACCAGAAGCAGTTCGTGAGATTATGAGACATGGATTTGATGACCTGAATCTGGAGAAAATGTGGTGCGGTTATTTTGACGGCAATACAAAGTCAAAGAGAGTTCAGGAAAAATGTGGTTTCCGTTATCATCATACAAAAGAAAACGTTCTATGTGCATTTGAAGGTATTCTTCGCACAGAACACATAACCTGTCTATCAAAGGGAGAGTGGCTGTCGACTAAGTAAATCCCAGTTTGTCTAGGTAATACCTTTTAACGATAACCCTACTTATCGTTAAAAGGTTTATAGATATGTTCCCACATACGAACGCAACTGACATACTTAGTGTTCACTCGTTTCATGTTGAGTGTGTAAGCTTGTTAGAGAAACGTTCCTAATAGCTATGAATAAATTATTGAAATGCTTCTTTTACTACCAATATTTTCTGTTCTGAATGTAGTTCAGCATAAGGAACTGAGGTAGATTTATAAGAGACTGTGACAGCGAAGTTATAGTCTTTTTGAGGTTTTAATGGTATAATAAGATTATAAATGTGTATAATGTTTAAATTATCTGGAGGACGCATAATGTTGAATTTAGTAAAAGGTCACCGAGTTAGTTTGGTAGAAAATCTGTTTGAGTCATTTACAAAGTTAACTGAACATTATTTGATGGCGAATGTACACGCAGAAAAAATATTAGAGGTTTTTCAACACTTTATTGCGATTCATGACGAGCCCTTGTTTTTTATTTTGGAATTGCCTGTTAGTATTGATAGAGAAAAAGAGATAGCAATGAACGAATTACATAAGGATGTTTATTACATTGATGATTGTTCAATAGAGGAATGCCTTGTACTGTTGATTAGATACGGTGATTTGCTTGTTAATGATGGATTAAGTAAGTTTGGATTTGGTGGGCATAAAAGTCATGATGAAATTATGCTTGATAGCTATAATGTTGTGACAATTTATAGTAAAGAACTATCGAAGTTTAATGACTTTTTTGAACCTCATAATATTCAATTTGTAGAAGAACTAGTGACAGCTTCGGAAACTTTTTCTGAGACTTCACCAGGAATTTCTGAAATCTATGAAAGTAATGGTAAAACTGTTTATGATTTGCCTGAAGAATTAGCTGAATGGGGAATATATTTAGCTGAAACTCGAACAGAATAGGAATCTCTATAGATTAGAAAGAGAATATTTCAATCCCTCTGATACTCCAAATTTAACTTTAGTAAATTTTTAGAAGAAACAGAAGTAAATCTGTGGTTTAACTGCAACTAGTAAGTTGCAGTTTTTTATTGGTATCGTTTCAACATACCCATTTTAAGGCGAAAATAGGTGTGCTACCATTCCTGTGTACAGTGGATATGAAATACGTTACTTGTTGGAGAACCGAGCCGTGTTGAAGCAGTCGTTTTAATGACAAGGGCGTAGACCGAAGCCATTAATTACGAATGCTTTATAAGATAGTTGTCGTAGAGCGGTAGTGATGAGGTAACAGTGAATCGATGAGTGTATAGTATTAATGTCAAAAGTTGCAACTAGTGAATAAATGAAGTGTAGAAATAAAGGCTTATTCTAAGGCTATCGTTAAAGGATATTGGTAACTTGGAGTAAGTCTTTATTTTAATTTACGAAATCTAAGGAGTATTGTATAATAAAATAAATTAAGTTGATTAAGAGGGAAATATATAATTTAAGTTTTAGAGGTGAGCGTGTGATAGAAATTAGACCTAGTTTTAAAGATATGGAATCATTTGAGGAATTTAACAAGTACTATTGGTATCGAGAAGAGCTTTCACAAATATGTAAGTCTCTTGGACTAGAGTATAGATGTACAAAGAAAGAATTGAACTATATTATTGAACAATATTTTAAGGGAAATAGAATAGAAAAGTCTACAAGGAAAGTAAACAAAAAACATGCCGAAGTAATATCTTTGAATACACCATTGCTAGAATGCGGTTTTTCCTTCAATCAAAAATTTAGAGATTATTTTTCAGCTGTAACAGGAGTTAGCCCGTTTAAATTTAATGCTGATATGGCAACGGCTTGGAGAAAAGTAAAAAGTGATAACGATAAAGAATTTACAATTCAAGATATGATAAAAATATATTATGGAGAGTCAGATTATGCAAAGTATGATAATTCGACTTGTCAGTGGAATCAATTTCTAAAAGATTTTTGTGCAGATGAACACAGCAATAATTATTCTAACAAGTTAAAAGTTGCAGCTATCCTTTGGAAAGAAGTTAGAAACTCAAAAAATGAAAAAATGTATTCAAAACAACTTTTGAATGAATATGCGTACAAATTAGAGGAGTACCGTAAATAAAAGTATATCTGATACTTTTTAACGATAGCTCACATTTGAAAAATTACGAGGAGATTATAAGATGAACAATTATATAAAATTTAATGAAAATAGATGGAATAATGTGAAAAATGACTATACTGAGCCATTGACACACGAACAATTAGAAGAAGCTAGAAATAATCCAATTTCTGTTGCATTAACTGTCGGGAAAAAAGTTCCAAAAGAATGGTTTGAAAGAGCAAACGGAAAAAAGATATTAGGTTTAGCTTGTGGAGGTGGCCAGCAGGGACCAGTTTTTGCTGTAAAAGGTTATGATGTAACTATAATGGATTTTTCTAAATCACAATTGCAAAGAGATGAAATGGTTGCTAAAAGAGAAGGCTTAAAAATCAATACAGTTCAAGGCGATATGACAAAACCATTTCCATTTGAAAATGAGACATTTGATATTATTTTTAATCCAGTTTCAAATGTATATGTAGAAGATTTAGAAAACATATATAAAGAAGCTTCTCGAGTATTGAAAAAGGGAGGACTGTTAATGGTCGGATTTATGAATCCTTGGATATACATGTATGATGCTGATATTGTATGGGATAAACCTGATGAGGAATTACATCTAAAATTTTCAATCCCTTTTAATTCAAAAGAGCTTGAAGAGGAAGGCAAGATAACTATAAATCCAGAATATGGATATGAATTTAGCCATACCTTAGAAACTCAGATCCGAGGACAACTTAAAAATGGGTTTGCTATGATAGACTTTTATGAATCGTGTGACAAAAGACATAGACTATCACGTTATGGAAACGACTATATAGCTACACTTTGCATTAAACTATAATGGTATAGAACATACTTCAGGAGAATAGTCGGTTTAAGTTTAATGCTGATATGGCAATAACTTGGAGAAAAGTAAAAATAGATAGCGGTAAAGAATTTATAATCTAAGATATGATAAAAATATATTATGGAGAGTCA
>NZ_KQ959954.1:88159-101837 GCF_001553035.1 Gemella haemolysans
ATGATAAAAATATATTATGGAGAGTCAGATTACTCCAAGTATGATAATTTGATTTACCAAGGGAAAATATTAAAAAGTATAATGTAAGGTAATATTAAGTGTCTGATAATATGGTATAATAGATAAAAATCAGATAATATCTTAATTATTACCAATTTTCAATTATAAATTTTAGTAAGGAAGGAGGTATTTATTGTGAATAGTATAGAAAATACTAGAGAACTGATACTTGAGGTTGCAAGTGGTTTGTTTATGACTAAAGGATACGAAAAAACTAGGATTTCTGATATAATAAATGGATTAGATGGACTTACTAAAGGTGCAGTTTATCATTACTTTGATTCTAAGGAAGATATTTTTAATGAAGTTGTTAAAAGAATAGGATATCAGAATAAGGCTATATTTGATGAAATTAAATATGCAAAAGATTTGAATGGAAGAGAAAAAATATCAAAATTAATATCGGTTGCTATAGGGAATACTAATATGGATGTCATTACTTCAATTTCTCCAAATCTTACAGACAATCCTAAATTATTAGCTTCTTTTTTCAAACAGATGCAGGAGATGACAATACCAGAGTATTTTTTACCAATTATTTATGAAGGAATTAAAGATGGTTCAATAAAATCAGAGTATCCGCAGGAATTAGCAGAACTAATTGCAGTTATGTTAAATATATGGTTAAATCCACTTATATTTAATAAATCAAATGATACGGTAAGGAACAAAATTAATATAATAAATAGATGTTTGAGTGATTTTAATATCTCATTTTCTATCTAGGAAATAGAAAGATTCATAGCTTAATATGCTGTGAGTCTTTCTATTTTTTTATTAAAATTATTAAAAATTCTTGACTACATACCACCGGTATGTTAATATAAATTTACATACCGGTGGTATGTAAGAGGGGAATATTACTTTAAATAATTGATTATACAGGTATTTACGTGGATAATTTGTAAATTTTTAGTCTTATTATGCCGATTTTAATGTGTTTTATGTACTTTTTATATCAAGTAGTGTGAGGTATTTATGAAGAAAGAAACTATTGTTGTTAAAAATTTAAAAAAATCTTATAGTTCAAAGATAGTTACTGATAATATTAGTGTTACTTTTTATAGTGGTCAAATTGTTGCACTTATTGGGCATAATGGAGCAGGAAAGACTACTTTTTTAAATCAGTTAAATGGCTTGATTTCATCTGATAGTGGTTCAATTCAAATTAATGGAATAGATGTAACGAATCATCCGAATCAAGCCCGGGAATTAGTGTCATCTATGCCACAGTTTCAAGTACCAATTAAGGGGGTGACTATTCAAGAAGCTGTAGAGTGTATTGGAGCTTTGAAAGGTATGAAAAAATCTGATATACAGAGTAGTTCAAATCAGCTAATTAGTTATCTTAATCTTGAAAAATGGCGTCATACAACAGGAGAAAAATTATCTGGTGGGTTACAGAGATTAACATCATTCGCTATGTCAGTTGTTGATACTCCGTCTATTGTAATATTGGATGAACCGACAAATGATGTTGATCCGTATAGACGAATGCTCATGTGGAGACACTTACGTAATCTCGCTAATCAGGCCTCAACCATTATTATCGTAACTCATAATCTGTTTGAAGTCGAGAGATATGCGGATAGGTATCTTATGATTGACAAAGGACAAGTAAAGAAAGATGTTAACGTTTCTGATATTCAAACGCAACGTAATTTACGACATCAAGTGTCGATTTCAATTCTTGACGAAGATACTATAGTTAGATTTTCACAAATGGATTCTTGTAAATATGATAATATTGAGAAACGATTGACGTTCACGGTGAAAAAAGAACAATTGAAAGAAATTGTGTCCATTATTATGGATTTGCTAGAGGAAGACAAAATTATTTCCTATGATTTAAAATTAAAAAATTTATCATATGATTATGAGGAGTATATGAATGAATAATAAGCAA
The DNA here is from genome assembly GCF_001553035.1 of Gemella haemolysans. Classification (GTDB taxonomy): domain Bacteria; phylum Bacillota; class Bacilli; order Staphylococcales; family Gemellaceae; genus Gemella; species Gemella haemolysans_B. Next base: position 90,126 of record NZ_KQ959954.1, read on the forward strand.
AAAAACATATCGAAATTTTTTGGATTAATTAAGTGGAGTTTAATTAGGCATAAGTTTTATACACCTATATTTGTATTGGTGCAAATTATCTTGTCATTTGCGATAATTTATGGTTTCTTATTTATAACAAATGCTAATGACAAGGTAACACAGTCTTATCTCTGCACGGGAGCAATTGCTATAAATGTTATTGCAGTGACATGTGTACTAGCACCTCAAATAGTCAGCGAAGCTAAGCAAAATGGAATCTATGATTACCAGAAAACATTGCCAGTTTCTAGAGTTGGTATTTTACTCTCAGATTTACTAATTTGGGGTTTCTTATGTTTGCCAGGTATTTTATCTAGTCTTCTGATTAGTAAATTTGGATTTGGATTAGATATTTTCCTTAGTTTAATCGCTTTGGTGTCAATAATATTAATTATATTTGCCCTGCTTTCTCTTGGTTTCGCTATTGCATATGTTTTTCCGTCAAATATTGTTTCTTTGATGACCCAATTAATTATGCTTGGTGGACTTATGTTTTCACCAATTATATTTCCAGTAGAACGATTGCCCAGATGGATAACAAATTTTTATCAATATCTACCATTTGTTCCTTCTAGTCAACTAATTAGAGCAAATTTGTTTCACTTGGAGCAGGTAGGTGTACAACAATTCTTAGTATTAGGTATTTGGGCTATTTTAAGTTTTATATTATCATTACTGACACTAACTAGGAGGAAATAGAAATGAAACAATTAACTATTTCGAATTTGACAAAAGTCATTAGAAAAAAAACTTTATTAAATGAAATAAATCTTTCTCTAATTTTTGGTAATATTTATGCTATTATTGGAGGAAATGGAGCAGGAAAGACAACTTTATTTAGGTGTCTTCTAGGGCTGAGTTCTTCAATCGGAGATATTTTCCTTGATGATGAACCAATTACAGAAGAGCAGTTTTCTGATTATTTGAAAAAAATTGGGGGGGTGTTCTCTTTTCCTGATAGCTATGATTCCTTAACGGTGAAAGAGGTGCTTGAAAACCATATTAGGTATTATGATTGTCCGTCTATTGATGTGAAATCCTATTTAAAGAAATTTGGGTTATCAGTCTCTTTGAATACTAAAATCTCTATATTTTCGCTAGGTATGAAGCAACGCTTAAACATGGCTCTAGCATTTTTACACAGTCCAGAGATTTTAATATTGGATGAGCCTTTTAACGGTTTAGATAGAGAAGGAATTACTTTGTTACAAAATCTTCTCATTGAATTTAAACAGATGGGGAAACTTGTTATTGTCTCTAGCCACTCATTTTCAGAATTAGAGAGTATTGCTGACAATGTAATCATGATTCAAAATGGAGAAATAGTAAAAAAATCTAGCTTTAAGGAAATGAAACAACTAGGTTTTGAGAAATTAGAAGATTTTTACGAAAATATAAAAATGGAGGGACAGTAAGGTATGCGAGATAAAATTAATTATGAATTTCAAAAACAAGCAAGTCATTTTAAGAGTTTATTTTGGACAAATATAGTTGTGAATTTCATATCACTAGTTTTTTTTACCTTGGTAGGGAGACTTGATGAAACTTCTAAAGAACTTTCTATTTTGAATTATGCAATTGGTGTAATAACTCTAGCAACTACTGTTACAGTTACGGTTGCAATTATTTTTGGTGTAGTACTGTTTAATCGTTTACTTCTTATACACTACATAAAACAAGAGAGAGAACTTACCTATCTATTCCCGGAGGGAAGATCAACTATCTTCTTGTCTAAACTTTATGGTTTATGTGCAAATTTCTTAATCAGTTTCTTTCCTGTTGTATTATTAGAAAATATAATATATTATTTTTTATACGAATTTTTTGGATTTATGATACCTGATTCTTTTGGTTCTTATTTTAAAGTAATCTGTATAGTAGGTTTTTCAGTATTATTTTCACTAGTTTTAATACTCATATCTTTTTTAATAGGTCAAAAGTTTCAAGCGACAAATATCTCAATCATTTCTTCAGTAATTATGGTATCTATTGTAGGTAACTTTATTGCATTTCTTTATAGAATACCGAGTATTATCATTATCTTATTAATATTAATATCACTGATTGCTGTATTGATTGCTATAAAATTTTTAGTTCATAAGATTCGAAGAGATGATGTCATGGGAAGTTAGATAGGAAAATAACTATAATTTTATTACAAACTCCCATAAATATGTTGTCATATTTTATGAAATTGAGTTGTATTATTGGTATTATATTAAAGTTCAAAGATAGTAGTTTACATTATTGAATATTTATAAAAGATGGTTATTATTTTGAGTAATAATTTGAAAATTGGCAACTTATAATATTGATAATCTCTATCAGTGGAATTCATTTGTTGTTTTATAAGTATTAGTATATAATCTTAATTGAAAATATACATACTTTAGGAGAATAAGAATGAAGTTAGAAGATTTTACAGAACAGGAACAAGAACAGATAAAGAAAGGTCTTACTTTTTCGGTAATTAGTGATAAAGAAACTGAGGATAGAATACTTTCATTAGTTCCAGAAGAATTAATGAAGAAAATTCCATTTTTTGTGAGAAAACATGCTAATACGCGTACTGTTAAGAGAATTTCTATCGAATATCCAGAACTATACGCAGCAGCTCAAAAAGAGGGAGAATGGCCAGAAAAAGAAAAAGAAGAATTACGTAAAATTATTACAGCCATTTTCCAAGAAAAAATGAATAAACACCAAATTAAATAATATAAAATTTAAAAATTATGGATATTATTATATACCAGAATCAAAAAGAAAAGTAGAGTATTTAGCTTTTTGATTCTGGTATTTTAATATTGTAAGTTATTTAAAATAGGTTCACGCTTGCTCATTTTTCTGAGATATATTATAATAAAAAAGATAGATTAATAAGTAAATTGTAATTTTTAAGCAAGTTGATAAGGAGAAAATTATGTTTAGTACGAGAAAATATTCGATTAGAAAGGTTTCAGTAGGTATTGCTAGTGTTCTAATAGGCATTGCTGCTGGCTCTCTTGGAACAGCTTATGCACACGAAGACACAAACAATGTTGTTGTAACTGCAGAATCTAATCACAATGTTAATTTAGAGTATGTAAATAAACCTGTTTTAGAAGAAGTTGAAAAAACGACACCTGCATCTGAAGTTGTGTCAAAACCTGAAAAGAAAAATGTATCATTAGCACCAGTAATAGAAATTAATAAAGTAGATAATTTATTTAAATCTGTTTTAGAAGATAAGATAGATTGGAATACTATTGACGAGAAAGAATTTGTAAATTATTTATTTGCTGATATTAAGGTTGATAAAAAGAAAGAACAAGAAATAAAAGAAGTATGGCTAATTAAAGTTAATGAGTTATTAGCAGTTGAACCTAATAATGTAAATCTTCAAAAGGTAAAAGCTATTTTAGAAAATTCTTTAAAGAGTAAGTCTTTAGTAGAAATAGAAAAACCAAAAGAAGAAAAAGTAACTGAGGATAAGAAAGAAAACAAGGAATCAGTGAAAGATGAGACTAAAAAAGCCGCATCAAAAGAAGAAAAAGTAACTGAGGATAAGAAAGAAAACAAGGAATCAGTGAAAGATGAGACTAAAAAAGTCACACCTAAAGAAGAAAAAGTAACTGAGACTAAAAAAGAAAATAAAGAACCAGTAAAAGAAGAAGATAAGAAAGAAAATAAAGAATCTGTAAAAGAAACTGATAAGAAGGAAGGTCCTAAAGGACAAACTGTTCCAGAAAATAAACAAGAAGTTCCTAGCAAAGAAACTCCAAAAGTAACTTCAGATAAAACAGATTCATCTAGTAATAAAAAACAAGAAACCTCAGAGAATAATGCGCAGGTTGAAAATAAAGTTTTATCTGCAACATTATCAGGGTATGATATAGCTGTATCTTTTGACAAAAACAAAATAAAAGCTGATGATGTCTTTGTAGGTGCGATAAATGATGAGAAGCTAAATAAAACTATTATTGAAAAATTAGGTAGTGAATATAAAGTTATTGAAGTTTTTGAAATTCATTTTAAAAAAGACGGTAAAAAAATAGATAGTGATGCTGAACGTACAGTTAAAGTATCGGTAGTGAAAAATGATAATGCAGAATTAGAAGTATATCACATAGCGGACAACAATATTCTAGAAAAAGTTGAAAGTAGCTTTAGTGATGGTTCGTTGCAATTTAAAATAAACCACTTCAGTAAATTTACTATTCTAGAAAGAATCAGAGTAGGGGCTAAAGATTTAGAAAGCCGTGTTCAAATAGTAACACCGGTTAAAGCAGAGTATAAAGCTGAAAATAAAAAAGAGGATTCTAATAATAGTAATAAGGTTAATAATGACAAAAAAGAAGAAACTAATAAAAAAGAAAAAGAAGAATTACCAAAAACTGGTTTAGAGTCAGAACAGACGATTAGTATGGCTTTATTAGCTCTAGCAGCAGCGATAGCAGTTAGAAGAAAACAAAAACAATAGAATCTATTAAATTAGAAGTAGAGAAATTAAAAATAAATAAACTCGAAATTAGGAAGATATCCTAGTTTCGAGTTTATTTTTCATTTATGAATTTATGTCCAATATATTGAAAGATTCTCACCATTTTATTTTCTAAAGGAGTTTGAACTTTGAAAAAGAAGTAGTGATCTCTTTTATCTTTTGATTTATTAGCAGTTAATCTGAAAAAATTACCATTGTTATTTACCATTAAATTTAGAATATCGTCTATTAAAAATGTTAAGGGTACATTTAATGCAGAATATTTATAGAAATCTTTTTCGAATTGATCGTAATTACTACTAAAATAGTCAAATTGGACTTCATGTTGATTAAGTTTGTTCATAGTCTAATTCCTCTGCTAAAGAAACTTTTAGAATATCGCTGATTGAAATTTGCAGTATATTTTGTTTAGTTGAAAAATAAATAATATCGTTAGTACAATCAACAACCTTTCCTAGATATGGTTCACGTTGAGTGGAGGTATATAAATACGATAGACCTTTAAAGAAATATAGTTGGTTTAATAGTAGTCTTTTTTCGTCTTCATCCATATTGTTGGAAAAATCTATAGTGTCACCTTGCATATTAATCGCGGTAGTGTGTTCTGAGATGAAAAAGCCCATCCATTTAGCCATTCCACGGTCAGCATATTCTCTTGCAGATTTATAGGGAAGATAATTTCTATTTATCATATTATTCCATCCATGCCACCAGCATGACCTCCTACTAGTTTACTTCTTTCTTTTACACGTGAACCTTCCATTAACATACTTCCATTTTGAACTGATAAGAATCCGTATTTATCACGTATAGTATCTAGTGTTTTATCAATTTTTCTTTGTTTTTCAATAGCTTCAATATCATCGAATAACGTATAGATTGTAAGATTATCGTCTATAAGGTTATCATATCTAACCGCAATAGAGCGTACGGTACCACCGTCATATTTACTTCTAAAAAGTGATAGAACATGATCGGTTAATTGTTTTGTGCTTTGAGTAGGGTTGATTTTTTAGATGCATTAATAGATTTTTTGCTTTCAATTTTACTGTAACTGATATGGATATGTACTGATTTTGCCTTTTTCTTAACTCTTCTTAGTCTTATCGCGACTTGTTCTGCCATTTCTGACAAAACTAGTTCTATTTGTGATTTAATCTTATAGTCTTTAGGAAGAACTTGTGAATTACCTAAGCCTTTTGATTTAGGTTTATAAGGTTTTGAAGGTTTGCTCTCATCGATTCCATTTGCGTGGAACCATAACTGAACTCCAATTATACCGAATTCTTTTTTTAATATATCTGGATTAGCATTTGCTAAGTCTTTAACAGAATATATTTTTAATTTATTTAATCTTTTTTCTGTTCTGCTTCCTATTCCCCAAAAATCAGTAAGTGCAGGGATATTCCACACTTTTGTTTCAATATCTTCATATGACCAATTAGCACGCATAGTTGGAGTTTTTTTAGCTTCATTATCTAGAGCAAGTTTTGCCAGAAGAGGATTTGCATTACTCATTCCTACAGTGGAGTAAACACCTGTTTTTTTCATATATCATGTTGGATTTTTGCGCAAATTATGTCCAATTTTTCTTTTCTTGTTTTTGCAGAATCTTTTATGAAATAATTGAGTGATTGCGTTAAATCGACAAATCCTTCATCTATAGAATAGGGATGAATATCTTCATCTGGAACATAATCTTTAAGTACGTTGAGTATCTGTATATTTTTTTCGATATATAGAGTCATTCTTGGGGGGACGATGAGTGTTTTTTTGGACCAGGCTTCAATATGATTGATATATTGTTGAGTTATTTCAAGACCTTGTCTTTTTGCGTTATAAAATGAAAAACGTCGTGTATTAATATCGAAGGGAAGATCATAACTTCTACTTACATTATTTTTCCCAAAGACTTCTTTGAAAACAGGGGAACTTGCTAATATTAAACCGTTAGAGTTATCACTTCTGCTCATTACACAAAGTGAGGTTGTTAAAGGATTAAGTCCACGTTCTACGCATTCTACACTCGCATAAAAAGACTTTATATCTATAAAGGCTATATCTGAATGAGGTTCTAATGTATAGTCAATTATTCCCATATTATTACACCTCTTTTATAGGTTTAAATGAATCTGTAACAACTCCTACTATATTTACTTCTTCTATCGGTGCTATGATGTCTTTGTAGTTGTCATTAATAGAAACTAGACGAACTGTATTTTCTTCTAGAAAGACTTTTTTTATGTATGTTTCCTCATTGTAGACTACTGCATAATCCAATCCGTCAAAATCGTATCCAGTTTTTTTAATCAAGGCAACATCTCCGCTGTGGTATTTTGGCTCCATAGAATCCCCATCAATCCAAGAGGCTATATCGTATGATATGTCTTTGTCGAAGTAAACAGTATCGAACTCATAATCTTCATAATAAAAGTTACCTAAACCAGCCGATAATTTTGCGTGAACTTGATATTTATATAATTGAGAAACATATAGCTCGTTAGCCATAGTCAAAAGTTTCTTTTGATTTATCTCGTTTAATTGGAGATATTTATTAACTATCTCATACTCAGATTCAAAGTAAGTAGTCTCTACATTAAAGTAAAGTGCCAGTTCGTCTAAATTTTTTTTATTAGGTATATATTTTCCTTTTTCCCAACTATTGTAGGCAGCACGTGTAACACCAAGGTGTTCAGCTACCGTAGTTTGAGAAACTTTTTGTTTAGTACGTAAGGATTTCAATCTATTATTGCAAAACATAACAACCTCCATATAATAAGGAATTTGTCAAAAGAAAATAAAAGGGAGTGACTCAAAAATCGTGATTTCGGAGAAATCGATTTGTGAGTCACTCCCGCTCTAAAGAGTGTATTAAATTTATGGGTTCATATTAACTCGGTGCCATTCGTTTATAACATAAGAAATTTGTCCTACTTGATCTAATCCAACAAGGTTTACTTCTTCAGTAGCAGGAGAAGCTCCTCCTAAACCTGCAGTATATAAAGCGATAATGTAAGGTGTTTTCTCATAAACAATAGCATCAACATTTAGTGCTTCTTTTACATATCCAGGTTTTTGTTCTATTACCAGATTTGGAAGATAGCGTTTGTAATAGTCTCCTGGGAAAGATTCACCAATATATGTACGAATATCTTTATATTTTTCTCTATTATCCCACAAGTGTTGTAATACTTGAATATAATAGTTAGTTGTTGTTTTATTTTCTGTACTAAAGTTTTTTAATTCTGCTTTAGACTCACCATAGTTGCTATACATTTTGTATACTTCGTTCATACCACCAAGACGATCGGCAAGGGCGTATGCAGGAGTATTTTCTGAATAAACTAATGAATAGTATTGCATTTGGGGAATAGTCATAGCCCCTTTAAAAACTTTAACATATGTGTTGTGTTCACCATCATACTCATAGTAAGTGTTAGTGATATCATAACGTTTAGTCATAGATAAGTTATATTTTTCAAAGTTATCTACTACTAACATATTAAGTGGTAATTTATATGTAGAACCAGCAGTCATAGGTTGAGTTTCATTCATTTCAATTAATTCACCAGTTGCTAGGTTTTTGTATGAAAAAGCTATTTGTGAATTTTTTATTCCATATTCTTTTGCATATGCTTGTATAACTTCAGGTAAAGTCATATTAGCATAATCATAATATAAACCATATGCATTCATAGTAGGGGTATCAGCTTTCATAACAGCTTGTTTTTCTTCTAAGCTCTTACCTTTTTTTTCTGGTTCTTTTGTTTTTTCTATATTATCATGATTATTTTTTGTTGTATCGTTTTGTTCATTGTTTGTATTAGTATTGTGATCGTTATTTTTCCAATATGATTGTATATATTTAAAGTCGAAAAAGTTAACGTTGTGGGTATGTCCGTAATAATACAAACTAGCAATTGCTACAGAGAATAGTAGAATTACTGATATTATAATTTTTTTTATTTTTGACATACAGACTCCTGTATAAACTTATTTAATTAATCTAATAATTATAATGGAATATGTTTTAAAGTTCAAGAAATAGATAGTTAATATAATAATATAAATTTATGAAAATAATGAAAGAAAAGAAGTGTGTTTATAGGAAGATACAATTACTTGTATAGCTTCACAATTATTATAAAAAATGAGATTTATTATAAAATATTTTTAACTGAAATCAATAAGAAAGTACATAATTTAAAAGGAAATTGGTGAGATTATAATATTATTTTGCTATTATTATGTATAAAATTATGGTAATATGATATGAATTAGAGATTTTAAAAAGGTTAGGAGATTTAATGACAAAAAATAATCAAAAACGTTTAGTTATATTTTTTATAGTGATGTTTGGTCTTATTGCGAGTGGTTACAATAGTTTTTTGAAACCTTTGGATAGTATGATTATTAATTTTATTCAAGGTTTAGAAAATCCAGTACTTACAAGCATATATTTAAATACGACAAATATAGCAGATCAAAAGCCTAGTGCAATAATAACTGCTATAATAGTTATTATTTTATTTGTGAATAAGTTTAAAAGAGAGGCTCTGTTTTTAACTCTTACAATGAGTACGTGCGGTATAGTGATGGCGTTTATTAAGATAATTTTTAATCGTCCTCGACCTAATATTCATCGTTTAGTTGAATTAAATAGTTTAAGTTTCCCTAGTGGGCATACTACTTCAGCAACAATAATGTATTTGACATTGGCGTTAATATTTATTAAATTATCGAAGAAAGGAAATAATAATTATTTTCCTATTCTTATAGCGATAATAGGAATTTTATTTATAGCGACTTCTAGAGTATATTTAGGAGTACATTATCCGACGGATACGATGGCGGGGATGTGTTTAGGTAGTGTGATAGTATTAACTTATGATCTTATCTATTATAATAAAAAGTAGAGGTGAGGTAATATGAAAAAAGTTTTATTAATAACAGGTTCATTCGGAAATGGGCATCTTCAAGTATCAAAAAATATTAAAGAAGCGTTTGAAAAATATTATACTGATGAGATTGAAGTTATTGAAACAGACTTGTTCTTACAAGCGCACCCGAATTTGACTCCAGTGTTAAAAAAATTATATTTATATAGCTTTTCATATTTTAGAGATATTTACGGGTATTTGTATTATGCAGGAAAAAATCATAGTAATATCTCTGCTTATAGATATTTTAGTTCTGAGTATTTGAAAAAACTAGTAAAACAAGCTAAACCAGATATTATTGTCTCAACATTTCCAACTCCAGCTTTATCACTATTGAAAGATAATAAGATACCGATAGTTAATATAATAACAGATTACCATTTTCATAAAAGTTGGTTAACTAAAGGTGCATTTAGATATTATGTAGCGACAGATGGAACTGAAAAAGAGTTATTGAAGTTAAATGTAGAAAAACAAAAAGTTAAGAAATTTGGAATACCGATTGCTGAAAAATTCGATGATAAAATGAATGTTGAACAATGGTTGGAAGATAATAAATTATTTATAGATAAAAAGACAGTTTTATTATCTGCTGGTGCTTTTGGAGTATCTACTGATTTTTCAAAACTTATTGGGAAAATATTACTGAAAAATAGAGATACTCAAGTAGTAGTAATCTGTGGTAAAAATAGAGCATTAAAACATAAATTAGAAATTGATTATGCTGAACAAGAAATGGTTAAGATTCTGGGCTACACTGAAAATATGCGAGAATGGATGCAGACTGCTGATATTCTTATAACTAAGGCAGGAGGAGTAACTATTTCTGAAGCATTAGCAAGTAATATTCCACTGATTCTCTTTAACCCAGTTCCTGGACAAGAAATGGAAAATGCTATCTACTTTAGGAAAAATGGAATGGCAAAAATCGCTAAAAATTTAGAAGAAGTACTAGCTTGTTTAGAAGAACTATTTTTTGAAGATAATATTAAGAAGATTAAATACAATATGACAAAAAATTATTTACCGCATGCAAGTTATAATATTTGTAAAGATATTATGGGGATTTTAGAGTTGAATAAAGTATAATATTAATTAATTTTATGGGTGTTCTGAGTGAGGGTGACTTGATAAAATCGATTTTTCTGAAATCAATATTTTTGAGTCACTCTTTTTTTATTTTGCCAAAATAATATTTTTAATATATAGGATAAAGTTGAAATTTTGTATGTCAACTGAGTAAAGTTAAGTGTGATTTTTACTGATTTGTTGCTGTGTTCAACTCTTTTCTTGTCTTTTTCTCTTTCTATTGTTGTGGTATAATAGCATATAGAATGAGTCGTTAGAAATTATCCCAGGGATGATACGACGGTTAAGAAATAAGAAATAAAGATTAAAATAAAACATTTAGGAGATAAGAGTGAGAGTAGTTTTACTTTGTAGGTATGATGGTAGTAATTACCATGGGTTTCAAATACAACCAAACAATAATACAATTCAAGAAGAAATTGAGAAGAGTTTAAAGAAAATTAATAAAAAAGATGTACGACTTTATATGAGTGGAAGAACGGATAGTGGTGTTCACGCTTATGGTCAGGTATTGCATTTTGATACTGATTTGAGTATTCCAGATGAAGCATGGGTTAAGGCACTAAATGCTACTATTCCGAAAGATATTAGAATAGTGGGAGCGACGTCAGCTTCTGAAGATTTTCATGTTAGGTATAATAGTACACAAAAAACATATCATTATAAACTTCATATTGGAAGAGAAGTGGATCCATTCTTATTAAATTATGTGGGTAAACATAGTTTTGATTTTAATTTTGAAAAAGCTCAAGAATCCTTGCAATATTTTATAGGAGAACATGATTTTTCATCATTTTGTTCAAAAAATTCTAGCGTTGAGGATAAGGTTAGAACGATATATAGTTTAACTATGGAGAAAGATTCTGTTAATCCTAATATTGTAAACTTTGAAATTACTGGGAATGGTTTTTTATATAATATGGTTAGAATAATTATCGGAACTATACAAAATGTGGCCGCCGGTAAATATGAAGCGGATTATGTTAAAGAAATATTAGAAAAAAAAGAACGCCAATTCGCAGGGCCTAAAGCTGATGCAGCAGGATTGTATCTTAAAGAAGTGGTTTATGATGATGATAAAATAAATAAGTTTATAAATAACAGTTTAAAAGCTTATTGTAATAAATAATGGGAGTGACTTAAAAATCGTGATTTCTAGAAATAAGATTTTGT
>NZ_KQ959954.1:101937-127780 GCF_001553035.1 Gemella haemolysans
AGATATCAATAAACCACTGCGTCTATGAGTTCCCATATGAACTTTGTCAAATTTTAGGACTTTTGGGTCAACCCCGAGAGAAACCGAAGCGAAAGTTCTCTTTAAGAAAAATAAAAATGATATGAATATATTTAATAGCTATCCGTATTTAGTTTGAGAAAAATCGGGATATTTGTTATAATAAAAAGATATTCTGTAGAAAATTAGGTAATAAAATGATAAAATTTGAAGATGTTTTTTTTCAATATTCTAGTTCTAAAAAGACTGCATTATCAAATATAAATTTAGCAATAAAAGAAGGGCGTTGGCTTAGTGTTTTAGGAAAAAACGGAAGCGGAAAGTCAACGCTTATGAAGTTGATTTATGGGCAGAATTTAGCAACTTCTGGGAAAGTAACTTTTAATAATAAAGAATACAATAAAGAACTTTATGATGATATAAAAAATAAAATAGCTATTGTTTTTCAAAATCCTGATAATCAATTCGTAGGATCTACTGTAGAAGAAGATATAGCATTTGGACTTGAGAATAGAAATGTTCCTCAAGAAAAGATGGATGAGATAATAGATAGAGTATTAGAAATTGTTGATATGACGGACTATAGAAAATATGAGCCCTCATCATTATCAGGTGGGCAAAAACAAAGGGTGGCAATAGCATCTTCGCTAGCTTTAGATCCTGAGATTTTAATATTGGATGAGGCTACGAGTATGCTTGATCCTGAAGCTAAAAAGTCTATTTTAGAGTATATAAAAAAAATAAATAAAGAAAAAGGAATAACTATAATATCTATCACTCATGATGCAGAAGAGAGTGTTTATTCAGATGATATTGTCATATTAGAAAGCGGAGAAATAGTTTATCAAGGGAATTATACAACGCTATATGCTGATACTGAGATTTTAGAAAAATATAGCTTAGAGGTTCCTTTTGTAGAAAGAATAAAAAAAGACTTAAACAATTACCTGAATCAAGAAATATTTGAAATAGAAGAAGATGAGGGGAGTGTAGTAAGAAAAATATGCAAATTAGTTTAAAAAGTGTAAGCTATACTTATAACTATAAGACCCCATATGCTAGAGAAGTCTTAAAAGATATAAACTTGAAGATAGATGAAGGAAGTTATACGGTAATAGTAGGTAAGACAGGTAGCGGAAAGTCTACCCTTATAGAGCATATTAATGGCTTATTATTACCCACAAAAGGAGAAGTAGCAGTAGATAATGTATTGATTACTAATCCACAGAGTAAAAAAGAAAGAAGAGAATTGGCTAAAAAACTGAAAATATTAAGACAAGATGTTGCGGTGTTATTCCAGTTTTCTGAACAGCAGTTATTTGAAACAAGCGTTCTAAAAGATATTATCTTTGCACCCTTAAATTATGGAGTCGCAGAAGAGAAAGCTATCTTAAAAGCAAAAGAATTAATAAAATTAGTAGGACTTGATGAAAGTTACTTAGATAAATCTCCTTTTGAATTGTCAGGAGGAGAGATGAGGAAAGTTGCCTTATGTGGTATACTTGCCTTAGAACCTAAAGTACTAATATTAGATGAACCTACAGTAGCTCTAGATTATCAGAGCCGTGAGGAAATCATGGCTATGGTGAAAAGACTTAAAGAAGAGTTCGATATGACAATAGTACTTGTAACTCACAATATGGATTATGTATTAGAATATGCGGATAAAGTTTTCGTCTTGAAAAATGGAGAAATTAGTTTTGAAGGAAAGGTAGAAGACCTTTTCTTGAATGAACAAGTACTCAAGGAGAATTCATTAGAATTACCAGAAGTATTGAAGTTTTACAAAAAATTAGAAGCAAATAATATAGTATTGGATGTATTTCCTAGGAAATATGAAGAATTAATTAATGCTTTAAAAAATAAGATAGGAAGTAGTAGAAATGAATAATTCGTTAATAAGTAAGTATATTCCATTAAATACTATTATTCATAATCTTGATCCGAGAACTAAAATATTTTTTGTGATTTGGTACTTAGTAGATGTCTTTATTGCATATAGTGTGTTAGAATTTTTCATCTTAATACTAATGCTCCTAACGATAGTTATACTATCTAAAACGAGTCCGGCATTTTTAATTAATAGTGTAAAAGCTATTAGTATACTAATCTTATTTACTTCGTTGATTCACCTTGTTTTTAATAAAAAAGGTGATGTGTTGTATGAAGTATTAGGTTGGAAGATTTATAGTGGTGCACTTTTAGGAATTGCATTGATTACAGTGAGGTTTATTTTAGTTGTTGCGATAATGGTTGTCTTTATGGCTACTACTTCGCCAACAGAAATAACAAGTGCAATAGAAAAGAGTCTTGGTTTCTTACAAAAAGTAGGGGTACCAATCTCGACTTTTGCACTAGTATTATCTATTTCACTTAGATTTATTCCGACTATATTAGAAGAAACTAATAGAATAATAAATGCACAGGTTTCACGTGGTTCAGATTTTAATGAAGGAAGCTTAGCGCAGAAAGTAGGGAAATTTATTCCTATACTGATACCATTATTTATAGCTACTTTGAAAAGGGCTGATGAGCTTGCTACTGCAATGGAAGTAAGAGGCTATTCTACTACCGGTGTAAGAAGTAAGTATAAAGTACTAAAATATAATAAACTAGATTATTTAAGTTATATATTAATAATAGTTATTACAATATTTATAATGTTAGTGTAGTATGAAATTTTAGAAAGGAGATAGGATGGAAACTGAAATAATTAATATTTCGAAAAGTGAAAGTAAAGAAGAAATATACAGTAAGTTAACTGAGTATTACAAAAGAGGAAAGCTTGTAGCTATTCCAACAGAAACTGTTTATGGATTAAGTGCTAATGCTATGGATGATGAAGCGGTGAGTAAGATATATGAGGCAAAAGGTCGTCCGAGTGATAATCCGCTAATTGTTCATTTTTATGAAATGAGTCAGCTAGATAATATTGTTGATTATAGTGATGAAAATGTTAAGAAACTTATAGATAAGTTCTGGCCAGGTCCGATGACTTTAATTTTAAATGTTAAAGAAAATAACGGTATTTCTAAAAAGGTTACTGCAGGCTTAAATACGTTAGCTGTCAGAATGCCATCTAATGTCACTGCTCGAGAATTATTAAAAGAAACTAAAGTTCTATTAGCAGCACCAAGTGCTAATACAAGTGGAAAGCCATCTCCGACAAAATTTGAACATGTGTATCATGATTTGAATGGGAAAATAGATGTAATAATCGAAGATGAACAATCGGATATCGGTTTAGAAAGTACGGTTATTGATTGTACAAGATATCCACTTGTTATTGCGCGCCCTGGGGATATTACTAAAGAAGACATTGAGTCTGTATTAGGAGAAGGTAGTGTGAAGTATAATGAAGAAGTACTTACACAGGATGCCGCACCTATATCGCCAGGAATGAAATATAGACATTATTCTCCTGAAGCGGAATTAGTATTATTTAATGATTCATTTGAAAATTTAATAAATATTTTAAAAGATAAAAATCAAAAAACCGGTTTCATTACATATAAAGAAATGGAATCTAGAGTTAATGATTTAAATGTTTCTATAAAATATTTAGCAGATAATGAGAAAAGTGTTGAACAATCTAATAAAAATTTATATAATATTCTAAGGGAGTTTGATGAAGAAAAGGTAGAGGAAATTTTTATACTACCAATCGGAGAAACGAAAGAGAATAAAGCTTTGTTGAATAGACTTAATAAAGCTATAAGTAAAAAATAAAATAGGAGATTTGTAATGAAAAAGTTATATGTAGTTATACCTTGTTACAATGAAGAAGAGGTATTAAATGAGACTGCAAAAAGATTAGAAGTTAAAATGAATTCTATGATAGAAGAAGATTTAATTTCAAAAGATAGCCGTGTTGTCTTAGTGAACGATGGTTCAAAAGACAGAACATGGGAAATGATAGAAGAACTTCATGAAAAGAATCCATTATTCAGTGGTATTAACTTAAGTAGAAATAGAGGACACCAAAATGCACTTTTAGCAGGACTTATGACTGTTAAAGATCACTGTGATGTAAGTATTTCTATGGATGCTGATTTACAAGATGATATTAACGCTATGGATGAAATGATGAAGAAATATCTAGCTGGTGCTGATGTAGTTTATGGTGTTCGTTCTGCAAGAACTACGGATACATTCTTTAAACGTTTCACAGCTGAAGCATTCTATAAAGTGATGGAAAAACTTGGAGCAAACACAGTGTTTAACCATGCTGACTATCGTTTAATGAGTAAACGTGCATTAGAGGGATTAGCTCAGTTTAAAGAAGTAAACTTATTCTTACGTGGTATCGTTCCTATGATAGGATATCCAAGTGATATCGTTACATATGAACGTGCAGAAAGATTCGCTGGAGAAAGTAAATATCCATTATCTAAGATGTTAGCATTTGCTTTCGAAGGAATTACTTCTTTATCTGTAAAGTTAATTAGATTCATCACTATAGGTGGAGCATTAATGATATTTATTGCTGCGATAGTATTTTTCTACACATTGTATAGTTATTTTGCAGGATTTGCAAGACCAGGATGGTCAAGTTTAATGATATCAATGTGGTTTATCGGTGGAATGATTATGATTTCACTAGGTATTGTGGGTGAATACGTAGGTAAAATCTACTTAGAAACAAAAGGACGCCCAAGATTTATTGTTGAAAAATTCTTAAACGAAGAGAAAAACGAAGAGGAATAATTGACAATGAACAAGGAAATATTAAATAAATTTTCTAACTTTTTAGTAAAAGTTATAGCTGTAATTTTCATAGTACTTATGGGGATAAACTCTTTATTAGTATTAACAAAAACAGCGATATTTCCTAAAGATTATCAAGAAACTTTATATTATGAAAATGTCAGTGCTATACTAAATATTATGTTCCTTATAATATTTAGTATAGTTATCTTAATATTAGCGAGATATTTGAAAAAAATAATAAGTGTTCAAAGATTAGTGTTGATAGTTATGATCTATGCCTTTATTATTAGTATCTTGTTTGCAATATTGAGAAGAGACTATGTTCAGTTTGATCCATTTAACGTAATAGATCAAGCTAATAATTTCATAAGAGAAAACTACAGTGGTCTTGATAAAGGAAATAACTATTTATACATATATTCACATCAAATTACAACAGTATTTTTATTCCAAATTTTACTGTCACTATTTGGTAGAGCAACATTTATTTTATATATAATGCAAAGTTTTTCAATAAGTTTTATTATCTTTATGTTATATAAAATAGCTAATATAATGTTTGATGATGAGGATACAAATTATCTAGTTGTAATTCTTAGTGGTCTATGTTTTCCGTTAATATTCTATGTTGCATTTGTATACGGATTATTACCGGGTATGTTTTTAACATTACTGGCTTACTATTACTTTATAAAGTATACTAAATACAAAAAATGGTATATGTTGGTAATAAGTGCTATTAGTATTAATGTTGCGATACTATTTATAGGTAATAACTTAATACATATGTTAGCCATATTCTCGGCAGCAGTTATTTATCTTATTAGAGTTAGAGATAAAAAAGTGATTGCGTTTATGGTCAGCTGTCTGTTTTTAATGAGTGCTTCTAAGAGTTTAATCTATAACTATTATGAAGTGAAAAGCCAAAAGACAATTGCTGACGGTGTCCCAAAAATTACATGGATAGCTATGGGAATGCAAGAAGGAGATCGTGAAGCTGGTTGGTGGAATAGATTTAACTATGATATTATGCCAGAAGAAGATTATGATACAAATCGCATAACCGAAATCTCTAAGGATTCGATAAAACAAAGAGCAGAAGTGTTTAAGAAAAACCCAAGATATGCTGTAGATTTTTATCAAAGAAAATATGAAAATCAATTTTTAGAACCAACATTCCAAAGTTTATTGGTAACTGCACCACAAAGGAATTTCGATAGTGAAACTAAGTTAGAAAAAGTAAAAGACTTTTTTATAAAACAAATTTACTTTGATGAAACTCATCGCGTACTTACTTTTATCATGAAGGTATTTCAGGTATTTGTGTATGTATTTTCTGTAGTATTTGCAGTAAATGTTTATAAGAAGAAAAAAGAAATATTAACTATAATTCCTGTAGCCTTCATTGGTGGAACGTTATTCCATATGATATGGGAAGCGAAAAGTAGATATGTATTTCCGTACTTTGTATTTTTAATTCCACTTGCTGCATATGGATTAATAATTGTAAGAAATAAAATAACTGAATATAGAAAAAATAAAGAGGAAAAAAATGAAAAAGGTAATATATAAAGCTTTTATCATAGCATTATTAGGATTAACAGTATCTGCTCCTGGGATAAAGGCTAACGATGTCTATGTACCCTTTGGAGAAAAGAAATTTATAGAAATTGAAAATAGTGAAAAAATAGAGTTCGATGACCTAAATCTTAAAGAGGCTTTAATAGAATACTATAAGTTTCATATTAATAAAAATTTTAAAGGTGAGGAAATAACGGTAGGTATGATGGAACAATTTACAAGTCTGTCATTACCTTGGAAAAACATTTTTTCTCTAAAAGGTTTAGAATACGCTGTTAACTTAAAAAATCTAAACTTATCTAATAACTTTATCGAAGATATTACACCATTAGAAAAGTTAGTTGAATTAGAAGATTTAAATCTTACAAACAATAAAATAAAAGATCCAAAGAGTTTAGCTAAATTAACAAAGTTAAGACAATTAGTGCTTAGAAAAAATTTAATGAATAATTTAGATTTTCTAAATGACCTAAAAGTAGAATCATTAGATATTTCTATGAACAGTGTTTTAAAAGATTATATTCCGAATAATTTAAAACTAGAAAATCTAAGAAGTCTAAATCTTTCAGGTATAGGTTTAGATAATATATCATTTTTAAAAAATGCAGGGAAACTTGAGAGTTTAGTTGCTGAAGAAAATGCTATTAAAGACTTAACTCCATTAGCTGAATTGAAGTCTTTAAGAACTTTATATTTGGATAGAAATAATATTAGTGATATTACAGCGCTTAAAGATTTGGTTAGTTTAGAAGAATTACTATTATATAAAAATAATATCGAGAATGTAGATGCGTTAAAAGATAAAAAATATCTATATCGACTAATGTTAAATGATAATCTAGGTTTAAAAAATATAGATGCATTAAAAGATGTGCCGAATATTTCTAGCATAGATATATCTAATACTTCGGTAACTGATATTTCAGCATTAAAGGATGCTAAGTATCTATATTATATCGCTTTGAAAGATACTAAAATCAGTGACGGTGATATAACTTCATTCGAGAAAAGTAATCTAGAAGTTAAAAAGTCTAATAACATAGATAAAAAGCTAGAAATAGTAAAAACAGAAGCTGCGAAATATTTTAGTATTAAAAATTATATTTTTATGGTGTTAATACTAATTTTCACTTTTAGTGGTATTAGAAGCTACTGGAGAAAAAATAAATAAAATGCAAAAGATAGATGAGTTTTCCCTTGAAATTCATCTATCTTTGTGCTAGAATTACATTAATGAAATAAATCAATATATACTTAGGACACGATATATATTTAACTTATTTAAGAGAGGGTATGGTGCTGAAAATATCTATAAGCAATATATGTTACTACCTAGCAATAGTATTAACATAGTTAGTGAGCTTTATTCACAAAGAGGAAGTAAATTTACTTCGAATTTGGGTGGTACCACGAAAATATTCGTCCCTTCTTTAGTTTCGGCTAGAGAAGGGATTTTTTAATTTTTGAGTAAGTTAGACTAAGTATATAAAAAAGAAGGAGACCTTAATATGGCTAAATTAGTTTTTCCAGATGGAAATGTAAGAGAATATGATAATAAAACACCATTAGAAATCGCTGAGAGTATTAGTGTAAGTCTTAAGAAAAAAGTGATTTCTGCAAAATTAGATGAGGACTATATCGAAGTTAACAAACCAATAACAAAAGATGGTCACTTAAAACTTATCGTTGCAGACGATGAAGATAAAGACAGCTTATATGTATTACGCCACACTTGTGCACACGTATTAGCGCAAGCATTAAGAAGATTATATGGTAAAGATGTACACTTCGGTGTTGGTCCAGCTATCGATGGTGGGTTCTACTATGATTTTGACGCTGAATACAAAGTGTCAGAAGAAGACTTTAAAGCAATTGAAAAAGAAGTTAAGAAAATTATTAGCGAAAACCATACGATTGAAGGTCGCGAAGTAAGTAAAGAAGAAGCTTTAGAAATCTTTAAAGAAGATCCATATAAAGTAGAATTAATTAATGATCTTCCAGCTGATGAAGTTATTACAGTTTACACACAAGGAGACTTCACTGATCTTTGTCGTGGTGGACACCTAAGTGCAACTTCAAAAATTAAAGAATTCAAATTATTATCTGTAGCTGGTGCATACTGGAGAGGTAATAGTGACAATAAAATGTTACAACGTATCTACGGAACAGCTTATTTCACTAAAGAACATTTAGAACAACACTTAGTACGTCTACAAGAAGCACGTGAACGTGATCACAGAAAACTAGGTAAAGAATTAGGAATCTTCACTACAAGTCAAAAAGTTGGTGCTGGATTACCATTATGGTTACCAAACGGTGCTACTATCCGTCGTACTATCGAAAGATATATCGTTGATAAAGAAGTAGAATTAGGATATGACCACGTGTATACTCCAATTATGGGATCTAAAGATCTATATATTACAAGTGGACACTGGGAGCACTACCAAGAAGACATGTTCCCACCAATGGAGATGGACCACGAAACAATGGTACTTCGTCCTATGAACTGTCCTCACCACATGATGGTTTATAAAAATGAACGTCACTCATACCGTGAACTTCCAATTCGTATTGCTGAACTTGGAATGATGCACCGTTATGAAGCAAGTGGAGCAGTAAGTGGATTACAACGTGTTCGTGGTATGACTCTAAACGATGCTCACATTTTCGTACGTCCAGATCAACTTAAAGATGAATTCAAACTTACTGTAGGACTTATCGAAGAAGCATATAAAGATTTAGGTATTAAAAACTTTAGTTACCGTCTATCATACAGAGATCCAGAAAATACTGAGAAATACTTCGATGATGATGCAATGTGGAATAACGCTCAACAAATGTTAAAAGAAACTGCTGACGAGTTAGGATTAGATTATGTTGAAGCTGAAGGAGAAGCGGCATTCTACGGACCAAAACTTGACGTTCAAGTAGAAACAGCAATTGGAAAACAAGAAACATTATCTACAATTCAATTAGACTTCTTACTACCAGAAAGATTCGAATTAGAATATATTGGTGAAGATGGAAAAGCTCACCGTCCAGTAGTTATCCACCGTGGTATCGTATCAACAATGGAAAGAATGGTTGCCTTCTTATTAGAAGAGTACAAAGGAGATTTACCAACATGGTTATCACCAAACCAAGTACGTATTATCCCAGTAAACAATGATTACCACTATGATTATTCTAAAGAAATCATGCAAGAACTTAAAAAAGCTGGAGTTAAAGTAGCTATCGATGATAGAGATGAAAAACTAGGATACAAAATCCGTGAAGCAGCAAGCAAAAAAATCCCATATACTTTAGTAATTGGAGATAAAGAAGTAGAGAACAGAAATGTTAACGTTAGAACATTTGGTTCATTAAACCAAAAAGAAGAAAGCTTTGCCGAATTCAAAGAAAATATCTTAAGAGAAATCAACGAAAGATTAATCGAGAAAAACGCATAGTAAAATAGGGAGTGACTCAAAAATTGTGATTTCGGAGAAATTGATTTTGTCGAGTCACCCCCGCGCAGTTTATTGATATCTAAAAAGCTTTTATAAAGCGATTTTAGATATCAATAAACCACTGCGTCTATGGTTTTTCGTAAGAACTTTGTAAAATTTTAGAATTTTTGGGTAAGCTCATAATCATAATAAGGAGAGATATAATGTTAACTCAATTAACAAAAAATGTAAAAAAAGGTCAAGTTAGAGTAAAAATTAAAACTACTCACGGAGATATGACTTTCAAATTATTTGAAAAAGATATTCCAAAAGCAGTAGAAAACTTTTTAACTCATGCAAAAAATGGGTACTATAAAGGTATTATTTTCCACCGTGTAATTAAAGACTTTATGATTCAAGGTGGAGATCCAACAGGTACAGGTATGGGAGGAGAATCAATCTGGGGACGTAGTTTCGAAGATGAATTCTCAATGGATTATTTCCATTTCTATGGTGCGTTAAGTATGGCGAATGCTGGACCAAACACAAATGGAAGTCAATTCTTTATTGTTCAAAATTCTCACGTAGATGCTAGAACTTTACAAGCACTTGAACAAGGTGGTTGGCCACAAGAAGCTGTAGAAGGATATGCTAAACTGGGGGGAACTCCTCACTTAGATCACCGTCACACAGTTTTTGGACACTTAATCGCTGGTGCGAAAACTCTTGAAAAAATTGCAGCAGTAAAAACTGGAGCTCAAGATAAGCCAGTTGAAGAAGTTGTGATTCTTGATATAGAAGTTAAATAATTCTAGAACGCAAGGTTAGTATATTTAATCTTGCGTTTTTATAATGTTAAAAAAATTTATTATATAATTTTAGATTTTAGATTTGAAAGATTGCGGTAATTTAGGAAACAGAAGAGAATTTTTGTATTATAATGAAATATTATTAATTATTTTAAAAAATTTCAGGTGAAACTTTTAAAAAAATAGAAAAAAACACTTTCAAATTGACTATTCATGTGATATAATTATGAAAGTTTGAATATAAAAAAAGGAGAAGAAGAATGGCAGAAAAAACAAGAGTAAAACCAATTCTAGATGTTCATGAAAAGCCTAACTTAGCTCTATGGGTAACGTTAAGCTTACAACACTTATTCGCAATGTTTGGGGCGACGGTGTTAGTACCGATTTTAACAGGATTACCAGCAAGTACTGCTTTAACGACATCAGGTATTGGAACACTTACGTATTTATTAATAACTAGAGGTAAAATTCCTGCGTATTTAGGATCTTCATTTGCCTTCATTAATCCGATTATTGTGCTTTCAACTACTCACAGCGTTGAAACAGCAATGCTTGGTGCATTTTTAGCCAGCTTAGTTTATGGTGTTGTAGCAATGTTAATTTACAAATTTGGTGTAAATTGGCTACTTAAACTTTTACCACCAGTTGTAGTTGGACCTATTATCATTGTTATTGGACTTGGAATTGCTCCTACAGCAATCAGTATGGCGATGTATAAAACAGTAGATGGGGCTAAAGTTTATGACTTAAAATACTTCTTAGTAGCTCTTATCACATTAGCAGCAACAATCTTCTGTTGTGTAGCTTTAAGAGGATTTGCGAAACAAATTCCAGTATTATTAGGAATTGTGTTTGGATATATTGTTGCAGTGATTGCAGGATTAGTTGATTTCCAACCAGTTATCGATGCTCCTTGGTTTAGTTTACCGAAGTTCACTATTCCGTTTGTAACATATGCACCAGAGTGGAATGTTGCAGCATTAGCAATGGTACCTATTGCTATAGTAACAATTAACGAACACATCGGTCACCAAATGGTATTATCTGAAGTAGTAGGAAGAAACTTCTTAAAAGATCCAGGATTACACCGTTCAATCTTAGCTGATGGAACAGCGATGATGTTTGCATCACTTTTAGGTGGACCACCAAGTACAACATACGGTGAAAACATTGGGGTGCTTGCTATTACACGTATCTTCTCTGTATTCGTATTAGGAGGAGCAGCGGTATTCGCACTTATCTTAAGTTTTGTAGGTAAGTTCTCAGCTCTAATCTCTACGATTCCATCACCGGTTATGGGTGGTGTATCGATCTTACTATTCGGTATAATCGCTTCAAGTGGACTTAGAATGTTAGTAGATGAAAAAGTAGACTTAAGTATCAACAGAAACTTAGTAATTTCATCAGTAATCATCGTTTTAGGTGTTGGTGGAGCAATGCTTAAATTCGAAAGTATTAACTTCGAACTTCCAGCAATGGCACTTGCAGCTATCAGTGGTGTGTTATTAAATGCATTCTTACCAAAAGAAGATAAAAAATAGAAATTAATTTAATAGCTAGTAACTTGTATAAATAAGTTGCTAGCTATTTTTTGTATGAAATATTTCTTATTCAAGTAATTTTGAAAAACTAGGTAAGCTTCTAATATTTTTATTGAATAACCAAAATAGAAATATACTAAGAATTAATAATGAAGTAATAATTATTATAGTTTTAATACTGTATTTTATACTTAATACTCCTGACAATAATGCGCCTAGCGGGCTAAAGGCTATTGACAGACCTATCATAGTTGACATAGCGATATCTAATTTATCTTTACTTATGATACATTGAATCATTGTTTGAGAATATGTATTTAAAATCCCGATTAATATCCAACCAAAAAGAAATAATAAAAAATTTATAATTTTGTTAGTTATAGAATTATTATTAAGTATGCTAAGTGATCCCCAAGATAGAGCTATACCTAGTGTAAATGTAGTGTATAGAGTACTTAATCTTATATTTTTTAGTGTTTGACTGTTAGAAAGAAAGGCTCCTATTAGAATACCAAGTCCAGATGCACTAAGTAAAATTCCATAAAAATAGCTAGTTTCCGAATACTCAGGAAGTAGTGTTAGTAACGAACTGGTAGAAAAATTAATTACTATAATTCCTATTAATAATGGTTTTAATAGAGGAGTATTACAAATTTTTATTCCACTACTTAGTTTAGAAAAGTAATTTTCTTGTATAGTATTAGTATTTTTAGATAATTCATCTGATAAGAAGATGAATATAAAGCTGTTGATAAAAAATGTAACGCTATTTATGATAAAAGCATATATTGTCCCAAAGAATGTAATAATAAATCCACCTATTGAATTAAATAGTGCATCACTACCTTGATAAGCTATAGAAAATAATGAATTTGCTTTAACTAAATCTTCTTGTTTAACTATTTTTGGAAGTAAGGTAAGTTGAATAGGATAAACAATTTGATTGATGAAACTAATACAAACAATAAAAACTATTAGTGTAGTAATCTGTAGCTTATTTACGTAGATTAGATAAGTAATAACTAGTAATATTATAGCTTGAAATAACTGTGAAATAATTAAAAATCTCTTTACATTAAATTTACTGATTAGTGGTGATACAAATATTTGTAATATAGTGGTAAATGAAATTAGAAATAAAGTAATACCACTATAAAAGGTAGATTTAGTTAATATGTAAATTAATGTTAGAGTAGCTATTGAATATATGCTATCACCGAAATTAGTGATTAATCTACCAAATAGTAAAATTGAAAAGTTTTTATTTTTAAACATAGAATCCACATCCTTTATAAAAATTTTAACGATAAAAAACATTTGACAGTCTATTTATTATTTAACAGCTCTTAGCGAGCTGTAGAAATAATACTAATACTAACACTATTTTTATTTTCTGAGGAGAATTTTTTTTCTAGTTTTTTAACTTCATTCCAGAAATCTTTCATGTCTTCTCTATTTATATTAAAATTAACTGAAGTATTGTTAAATAAGTCATTAAAGATACTAGGTGAAGGTACAAATGCCTGTGCAGTTGGTAGGTAGTATTTTTGAATTATACCATTTATTGTATCTGTGTCAACTACTTCGATAAAACTATTTTCCTCTAGAATATTAAGGTGATAGTGTATTTTAGTTCTATTAATTTTTAATAGTTTAGCAAGTTCTTTTGAGTTTTTCTTTTCTGTACCGAGTGTTGTAAGAATACTTATTCTTAAAGGATCGGAAATAACCTTCAGTTTCTCGATATCTGTAATATATTGTATATCTTTAATAATAATCATCCCCCTTTTACTAATATTATATAACTAACTCTATCAACTGTCAATTAATTTTGAACGTTAAAATTAAATTTTTATAACTTTATTAAATTTAATGAAGTTTAGTTAAACAATAGTTTGACTACCTCTTTTATATTTGATATAATTTACTAGGTATATTAGTTAGTAAGAACTTACTAAAACTACAAGAAGAAATAAAAATTAAGGAGAATGAAATTGAAAAAACTATCAGCAATTTTATTAGGTTTGCTTGGGGTAGTAACATTATCTGGATGTTCACCAGATGATAGATCTGGAACGTTTTATGAAACATTCGTAAAACCGATGGACATATTCTTAGCAAAAATTCATGAGTATACTGGAAGTTGGGGTTGGTCAATTGTAATTATTACACTGATTATTAGATTACTAGTACTTCCATTCATGCTACATAACTATAAAGTACAAAATAAAGCGAGAAAAGGGCAAGAATTAGCTCGTCCAGAATTAGAAGTAGTTCAAAAGAAACAACAAGCTGCGAAAGAAAAAGAAGCTAGAGCTATCTCTAACGAAGAAAAAATGCAAGCTCGTAGCGAACTTATGGAACTACAAAGAGAGCAAATGGCTATCATGAAAAAATATGATGCTATGCCTATAAGCTTAGGTGGATGTTTACCGATTCTTATACCTTGGCCGTTCTTAATGGCGATATACTACACGCTAACAAATCCATTATATTCTGCAGGAATTATTGATTCTACTTTCCTAGGAGTGTTTAGTCTTGGTACACGTTCATATACATTACCAATAATCGCGTTCATAGTTTATGCTATTCAAACAAAATTAAGTATGAAAATGATGCCACAAACTGTGCAACCTGGGCAACCTGGAGCTGAACAAATGCAAATGATACAATGGATATCACCTGTAATGATTGCAGGTTTCTCATTCATCGTAGCTGGAGCAGTAGCCGTGTATTATATCGTTGGGGGATTATTCATGATATTCCAAACATACCTAGGACACGCATTATACCCACCATATAAACCAGAAAAACAAAAGAAACAAGCTTTTGATCCAGAAAAAGTTACATTAGTTTCTAACAAGAAAAAACGTAAATAGTTGAATAAATCAGTAATCATTAGAAATAATGTTTACTGATTTATTTTTTTGAAAAAAAAGTAAGAAAAGTTACCAATATAGTTGACGTTAGGGTATATATGTGTTAGAATTGTATTGTTGTGTAGCTCCTAAATAGCTACTACAACCGCACATATAAGGTAAACAAGTGAGAAATCCACCTTATATGGCGAGTCTTAGTAAAAAATATTTAAGGAGGTGCAGATATGTACGCAGTAATTAAAACAGGTGGGAAACAACTACGTGTTGAAGAAGGACAAACAATCTTAGTTGAGAAGTTAGCAGCTGAAGTTGATTCTACAGTTACTTTTGACGAAGTAGTATTAGTAGGTGGAGAAACTACAAAAGTTGGTGCTCCTTTAGTAGCTGGTGCGACAGTAACAGCTAAAGTAGTTGCTCAAGGTAAAGGTAAAAAAATCACAGTATTTAAATACAAACCTAAAAAGAACAATCACCGTAAATTAGGTCATCGTCAACCTTTCACTAAATTAGTAGTTGAAAAAATTAACGCTTAATCATGATTAAGGTGGAAATCGTAAAAGAAGTTGAAGTTATTAAACAAGTAACAGTTGATGGACATGCTGATTATGCTGAACACGGTTCTGATATAGTTTGTGCAGGTGTTTCTGCTGTCGTATTCGGTTTAATAAATGCAGTAGATGAACTAGATGAAGATGTAGAGTTTGACATTTCGTCTAACGAAGATGTGACTGGACATTTAACATATAGATCGTTAAAATCTACAGACAAAGAGCAACTTCTACTAAATGCAATGCTAGTTGCATTAAAAACAATTGAAGAAAATTATTCAGATTATATAACTATTGAAGTAAGAGAGGTGAAATAGACATGATGTTACAATTAAATTTACAATTCTTCGCATCTAAAAAAGGGGTAGGTTCTACTAAAAACGGACGTGACTCTGAATCAAAACGTTTAGGTGCTAAAAGAGCTGATGGTCAGTACGTAACTGCAGGTTCTATCTTATACAGACAACGTGGAACAAAAATTTGGCCAGGAACTAACGTAGGAAAAGGTGGAGATGATACACTATTCTCACTAGTTGACGGAGTTGTACGTTTCGAAAGATACGGACGTAGCCGTAAAAAAGTTTCTGTTTATCCACAAGCTTAATAAGCATAATAAAAAGAGGTATTTACTTTATGTAGATGCCTTTTTTATTTTGTTAAAATATTAGTGTTTTATAGTTAAAGTATAAAGTAATTAAAGTAAATATTTGTAATAATATTTTAATATTTCTTGTTTCAGATTTTGGTTGTACTTTTAAAATTTATATGGTAAAATTTACTTGTGTGTTATATGATACACGCAACATATACTAGGAGGACAAAAAAGTGTCAGCACTTTGGCAAGAAATTTTATTTTCTTTTTTAGGAGGTCTTGGATTATTCCTATTCAGTATTAAATACATGGGAGACGGACTTCAATTAATAGCCGGGGAGAAAATGCGATATGTTTTAGATAAATATACATCTAAACCGCTTATGGCAGTTTTAGCCGGGATAATAGTTACGATACTTATTCAGTCGAGTACAGGAACGATCGTAATTACTATAAGTTTGGTAGGAGCAGGATTATTAAAAACTAGACAAGCAATAGCTATAGTGATGGGTTCAAATATTGGGACTACGTTAACTTCATTCATTATTGGTTTTAATATTTCTAAATATGCACTTCCTTTGATATTCTTAGGAGCAGCGTTTTTATTCTTTACTCGTGCTAAAATAGTAAATAATATCGGACGTGTAATATTTGGTTTCGGTGGGATTTTCTACGCTTTAAAAATGATGTCTACAGCTATGGGACCGATGAGAGATATGTCGTGGTTCCAGAACGTATTAGCGCATATTAATGATAGTGCGGTAGTAGGGGTAGGAGTAGGTACATTTTTAACAGTACTTATTCAATCTTCAGCAGCAACTATAGCCATTTTACAAAACTTGTATGCAGATGGTGCTTTGAGTTTACAAGGGGCATTACCAGTATTATTTGGAGATAATATCGGAACAGCGATTACAACAGCTGCATTAGCTATGGTAGGTAGTAATATTGCAGCAAAACGTGTAGCTGCATCTCACGTA
This sequence comes from Gemella haemolysans, assembly GCF_001553035.1. Taxonomy (GTDB): domain Bacteria; phylum Bacillota; class Bacilli; order Staphylococcales; family Gemellaceae; genus Gemella; species Gemella haemolysans_B. Next base: position 119,027 of record NZ_KQ959954.1, read on the forward strand.
TTATTTAATGTTATTGGTACGGTAATCTGCTTAATAGCATTAGTTCCTTATGGAGCATTCATTCAATTTTTAGAAACAACGCTAGGTTTAGAGCCGAAAATGACTATTGCATCAGCACATGGTACATTTAATATTTTAAATACGTTTATCCAATTCCCGTTTATTAGTTTACTTGTAGTTCTTGTAACTAAACTTATTCCTGGAGAAGATGAACAAATTAAATATAGTGCACAATATCTTGATAAATCACTTATTGTAAGTGCACCTGCAGTTGCACTAGGTCAAGTTCAAAAAGAATTTGTAGAGATGCTAATTTTATCTAAGAAAAGTTTACGTAACTCTGTAGAGTACTTTATGAATCGTGATGAACAATTACGAGAAAAAGGGGAAACTTACGAAGATGCAATAAATAATTTTGATGAACAAATGACAGATTACTTAACTCTGTTATTCAGAGAAAAATTAAGTCCTAAAGAAGGGTTAATAGCTTCAACATTACTAGATGGTACTCGTGATGTTGAAAGAATTGGGGATCACGCAAGAGATATAGTATTATCAGTAGACTACCAAATTAGAAAAAAACTTAAGTTCTCAGATACAGCAAGAGCAGAAGTTCAAGAAATGTATGATCTTTGTAATGATGTAATTTTAAAAACTATAAAATCATTGGAAGAAAATAACATAGCTTTGGCGGGAGCAGCATTGGCGGCTTGTGAAAATATTTACGCACTTGAAAAAAATGCACGTAAACAACATATTCAACGTATGAAAGACGGAATTTGTGAAATTCCAGCAGGAGTAGTTTACATGGATTTAATTCAACACTTTACACGTATAGCGGAGCATGTTAGAAATATTTTAGAAAAAGAAATTCAAGGTAATATTTAGTTATGTCAAATAAACAAAAAATATATGTTATATTATTTGTTATTATGTTGTTAATAATATTAGTTTTATATAAACTATATCAATTACAATTAGTTTAGAAATTAATAAACGAAAATATAGAGAAATCAAAGTTATTTCTACTATGTTTTCGTTTTTTTTCTTTGTAAATACTAGTATTCGTGATATAATAAGGTAGTCGATTTATATAAAGTTTTAGAAAATATTGAAAGGAAATAAACATGTTTCAAGATAAAAAAGTTTATACAACACAATGGGCTGGAAAAACATTAACAGTTGAACTAGGTGAAATGGCTCGTCAAGCTAACGCAGCAGTAGTAGTAAAATACGGAGATACTGTTGTATTAACTACAGCTGTTGCTTCTAAAGAAGCAAAAGATGTTGATTTCTTCCCGTTAACAGTTAACTATGAAGAAAAAATGTATGCAGTAGGAAAAATTCCAGGAGGATTTTTACGTAGAGAAGGTCGTCCAGGAACAGAAGCGACTCTTGCTGCACGTTTAATCGATAGACCGATTAGACCATTATTTGAAGATGGATTTAGAAATGAAGTACAAGTTATTTCAACTGTATTATCAGTAGAGTATGATTGTGATCCAGTAATGGCAGCAATGCTAGGAAGTTCACTTTCACTATCAGTATCAAATATTCCATTTAAAGGACCTATCGCTGGAGTAACAGTTGGATATGTAGATGGAGAATATGTAATTAACCCAACAGTTGAACAAATGGAACGTTCTACAGTTGATTTAAAAGTAGCTGGAACAAGTGATGCTATTAACATGGTAGAAGCAGGTGCAAAAGAAGTATCTGAGGAAATTATGTTAAATGCCATAATGTTTGGACATGAAGAAATCAAACGTTTAATCGAGTTCCAACAACAAATCGTTAACGAAATCGGACAAGAGAAAATGGCAGTTGAGTTAAAAGTTATTGATGAGACTATTTACAATGAAGTACTATCAATGGCATTAGCTCAAATGAAAGAAGCAATTGCTATTAAAGATAAACAAGCACGTGACGAAGCTATTTCTGCTGTTAAAGAAAAAGTTCTTGAAGTATTCGAAGAACGTGCAACCGCCGAAGATGAGTTAGATATCGTTAAAGAAGCAAAATTATCATTAGATAAAATCGTAAAAGATGAGGTTCGTCGTGAAATCACTGAAGATAAAGTTAGACCTGATGGACGTGCATTAACAGAAATTAGACCTTTAGCATCTAGAGTGGATGTATTACCAAGAACACATGGTTCGGCATTATTTACTCGTGGACAAACTCAATCTTTAGGTGTTGTAACATTAGGTAACTTATCAGATGAACAAATCATTGATGATTTAACTCAAGAAGAAAATAAGAGATTTATGTTACACTATAATTTCCCAGCATTCTCAGTTGGTGAAGTAGGATTCAGTCGTGCTCCAGGACGTCGTGAAATTGGTCATGGTGCTTTGGGAGAACGTGCATTAGCTCAAGTTATTCCTTCTAAAGAAGATTTCCCATATACGATTCGTATCGTATCAGAAATCTTAGAATCTAACGGTTCAAGTTCTCAAGCTACAATCTGCTCTGGATCTATGGCTCTTATGGCAGCTGGGGTTCCGATTAAAGCTCAGGTAGCTGGTATTGCAATGGGATTAGTTAAGAAAGATGAACATTACACTATTTTAACTGATATTCAAGGTATGGAAGACCACCTTGGAGATATGGACTTTAAAGTAGCTGGTACTGCTGACGGGATTACTGCGCTTCAAATGGACATCAAAATTGATGGTTTAAGTGAGCAAATCTTAAAAGAATCACTAGAACAAGCGCGTGTAGGTAGATTGCAAATTCTAGATCACATGAACAGCATTATCGCTGAACCTCGCCAAGAAGTTTCTACATTTGCACCGAAAATTAAAATTATTAAAATTAAACCTGAAAAAATTAAAGATGTTATTGGTTCAGGTGGTAAAGTTATCAATGAAATCATTGAAAAAACTGGTGTTAAAATTGATATCGAACAAAATGGTGATGTATTTATTTCTTCACCTGAAATTGAAGGAATTAATAAAGCAATTGAAATTATCGAAAATATTACTCGTGAAGCAGAAGTTGGTGAAATCTATCTAGCTGAAGTTAAACGTATTGAAAAATTCGGTGCTTTCGTTGAATTATTCCCAGGGGTTGATGCTCTAGTTCACATTTCTAAATTAGCTGAAGAAAGAGTAAATAAAGTTGAAGATGTTGTAAAAGTTGGAGATACTCTGAAAGTTAAAGTAATTAAAATTGATGAGAAAGGCCGAGTAGACGCAGCAGCTCATTTCTAGGAGAAATTTATGGAGTTATTTGAAAAAGAAAGACGTGGAATATATGTCTATTTTAAAAGTTTTAAAGACTTAAATAAATTAGAAAAATATGGGAACTTTATTTCTTATTCTAAAAGAGGAAGATATGCTTGCATATATGTTGATGAAAACAGATTAGGCAACATAGTAGAAGAACTTAAGAAAAAGAAATTTGTAAAAAAAGTAGAATTATCAGGAATGTCTGACTTGCATTTAAGTTTTGAGCATTTAGATAAAGATTTACAAACAAAATAAAAATATTAAAATAAGGGGGAAGTGTAAGCCATATTCTCCCTTATTTTAAAGATATCATTAATAAATACAGTATATTAGATATTTATTGCGAGGAAACATGAGAGTTATAGCAGGAAAATACAGATCTATAAAATTAAATGCTGTTGAAGGAATGAATACAAGACCGACAACGGATAAAATTAAAGAAAATTTATTCAATATGATAGATTGCTATGATTGTAAAGTATTAGACCTTTTTGGTGGGACAGGTGGCTTGGGAATAGAAGCGTTAAGTCGTGGAGCGAAGCACACAACTTTTATAGATGGAAGTAATAATGCAATAAAAGTCATTAAAAGTAATATTGAAAAATGTAGAATAGATGCTACAGATTATTCTTTATATAGAAATGATTTCAAACGAGCATTGAAAATTTTCGGAAAAAAAGAAGAAAAATTTGATATTATTTTTCTAGATCCACCATATGATAAAGGATTAATAGATGAAGCATTACAATGTATTTTAGATAATAAACTATGTAATGATGATGCGTTAGTTATTTGTGAAAAGAGTAATACAGAAGAAATCACTATTACTGATGAAAAACTTGAAGTTATAAAAGAAAAACAGTATGGAATAACAGATATAGTAATCTTTGAATATATGGAGAAATAAAAATGAAACGAAAAATAGCGATTGTACCAGGTAGTTTTGATCCTATTACTTATGGACATATAGATATTATAAAAAGAAGTTCAGAGTTATTTGATGAGATTATAGTAGCTATCTTGGTAAATCCTGATAAGAAATATTTATTTTCACTTGAGGAAAGAGTGGAGATGATTGAAGAAACAATAAAAGATATTCCAAATGTAAAAGTTGATGCATTCTCAGGATTGTTAGTAAATTATGCAAAGAAGGTTGGCTCAAGTGTTATAGTTAGAGGTCTAAGAGCAGTATCTGACTTTGAATATGAGATGCAATTAACATTTATGAACAAAGCTTTGGATGAAGGAATTGAAACATTTTATATGATGGCTAATAAACAATATTCATTTATTAGTTCTAGTATTGTTAAAGGTGTTTCAGGTTTCGGAGCAGATTTATCTAAGTTTGTTCCTAAAAATGTAGAAGAGCGTTTGGAAAAAAAGATGAAAGAGAGAGGATAAAGGTGAAAAAAATCCTATTTACTGGAGGCGGTTCGGCAGGTCATGTATCTGTCAATGTGGCTTTAATTCCAGAATTTAAAAAAAATGGATATGAAATCTCTTATATTGGTAGTAAAACTGGTATAGAAAATGAGATGATAGGAAAAATTCCAGAAGTAAAATATCACAAAATAAGTTCGGGTAAATTAAGAAGATATTTTTCTTGGGAGAATTTTATAGATCCATTTAAAGTATTAAAAGGAATAGTAGATTCTTTATTAATATTGAAAAAAGAGAAACCAAATTTTGTTTTCTCAAAAGGTGGATTTGTTAGTGTCCCGGTTTGTGTGGCAGCTAAGTTACTCAGGATTCCAGTAGTCTTACATGAATCAGATCTTACCCCAGGACTTGCTAATAAAATTAATATTAAGTTCTGCAATCATATCTTTACTACTTTTGAAGATACTCAGAAGTTTTTACCAAAAGGTAAGGCTAGTTTAATTGGTGCTATTGTAAGAGATGATATTTATACAGGGGATAGTCAAAAAGCTTATGAATTAACAGGGTTTAATGAGGATAGACCTGTGTTATTAGTAATGGGTGGATCTCTAGGATCAAAAATTTTAAACGATTATATTTGGGATAATATTGATCAACTTACTGAAAAATATCAAATCGTTCACCTAGTTGGAAAAGGGTTATTAAATAACAATATAGATAAAAAAGAGTATAAACAATTTGAATTTTTATCAAAAGAATTGTTTGATGTACTAAAAATTACCGATTTTGTTATTTCAAGAGCAGGAGCAAATTCAATATATGAATTTTTAGCTTTAGAAATACCTCCGATTCTTGTTCCACTTGGAACTAATCAAAGCAGAGGAGATCAAATTGAAAATGCAAGATTCTTCGAAAAAAATGGATTTGCAAAAGTAGTTGTTGAGGAAGATTTTTTAACACTTCCTATTTCACAAATTGACGAATTTTATAATAATCTTGAAAATTATAAACATTCTATGCAAGTTTATAAAAATGAAAAACGTGTTATTAATGATGTAATAGATTTTTATAATAAGATATTAGAAAAAGTAGGAGGTGAAAAATAGGATGAAGAAATTGAGCGTACTTACGTACTTGAAGATATTAGTTTTCATAGCGTTAGCAGTTGTAGCGATAAAATTTCCAAATAATGATTTTGATAGAGTAATTGCTGATTTACTTGAAATAAAAGCTTTGGAGCAAATAGCTAAAATAATATCACTTGTTTTTAATGATAAGTTATTATTACTAATAATGATCTTATTGACAGGGTTTTTAGTTTGGATAAAAGAGTTTAAGAAAGCTGTATTTATATTCTTTAGTGCAGGTTTTGGAGGATTCTTCCTGGCAACATTCAAATATAGTATTCAAAGGGGTAGACCATTGCCAGAACTTCATGATGGTTTTAGTTTCCCTAGCGGTCACTCTACTTTTGTAGTATTATTTTTCTTAGCATTACTTTTTGTAATTAATAAAAAAGAAATACTATCTGTAATTGCTACCTTTGCAATTATTGCAGTGCCAATTTCAAGAATGATTCTAGGTGCACATTTTATTAGTGATGTAACAGCGGGATTATTACTTGGAAGTATCATAGTTGACTTTATGAAAGTTTATTATGAAAATATCTATAATATTTTAATGAGGGTATTAGGAAAGACAAATGAATAAATTTAAAAATAAAGAGGGAATAGTTGCACTTTTCTTAGCAATTGTACATTTTGCTCTATGGTATTACTTTGCTTATATTAAATTTGATGTAAATAATGTAAAATCATATAAGTATGTGTTAGGACTTCCCGAATGGTTTTTTTACAGTTCTATAGTGGTTAGTGTTCTGATAATAATTTTAGTTATTGTCTTAACAAATCTTTTGCTAAATGATGAGATAAAAGAGGAGGAAAACAATGACAAGTAATTTAGATTATAGAATATTAATTCTCTTTGTAACTATATTTTTAGGAATAATACTATTACCATTATTTATGAATCGTATTAGTAAAACAGAACAACATGGTGGTTTCTTTGAAAAGTATTACTTAGCAGATAGAAAGGTAAGTGGTATTGTCCTAGCGATAACATTAATGTCTACTTACGGATCTGCTTCTACGTTTTTAGGAGGACCTGGTGTTGCTTATAAACTTGGTTATGGTTGGGTATTACTTGCTGTAATTCAAGTAGTAACAGGTTATTTTGTACTATTAGTTTTAGCTAAAAAGTTTAAAACTGCCGCACAAAAAATAAATGCAATAACAATAAGTGATTATTTAAAAAATAGATATGAATCTAAAGTAGTAGCCTTCATATCAACACTTGCTATGATTGTATTTTTAATTGCTGCGATGAGTGCCCAATGGGTAGGTGGAGCTAAATTATTAGCAGCCTTCATGGGAATTGAGTATAAGACTGGTATTGTTCTTATCTCAGTAATTATTATATTCTGTGTAGTATTCGGTGGATTAAAAAATATTCTAATAACTGATATGATTCAGGGATTAATAATGATTTTCTCTACGATAATTTTACTGATTGCAGTAATTAATTATGGTGGAGGTATTGACCAAATTACTGCAAACTTAGTTAATATAAATGAAAAAATATTAACTCCGTTTGGAGCAAATAGTAGTTTAACACCAAGCTATGTTAGTTCATTTTGGATATTAGTCGGAGTAGGGGTTATTGGTATTCCGCAAATTGCTATTAACTCAATGTTATATAAAAATAAACGAAGCTTAAAACAATCTATTATTATCGGATCAATCGTTATCTTTATAGTAATGTTTGGAGTTCATTTAATAGGAGTTATGGCAAGAGGAGTATTCCCAGATATCAAAGACTATGATTCTGTTATTCCGATAATAACGTTAAAAGTACTTCCTTGGTATTTAGCAGCATTAGTTCTTGCAGCACCAATGGCAGCAATCATAACAACAGTAAATGCTCAATTCTTATTAATATCATCTGCTTTAATAAAGGATTTACTATTTAATAATAAATCTATTAAAGAAAAAATTACAGGTAAGAAAGTTCCTGTTTTTGTATATGGTGTTAATATTCTTGTTATTTTATTGATAATGTTACTAAGTATGAGACCACCTAGTTTAATAGTAAATGTTAACCTATTTGCATTTGGAGGATTGGAAGCCACTTTCCTATGGCCAATATTATTAGGATTATACTGGAAAAAAGCTGAAAAATACGGAGCACTTAGTTCTATAGTTTTAGGATTAGTAAGTTATATACTTATAAAAACTGTATATGTAATTAAATTTATAGAACCAGTAGTGATTTCGTTATCAATATCTCTAGTAGCTTTTGTAATAGTTTCATTATTAATGAGTAAAAAACAATTGAAAAAATAGTTATATTGTAATAAAATAAAAAATAAAGAGTAAGGAGGAATAAAAATGTCGAAAAAAGTTATAGTTAAACATACAGATGCTGAGAAATTCACTGTTAGTAATATGCTAACTGTGGGCAAAGAATATGAAGTAGTGAATGAAACAGAAGAATATATATTTGTAGTAGATAACAGTGGAAAAGTAGGCGGATACTACCACGATTATTTTGAAGAAGTAAAATAATTCAAGAGGCAAAATGATGAAAAAAAATACTATAAAGAATACAGTTCTAGTTGGATTATTTATAATACTAGCACCACTTATTCTAGTAGGGGTGACTGCATTAGGAAACTCTTTAGGGGGAAAAGCAAAAGATAAAGTTGTTCAAACAACTGAACAAACTGCTAAAGTTCCAGAGGAGACAAAAGCTGAAAGTAATAAAGATATACCTAAAGCTAATGATTCAAAAGTAACAGAAGAAAATACTAATAAGAAAGAATCTTCAACTAATGAAAAAGAAAATGGTGAAACAGAGGGAGTAGTAAGTACAACACCTGTAGCAGGCCAAGATTATATTATTAAAGCTGGAGACTCATTATTCGCTATAGCATCAAAAGCATATGGAGAAGCTAATTCTCAAAATGGTGTAGAAAAAATTAAAGAGGCAAATAATATTAGTAATAATAATATTGCAGCTGGACAAAAAATTCAAATACCGAAATTATAAAAAGAAATCATCTCATTTTTTTGAGATGATTTTT
>NZ_KQ959955.1 GCF_001553035.1 Gemella haemolysans
ATTGATATTTTGGTCGTTTTGTCAACAATCTGTAGTATTATTAATAATACTTATTATGACAATAATTTTTTGTACAATAACTATAATTGAAAAACTAGACTTAGTACAACACTCTCCAAGTCTAGTGAGAATTGTAGGATAAACGATGTCCTTAAAGCACTTAAAAACGCAGATAAAACATAGTTTTTGTCTGCGCTTTTATTATAAAAGATGGTATAATATTAACGAAATAATTATTCGAGGTGAAGTATGAAAAAATATGTAATGGCAATAGATCAAGGCACTACAAGTTCTAGAGCGATAATATTCAATAAGAAAGCAGAAATAATAACAAGTAGCCAAAAGGAATTCCCCCAAATTTTTCCTAAGTCAGGTTGGGTTGAACATGATGCTAATGCAATCTGGAATTCTATACAATCAGTAATAGCAGAAGCATTCATCGAAAGTGGCATAAAGCCGAATCAAATAGACAGCATTGGAATTACAAACCAACGTGAAACTACTGTTATTTGGGATAAAGAAACTGGACTACCCATTTATAATGCAATAGTTTGGCAAAGTAGACAAAGTGCGGATATAGCTAATAAACTAGTTAACGATGGTTATAAAAATATGATTCATCAGAAAACTGGTTTAGTCGTCGATGCCTATTTCTCTGCGACTAAAATACGTTGGATATTAGATAATGTACCTGGTGCTCAACAACGCGCTGAAAATGGCGAATTACTATTTGGAACTATCGATACATGGCTAGTTTGGAAGCTTACAGGTGGAAAAACTCACGTTACCGACTACACAAACGCAGCCAGAACAATGTTATTTAATATTAAAGATTTAACTTGGGACAAAGAAATATTAGAAATTCTAAATATTCCAAAATCCTTATTACCAGAAGTTAGATCAAACTCTGAGGTGTACGGAAAAACTACAGATTATCATTTTTATGGTGGTGAAGTAATAATAAGCGGACTAGCAGGTGACCAGCAAGCAGCACTTTTCGGACAACTTGCCTTCGATAAAGGAATGATAAAAAACACATACGGCACAGGTTCATTCATCATCATGAACACAGGCGAAACTATGGAACTTTCAAAAAATAATCTATTAACTACTATAGGTTTTGGAATTAATGGAAAAGTTTATTATGCTTTAGAGGGATCAATTTTCATCGCTGGAAGTGCAGTTCAATGGTTAAGAGATGGATTAGGTCTAATTAAAAAGTCATCAGAAACACAAGCGTTAGCTTACAACTCTAAAAACAATAACGAAGTATATCTAGTACCTGCCTTTACAGGATTAGGTGCTCCATATTGGAATCCAGATGCTCGTGGAACTATCTTCGGCTTAACACGTGCTACTACTAAAGAAGATCTAGTAAAGGCTACATTGCAGTCAATCGCCTATCAAGTACGTGATATTATCGATACTATGAAAATCGATGCTAAAGTAGAAATACCCCTTCTTAAAGTCGATGGAGGTGCTGCAAACAATGATTATCTACTAGAATTCCAAGCAGATATTCTAGGTGTTAAAGTAGCTCGTGCAGAAAATCTAGAAACTACAGCTCTGGGGGCGGCATTCCTAGCAGGACTAGCTACTGGATACTGGGAAAGCTTAGATGAACTTAAGAACCTAAACACTGCAGGCAAACTATTTGTTCCTACTATGGAAAAAGAAGAACGCGAAAAACTTTACAAAGGTTGGAAACGCGCGGTAAGAGCAACACAGATTTTTGCGGAGGAATAGAATAAAAATAATTGCTCATAAAGTCCTACAAATAATTGTTGAGACAAATCTTTTTCTTACAACTAGAGTTGATATAGGTATCTCAGCACTTAAAAAGTATATTAAAAAAATAACCATCTTTAAACTGGTAATAGCCCCCAAAATTTGGACAAATTTAGGGGGCTATTACCCTTTGACGAGATAAGATGATTATTTTTTAATAACACTTAATTAGAGTCACCGCCTTTTAAATTAGTCGTTTATTTTTCAAAGTCAAAGACTGAAGAAAAATATTACGAATAATTTATACTACGACTACTATAATTTCTACGAACGTAGTGAGTTAAGAAATTATTAGTAAAGTCAGTGCAAACGGTGCCCTCTTTATAAATTTATTTTAACACAAGTAAAAATTAAACTCAATTATTTAGGAGATTTTAGGAATTATATAGACAATTACTCATAGCCTATAACTAGTCTTAAAATAATTTTAAATCCCCTCATTTTCCTTTGTAACCCATTCAAGTTTCTGATATAATCAAATTGGAGGGTGAAGTTAGAGATAGAAATATCTTGTTAAAGGTGGCGACTACAACTTTACGAAAGGGGATGATTCTTATGCTCATAAGTATCACAATCTTTAAGAAAGGGGTAGACTTTTGTCAGTATTTGAGGCGTTACAACTAATGATTAATTTTTCTGGACTTATTGTTGCAGTATTAGCTTTAGTTGTATCTATAATCGTACTTAAAGATAAAAAATAACCATCTTTGCTTGGTAATAGCCCCCAAAATTTGGACAAATTT
>NZ_KQ959956.1 GCF_001553035.1 Gemella haemolysans
TATTTATTATCAACCGTATTTATTATAGACCCTTTTTTGTTAAAGGCTTTAGCTAGTTGAGGGGGCGAAGTCTCCGAAACAAAAAACCACCCCTACTTCTCAGTATAAAATAAATTTCATTTAAATTTTTTAACTAATTTTCGTATTTTTGTGTCTATTTACTTGACTATAGTTCATTTGTACATTTTTATTTTGTCAAAACTGCACATTCTTATTTTATTATTTTCAAAATAAATAAGATATAGCGCGGGGCTGACCTAAAAGTCTTAAATTTTAACAAGGTTTATATGAGAATTCATAGACTCAGTCGTTTATTGATATTTAAGTTTGCTTTTCAAAAACTTTTTAGATATCAATAAACTTTATGGGAGTGAATTAAAAATTTTGTTTCTTAGAAATCATGATTTTTGAGTCACTCCTTTCTTAATATCTCCAAAAAAATTTAACATTATTAGTAATAATTTACTTATAATTTATAAGGGATATATGATATAGATATTATAATATTATTTTTATAAATTAAACATAGTATCAGTTTGAAATCCTTGACATAAAAGTATTTAAAAATTAGAATATAAGTAAGGGGATTTAAGCGGATTTATTAAGAATTATAACATAAAGGTTTAGTGAGGAAGAATATATAAAATATATAAAAATTATACGTTATGTATAAGAATATTTTTGTTAATTTGAAATTCTTATGAATAGTTCATTTTTTTATAGGGAAATAATATTAAGATAATAACTTTTTAGATAATATAGTATTTTGTTCATAATATTTTGAGAATATTATTTATAATTTTTAGTAAACAAGGTTAGTAAGAATTATTGAGTTTATTTTTTTAAAATCTATAAAGTTGGTGTAAGATTTATAAAGGAAGAGAGGGATTCCCATGGGAAATAAAAACAATGTATTAAAATATACGGTAAAAAAATTTAGTGTTGGAACATTTTCAGTATTAGTAGGTGCTTTTATATTTTTAGCAGCACCTGCTTTGGCAAGTGAGACGAATTCTAGCGAGAATATACATAAGGAAAACAACGTTATAATAGATAAGGGAAATCATAACGAAAGCAGCGCTTTTAAAAATGTATCAAATGAAAAGAATATAGAAAAAAGTATTTCTGAAGATGTTAAGGTAAATGATTTAGCGAAGAAGAAAAAAGATTCGATAAGGAAAGATGTTTTGATAGAAGGGAATGAAGGACAAAATTCAAAAGTTCCTAATAATATGTCTGTTGTATCAGAAAGAGAATCTAAAAAACAATTTGCTACAGATGAAGATCTTGTAAAAATTTCAAAAGGTTTAATAACAACAGAAGATTCGAAGATTGATAATTTACTTTTTGGAAAAGAACCGTTAAAGGCTAATGAGGATAGTGATGGGGATAATGTGAAAAATAGTCGTGAGATCTATACTTACGAAAAGGACGGAAAAATATATTATGGTTACTATGGACATCCATTTTTAAAGGATACAGATGGAGATGGAGTAATAGATCATGATCAGAGCGATTTGAGTAAACCCGGAGATGATGATAATTTCAAGTGGTATGTTACCGATCGAGATATGGCTTTATTTATGAAATTATCGTATCGTGACGATAGCTATATTAAAAAAGTTTTAGATAAGGATTACCAGTGGACAAAGGCTGATAACATTGTCAAAGGCTGTAAATGTCAATATAAAAATGTACAAAAG
>NZ_KQ959957.1:0-65704 GCF_001553035.1 Gemella haemolysans
CTTTGTCAGAGTAATTAATTTTTTTTGCTTGTACTGTATTTTGCACTAGTGGTGTAGTTTCATATGCTTGGTGTTTTCCGTATTCGTATCCAGCAAATGCAGATAGTCCGATTACTAATGAACCACAGGCACCAGTAATAATCATTTTTTTCTTGTTCATATCTATTTTCTCCTTAATAATTCAATTCAAAACAATTCCGATTTATTATATCATGATTATTCAATGTTGTAAATAGTTATGTTTACGATTTGTTTAAAAATATCATTTGTTAAATTTGTATATACTTAGGTGTGTATATACTTAGTTATTTTAAAAATGTAATAATTTTATGATATTTAGAATGCGAAATTATATTTTTAAATTAAAAGCTATGTTATAATGAATAATAATATAGTTAGAAAGGAGAAAAAGTTATGACACAATTTGATTTTAAAAAGTTGGTTGATGCTGAGTATTTATTAAATAATAGAACAAATAATAATATTGTTGTGATAGATGCACGTGGGGGAATGCTTGAAGAGGGTTCTTTAATGTATGATAAAGCAATAGTTGTTGATTGGACTGATATAAGTTTACTTGGAGAATTTGGTGGAGAAGAACTTGGGAAATTATTATCTAAAGAGAATTATCAACAAATTTTTTCTAAAGTAGGAATTACTGATGAATCTGAAGTACTAGTATATGGTTTTACTATGCCTGAACAAGGATTTGGAGATGAAGCAAGAGTTCTATATACATTTAGTTATGCAGGATTTGATAATGTTAAGTTCATTGATGGCGGTTTTAAACAAGTTGAGAAACTAGGGTTTAATAAGAAATATGTACCAACTACTGACAGAATTGATGTTAGCGATGTAGTTCGTAGCGAAGCAACTCAAAATAAAAAAGCTATTTATACAGACGAATTATTATCAAAAATAGGTAATACAGATATTCAAATTATAGATACTAGATTAGAAGTTGAATATAATGGTCGTGTAATTTATGGAGAGAATAAAGCAGGTCATATTCCTGGTGCAATTTCTCTACCGTTTAATTCGTTAGTTGATAGTAATGGATTTTTAAAATCTAGATCAGTATTAGAAAAATATGTAACTGGCAAAGGACTAGATAAAAATAAACTACAGGTTACTTATTGTACTACTGGAGTTCGTGCTTCGTACGTTGCGGTAATATTAGAAGAGTTAGGTTTTACAGTGCGAAACTATGAACCATCATTTGCAAGATACGCTAATGTTGGTGAAGTAGTATTAGATTAAAATAATAAGGAGTATTTATATAGAAAATGACTGATATGACGGGATATCTATTTTGGGGATTTTTAATAGTTTATGGAGTGGTAATGTTTTTATTATCACCAAAGAAGGTAACAGAAGCTGGATTCTTTAGAGGTGATGGCAACAGAGGTGAAAAACCTACTGAGATGATGCTTATGTTAAGTATTTTTATAAGTTGGATCTTTGCTAAATCTGTAACTAACGCTGCAAATTTAGGAGCCCAATATGGCTTTGTTGGTGGATTAGCTTATGCAACATATTGGCTTTGTATTCCTATTTGTGGTTTAGCAATTTATAGATTAAGAACAAAGTACCAAGCAAAAGGATTAGTAAGTTTCTTAACTTCTAATTATGGAAAAGCAGCTTCTGTTGCATTTTCAGCTGCGATACTTATTCGTTTATTTAATGAAGTATGGAGTAATACTTCTGTTGTAGGTGGATATTATGGAAAAGCAGGTAGTAAAGAGTTTATTATCTCTGCAATTCTATTTACTGCTATTACTTTAGGGTATACTGTACTAGGTGGGTTAAGAAGTTCAATCGTAACCGATGTTATCCAAGCCGTTATTTTTATATTTTTTGTTGGTTGGGTAGTTACTTTAATTTTACCGCAACATAACATTAGTGATTTTGTAACATCAGGAAATTGGGCGATGAACGCAGGTGTAGATATGTTACTTGTAACAATTCTACAATTATTTAGTTATCCATTCCACGATCCAGTACTTACAGATAGAGGATTTATAGCTAGTGAAAAGACTATGCTACGTGCATTTTTCGTATCTGGTATACTAGGATTCTTCTCTATTCTAATCTTTAGTTTTATTGGAATTCATGCGAAATTAATTGGAATGGAAGTAAGTAGCAACGTTCCAGCAGCTTTAGGTAAAACTTTAGGTGTCGTAGGGTATTTTGCTATGATAGTAGTAATGGTGTCGGCAGCAGGTTCTACACTTGACTCTACATTTGCAAGTTTAGGGAAGTTAACTGCTAAGGATTTACCAGAAATGTCTAATAGAGGATTAAAAAATCCTAAGAAAGTAGCTATTTTATTTATGATCGCATTTGCTATTATAGGTAATCTTCCAATGATTATGGGAACAGATATTCTTAAAGCTACAACGATTAGTGGAACAATGGTAATTGGACTAGCTCCGATTTTCTTACTACACGGTTTTGTTAAACCAACAAAATTAGGATTCCACTTGAGTTTTTGGATTGGAATTATTTTAGGAATACTATTAACTATTAATTTAATTCCTACAAGTTGGGCTATTGGTACAGGTAAGAATGCATTACTACTAGGAGTTAATTTATACGGATTAATTTTATGTATTATTGGTTATGTAGTACCAGGAATGTTCGCAAAAAACAAATAAATATAATATAATAAAAGTAAAGATGGTAAGTCTTTACTTTTATTTTTAATTTGGAGAGAGTTGTATGGAAAAAGGTAGAAATTGTTCATTAGAGTATATTCTTAGGAAGGATTGGACAAAGAAAAGTAAAAAATTAGAAGAGGAAGTAATCTATATAGTTGGAGGATTATATGGAAATAGATATGCTTTAGAAATTATCAATAAGATGGCACATGATGAAAATGCGAAGATAGTTTTTAATGGTGATATGCATTGGTTTGATATTGAAAAGGAAGATTTTTTAAAGATTGAAGAGTTATCTAAAGATAGTATAAAACTTTTAGGAAATGTTGAATTTGAATTATTAAATAATACATTATCTTTAGGGTGTGGATGCAATTATCCTGAGGACGTTAGTGATGGGGTAGTAGAACGATCAAACATTATTCACAATATGATGAAAGAAAATATTAAAGGTGATCAAATACTTAATGATATAAAAGAACGTTCAAAAACCTTAGTTTTAGATTTTTTTGGTAAAAAGATTGCAATTACTCATGGCGATGAGAAAAGTATGTCGGGTTGGGAATGTTCAAATGATAATTTAAAATTAGAATCTAGAAAGAAAGAGTTAGATAGTTGGTTTGAAGAAAACAATATTGATATACTAGCAACAACACACACATGCTTACCAGCAGTCTATGATAATGGTAGAAATATTGTTATTAATAATGGGGCAGCTGGAATGGCGAATGTTGAGGGACAAACATATGGCTTAATTACTAGAATAGCTAAAAGTAGCAATAAAAAAGCGATATATTCAGAATTTAGAAATGGACTATATGTTGAATTGGTTAAAGTTAATTTTGATATTGAGAAATTTAAGTTATGGTTTGAAGAAATATGGCCAGATGATTCTCCAGCGAGTATTTCTTATAAAAGTCGTATAATTAATGGAACGTCACTAGAAATAGAAGATATTAATGTATAGGAGGAAAAATGATTAGAAAAGCAACGAAAGAAGATAACAAAGTAGTAGAAGGATTATTTGATTTTATTAAATCATTAGAGATAGATATCTTAAAAGATTATTCAGAAGAGAAGGTTTTAAAGATTTTAGAATATGTATTCTCATCTGAATATGATAGATTTAGTTATAAAAATTGTACAGTATATGAAACTGACGGTGTGATTAAAGGATTTTCTTTTACATATCATTATGATGAAGTCAATAAAATGAAGGATTTTTGGTATGGGGAAGCTGTAAGTAATTTTGATCTAAAGAAAGATTCTATAATTTTTGATTATGATGAAGTACTGATTGGAGAATTCTATTTAGACACATTATTTGTATTTTCTGATGCCAGAGGAGAAGGTATTGGCAATAAACTATTAACAGAATTTGTTAATAGTGAAGAAGCTAAGTTAAGTTTGAATGTTGCACAATCAAATAATAGAGCGAGAAAGTTATACGAAAGTTATGGATTTAAAAAAGAAGGTGAAATTTTTATAGGACATGAAAATTATAATCATTTAATAAAAAGAAAATAAGTTGCTCAAATCGTATTTTCAGAAAATTTATTTTAATTTTAAAAATATAAATTACCAAATTATTAAAATATGTGATATAATTGAGAATATGTATAAATATAAGGAGAAAAAATATGGTTGAATTACTAAGAAAAGATCAAAAAGTTGAAAATACTTGGGACTTAGAATCAATGTTTAAGACAAATGATGATTTTTGGAACCAATTTAAAGAAGTAGAAAAACTTATTCCAGAAATAAAAAACTATAGAGGAAAAGTTAAAGAAGGCGCAAAAGGACTATTAGAAGTATTTAAAGCCGAAGAAGATATGTCTTTAAAAATGGAGCAATTAACTATTTATGCTTTTCTAAGAAAAGATCAGGATAGTACTGATGCTGAATACGGTGAATTATATGCTAAAACAATGAATTTAAGTTCTAAGTTTTATGCGGAATGGTCATTTTTAAAACCGGAACTACTTTCTATTGAAGAAGATGTATTATTGGGATATGTAGAAGAACTAGATGAACTGAAAGTTTATAAGTTTGAGTTAGAAAAACTAAATAAAAAACGTCCTCACACATTAGATGCAGAACAAGAAAAGATTATTGCGATGGCTGGTGAGGCACTAAATGCAAGTGATGAAACTTTTTCAGCGTTAAATAATGCTGATGTTGAATTTGAACAAGTAGAAGATAAAGATGGAAATAAACATACTCTAACTCATGGAACGTATGGTACTTATATGGAGAGCACAGATAGAGTACTTAGAAAAAATACATTTCATGCCTTATATGATTATTTCAAAAAACATAATAATACGTTAGCATCTACATTAGGTGGAAATTTAAAACGAAAAAAATATTATGCAGATGTGTATAAGTATTCATCAACAAGAAATAATGCATTATCTAATAACTTAATTCCAGAAGAAGTCTATGATAATTTAGTATCAGTAGTAAATGAAAAAATTCCTGCACTACAAAAATATTATAGTCTACATAAAAGAGCAAAAGGATTTGAAGATTTTAGATTATACGATAGATCAGTATCAATGGTAAAAGGCGAACCATTAAAATTTACATTTGAAGAGGCTCGTGATATTGTGCTTGAAGCGGTAAAACCAATGGGTGAAGAATATGTGAATGATATGAGAAAAGCATTCACGGAACGTTGGATTGATGTTTATCCTAATAAAGGGAAACGATCTGGTGCGTATTCATGGGGTGGTTATACTACAAAACCATTTGTTCTATTAAATTTTGATGGGACATTGAATGATGTATATACTTTGATTCATGAACTTGGTCACTCTATGCACTCTTACTATACTAGAAAACATCAGCCATATGTATATGGAGATTATTCAATCTTTGTTGCAGAGGTAGCATCGACTTGTAACGAAGCATTATTAACTGAGTACCTTTATAATAAATTCGAAAAAGAAGGTAACAAAAATGGTATGTTGCGTGTTCTAAATGAAGCGTTAAGTGGTTTTGTAGCAACAGTATATCGCCAAACTCAATTTGCAGAATTTGAGCATAAAATTAACCAACATCTTCAAAGTGGGGGAGCAATTACAGCTGATTATTTAAATACTGAGTACTTTAACTTGGTTAAGAAATACTACGGGGATGTCTTCACTTATGATGAAGATATAAAATATGAATGGTCTAGAGTACCGCACTTCTATTACAATTATTATGTTTATCAATATGCAACAGGATATTCAGCTGCCCAAGCTTTATCTAAATTAATCTTAGAAGATAGTAAAAATGCTAAAATTTATATTGATGAATTTCTTTCAAAAGGATGCTCTAATTATCCAATAGAAGTTCTAAAGAATGCTGGAGTAGATATGTCTAAACCGGCTGCTATAGAATTAGCACTTCAAGGTTTCGAAGAAAAAATAGAAAAATTTGAAAAATTATATTTTTAATAATTATTTAATAATTATATAGAAACTCAAAAATCGGATTTAAATAAATCATGATTTTTGAGTTTCTTTTTTCAATATTGCTAAAACTAACTCTATTCTATTATTAATCCTAATAGGAAATGAACTGTTACCAAGACCTTGAGAAACAATTAAAGTTGAATTTTTTAGAACATAGTTTCCATTAGTATATTTTGGGAAGAAACCTTGACTAGGAGAGAAAATGCCACCTATAAATGGAATTCTCCATTGACCACCATGAGCATGACCTGAAAAAATAAGATCATATTTTATATCTGCGTAAATTGGAAATTTCTCAGGTCTATGTGATAAAAGTATATTAAAGTGATTTGGAGAGTAAAGTTCTTCTAGAGTTTTTATGAAGTTTGCTCTATGATTTAGCTTATCTTCATTTTTAAAGAAATTATAATCCTCAACTCCAACCAAATTAATACTTTCATTATTTTTTGTGATTAATAGATTGCTATTGTGCATATACGTAATATTAAGTTTTTTCATTCTATTTATAAGCTGCTCGTATTCTTTAGGAAGCCTTAATTCATGATTTCCAGAGACGAAATAACATGGAGCTATTATTGCTAATTGACTTAGAATGTTATAAGCAATATCCATGTCGTTATTATAGCTATCTAAAATATCTCCCGTAATAACAATCATATCCGGATTAAAATCCTTAATTTTTTTTATGAATGATAGATCACTATATCCAATCCTATCACAATGAACATCACTGACTTGTGCGATTTTAAAATTGTCAAAATTCTGAGGTAGTTTATCAAACTTAAGAGTAGTTTTTCTTACTTTTAAGTTTTTACTTTGTCTTATTATTGAACTAGCTGCAATAATCGGAGCTAGCGCTAAAATTTTTCGATTCATTACATCTCACCTTTAAAATATTTTAGTAATAAACATAATAGTATTTTAAAATATTATACCATAAAGCTTAAAGTATGTTAAAATATATAATGATAATTAATGCGAAATTAGAGGATAAATATATGATAAAAATTGAGAAGATTGATAAAATAGCCGCTTCTAGAAAGCATTCTTATTCAGCCCCGCAATGGCAAGCAATAGCCATTACCGGTGCTGATGTTCTTGTTGCGGCAGCTGCTGGAAGTGGTAAAACTGAAGTGCTTTCTGAGAGAATTGCAAGGAAGGTAGCTTCTAATAGATGGGATATAGATCGTTTACTAGTACTGACATTCACGACAGCTGCGGCAAAGAATATGATTGTAAGAATTGAGAATAAAATCAGTGAACGATTACTATCTACTAATAAGGAAGAAGACTTAATCTATTTAAGAAAACAAAGAATGTTAATGAATGATGCTTATATTAGTACTATTGATAGCTTTTGTTTAAATGTATTAAAGAAATTTTATTATCTTGTTGAAGAAAAGATTGATAATGAAATTAAATATTTATCACCTAATTTTAGTATTCTTTCGAATAGTAGAGGATTATTAAATGAAACAGTAGGAAATGTTCTTGAACAATTAGTACAGGAAGACTCTAATACGACTGACCTATTATTTACAGTATTTGGCTCTAAACAGAATATTAGCTCTTATATTATTGATTTATACTATAAATTATTAAATATTCCAAATTTCCAAAATTATCTAGATGAAGATTTTACAAAACTAAACGATTTAGTAACTAACAATTTTGAAATTGAAGATAATAGTATAATAGATAAGTTTAATAAAGTTAGTGAGTTAACACAAAAAGAAAGTATAGATATTGCGATAGATTTCTGCAAGTATGTACAACAGTATTTAATAGATAGTAAGAAGGAAAGCTCACTAGATATATTGTCTCTTGTAAATTTAGATGAAACAAAAAAAGAAAAGCTTGCAAGGTATGTAGATGAAGTTTCTATAAAGAGTAATCAAGAACAACTTGAAGAGATAAAAGAGCTTATAAGTAAGCTTAATACACAGTTTGAGATTGAAGATAATATTTATGATACTGGGCTATTAAGTGGAGTCCATGAGGTTCTTGTTGATTATTTAAATTATTTTAAAGTTTTAGAAAAAATGAATTTATTGGCTAAGTCGATTACAAGTTTATTGAAGAAACTGCACAATGATTTCATTAAAATAAAACGTGAGAATAACTTTTTAGACTTTTCTGATTTAAATCATCTTGCTATAAAGGCTTTAACTAGAGAAGAGAATGGGGAAATTGTTCCTAGTGAAGCGGCTCAGTATTATAAAAATTATTTCTTAGAAATATATGTTGATGAGTATCAAGATAATAATAACCTTCAAGAGTATATCTTAAATCTTATTAAAGGAGAAGGAGTGCATTTCTTTAGGGTAGGTGATGTGAAACAAGCAATCTACGGCTTTAGAGGATCAAATCCTGATTTATTCGAACAGAAATATAATAGTTATAGAAAACTAGAAATTGATAATTATTCAGAAAAACAAGAATATTCTTTTGAAGATGAATCTGAAGGAATCTGTATAGTTTTAAAAGAAAACTTTAGAAGTGATGTTAATATATTAAAATCTAGTAATTATATTTTTAATAGACTTATGGGGAATAAAAATGCTGGGGTAAGTTATGGAGAAGATAGTGCATTATATTATCCAAAAGCAAAAGAAAAGAATAGTTCTGAAATTATTCCAACTAGGTTAATTAATGGTAAGATGAATTATTTTACAGGTGAACTTTTAGAAGATAAAAAATCTTATAGAGAACAATCTATAGAAAATATTGCCTACGAAATATTATTAGGTATAAAAAATGGTAAAAAGTATAGTGACTATGCTATTTTAGTTAGAAATAGTACAAAAATGTCTAGTTTTAAAGAAGTTTTTGCTAAATACAATATACCGTTATTCTTTAAAGAAAAGGTTGGATTTACTGAATCTAATGCATTTAATATTTTGTATAATATACTTAGATTTTTAGATAATACGAATAGAGATGCTAGTTTACTTGCAATTTTACATACTGAGGTATTTGATTACAGTAATGATGAATTATTAAAATTATCCATAACAAAAGGAAAAAATCTTTTTGAAAAATTACAAAATAGTGAAAAGGAAAAAGATTATAATACTGTAAATTTATTAAAAAAATGGTTGAATTTTAGTTTGAACAATTCACTTCCAAATCTATTAGAATGTATAGCTATTGATACAGATTTTAAAAATTATTTAGTAACAATTGATACAAATGATGAAGAATTGGATTATTATGAAAACTTTATAGATATCGTTAATGATTATCAAAATATAGATAATAAATTAAGTGGCTTGGCAAATCAATTAAAAATTATAAAAAATGATGAGGTATTTGAAACAAAAAAACGCACACCAAATGATAGTGTAACTTTATCTACAATTCATATTTCAAAAGGATTAGAATATAAGATAGTTTTTGTGGCCGATTTAGATACTTCATTTAGTAAAAGAGGTTATACAGGTGAAGTATTATTCACAGAAATCTTTGGTTTAACTATCAATGCAGAAGAGTTAGGTCAAAAGTTTGGATTAACTTCTAGTAATATAGAAAAATTAGATCAGTTGTATAAATTTAATAGTATTTTAATAAAATTGCGTGAAAGAGAAGAAGAAGTACGTAATTTATATGTAGCGTTAACTCGTGCTGAAAATTCGCTACACCTTGTAAGTCCAAATGGAATACAATTAAATAACGAGAATGCTAAAGATAAACCGTTATACCAAGCTCTAATAGAGGACGATAATTTTGAGAAAATCTTAAGTAATCTACTGAGTGATTATGGAGAAGAGTTTATTTTTGAAAATGAAAAGGATGCTTTGTTTAAAGATTACGAAAGTGAGCCTCTTGTAAAAGATGTAGAAGATAGTTCGGGATTTGATTTGCAAGAATTTTATAAGCAATTTGAAAGTATGCAACAGGATGAATCAAGCAAACAAAGTGATAATCACACGATCGAAGTAGAAAATAAAGTATTTCCTGCTAAAACATCATATAGTGCCTTGAAAAAAATTAATACTAAAGATTACGAGTGGAATCATAAAAAAGAAAAACGAGGATACTTAGAATTAACCACATTAAAAAAATCAACATCTACTAGTAAGGCGATCTTAAGGGGGAATATCATTCATAAACTTTTTGAAAAGATAGTTAATGATACTAGAGCAGGAGTAGAGATTTCGGATGTAGTGAGTTACATCGATAGCTTAAAGAAAACAGATAATTTACTACAGAATATAAAAGAACATAGAATACTATCTCAAGAAGAATTTGATAATATAAATAATAAAGATGATATAGAAAAGATTACTAATTTTATTAATAGTGAGTTAATAAAAGTAGTAGCTAAAAGTGAATTTTGCCAAACGGAGATAGCATTCACAACTGCTAAGAAGGCAAAAGAATTATATGATGATAGTGAAAGTGATATAGATGTTATACTGCAAGGGGTTGTCGATTTATTTATTAAAATTTCTGATGAGGAAGCAATTATCGTAGATTATAAAACGGATCACGTAACTAGTAGGAATGGAGAAGAAATTTTACGAGATAGACACAGGGAACAACTTAGAATTTATAAAGAAGCGGTAGCGGAATATTATAAATTAAATAATATTAGAACTTTTGTATATTCTTATGTTCTTTCAAGTTTAATTGAAATAGAGTAACTTAAAACAATAGTACAATTATGAAATTTTATCACGTTGTTAGTAGAGTCTAATTGTGGTATAATAAAAAATGATTTATTAAACTATGGAGGTGAAATTGTGAAATATATAGTTTGTAATAGTGAAACAGCTGTTTTAAATAGAATGTATGATGAATTTGAAAAAAATTTAGAAGATGGTGCAGTTATCTGCTTACCAGAAAATATTATTAATACTCAATTTACAAATAGAATGATAGATGATAATAAAATGGGGAAATATCGTTATAAACATGTAATAATGTTAGGTCAACGTGAGTTTGCTGATATTGATATTGAAGAAAAATTTGGACTATATAGATATGCTAGATATGAGCTATTTAAGAAATTAGATGTCGAAACTAAGAATATCTATTATCCTCAAACATTGAATAGCAATGATTGTGAAGAGGACTTAAATACGTATAAAGAAGTATTATCTGACAATCCGATAGATGTTGCAGTAGTTTTCCTAGGATCTGATGGAGGAATACTTGACTATCGTTTTGCAGATGAAGTAAACAAAAATCTTCACATTGTGGAATTTTCGAATGAGGAAAAATCACAACTTCAGGATGCTGGAATGGAAATTGATGGCAATAAATTAATTAGTATTGGTTATGAAAATCTAATGGCAGCTAGAAATTTATTTGTAGTTGTATTAGGAAGTGATAAGAGAAAATATATTGAGGAATTATTCGAAAATGAAGATTCTGATAAAAAAACTATTTTATCGATATTAAATGACCATAAGAATTTATTTATTTTTACTGATAAAGAAGCTAGTTATAAGTCTGAAGAAGAGGTAAATAGACTTATTAAACAAAGACAAAAAAGATTAGAAATTAAAGAACGTGAAGAAAAATTACAAAATGAGGAGAAAAAAAAGGATAGGTAACAAGTATGAATGATTATCAGAAAATTATAGATTATGATTTTAGTGATACAGTTCTTGATGATAAGCTTGTTGTAAAATTCAAATTGAAGAAAACTTTTACTGAAGCTCAATTTATCAGTCTTTTCACTCCAAAAAAAGGTGAGAGATTTATTATAAGAACCCCTGATACTAAATCTTCTATAATTGGAATAGGTTATGAAGCAACATGGTTATTAGACTCTAATGATTTTTTAACAAGTTTTGATAATAGTAGTGTTCTATCTGGGTTTGAAGAGTTAAGAGCACAGGTAAGTGTTTTAGAGATAGATGAACATGATTGTGAATACTTTGGTATTTACGGTGGAATTTCTGACGGTAATAATAAAAATAGCCAAGAGTGGGTAGACTTTAGTGATACTTCTTTTGTTGTACCAGGTATACTCGCAGTTTTTAAAGGTGATGATGTTTATATTACATTGTTCTTTAATATGAAAGAGGAAAAAGAGTTTTCTGAGTTATGGGCGGAGAGAATTTCATTTTTAAACAAACTTGATGATGAAAATGAAATATCTAGTGAGCCACAGATTAATGTCGTTAGAGAAATTTATCCAGAGCTTTGGCAAGAAAATATTAGGAAAGCTCTTCTTCAAATAGAAAAAGAAGAATTAAAACGAATAGTTTTATCAAGAAAAAATTTAATATTATTAGAAAATAATACTTCATTAGGGGCAATAACTAAATATCTTTTGAGCAAAAATAGATATTTTATTGCGTTTGAATCGAAGAAAAGTTTATTTATAACAACTAATCCACTTATTTCCTTAGATTATACTGAAAATGATTTGAAAGCACATCTTTATTTGAAGAAAGAAAATTTATTTAATAATGATTATTCAATTATGTTTGATGAAAAAGAAATAATTCAAGAATATAAAGAGGATTTTGAAACACATTATGAGACTGAGTTTAATGTATATGATGATAAAACACTAATGGGGAAAAAATTAGATGTATTCTCTGTTTTAAATTCTAAAGTTGAGGATTCTCAAAAGGCGATAAAAGCTCTTAGTCTTTTATATCCTATGCCAATAATAAAAGGATATCCAGAAAGTGTAGCGAAGAAGTTTTTTGATGAAAATTATAATGTGGGTTATGGTTTTTGGTATTCTCCTTTCGGGTATATTACTAGTGATTTAGATGCTAAGTTCTATACATGCGGTAATATGATGGTAGCTCAAAATAATATGATTACATTATTTACAAGTATATTATTATCAAAAGATGAGAAATACGATGAGGTAATAGAAAAATCTAATAAGATAGTGAGTTCTAGCCTAAAACTATTTGATCATTAGGAGAGTAATTATGGGACAAAGTACGATGAAAAAAGGTATAGTCTTTACTTTACTTGGGGCTACATGTTGGGGATTATCAGGAGTATTAGGGGAATATTTACTAAATATATCAAAAATAGACCCTGTTTGGATAATAGCCAATAGATTATTTTTCTCTGGAATCGTAATGGTAGCTATGTTATTCCTTAAAGATAAAAATAACTTAGTAAGAGTATTTTCAGATAAGAAAGATATTTTAAAACTACTAAATTTCTCATTTTTTGGTCTGTTAATCTGTCAGGGGACATTTTTCTTAACAATTAAGTATACTAATGCTGGCATGGCAACGGTTATACAGTATATTGGTCCAGTAATAATAATGTTATATTATTGTGTCATAGGTAGAAGATGGCCCCTTCCAAGAGAAGTTATTGCAATAGTAGTTTCACTATTTGGAACGGTGTTAATAGCAACCCATTTTGATTTTAGTAAACTGAATATTTCTACATTAGGATTATTCTGGGGAGTACTTTCTGCATTTGGTCTTGCTAGTTATAATATTTTTTCAATAAGTTTAACTACAAAATACGGTGTAATGCCTATAATGGCTTGGGGATTATTATTTTCTGGTATCATAGTATACTTCTTAACAGGTAGTTATTATATTCCGGATAATTTTAAATTGATTGATTTAATATGTATGTCAGGAGTAATTTTAGTTGGTACAATTTTATCATTTTCTACATATCTAGAAGGTGTTAGGTTAATCGGTGCAGTCACGGGAAGTATTATCGGATGCTTTGAACCGATTGCTGCCATAATGTTCTCGTTTCTGTTGCTAGGGACAACATTTGGAACGATAGATTTAATTGGTGCAGGTTTTATCCTATCAGCGGTAATTGTACTAAGTAAGAGATAAATAAAAAATAAGAGTTTAAGATATTTGATGAACCGAACGGGGGTAACTTTTAAAATCGATTTTGAAAATAATGATTTTAAGTTACTCTCGTTTAAAGTTGTATGTTTAGATAAAAAATTATGATAATAATATACCTAAGGACAGTTTCAATTAGATAATTTTTTGTTTAAATATTTTAAGAGGATTTCGGTATCTGCAGAGAAAGGATAAAAATGAGTAACGTAAAATTTGATGAAATGTATAAAAGCATGAATACTAAAGAACTTACTGCTTTAGCAAAAGAACTTAGTGTTCCAAGGTATTATACATTAAATAAAAAAGAATTAGTTTTAGCAATATTAGAAAAACAATCTTTAAGTGAAGAACATTATTATGCTTCTGGAATTTTAGATGATATTCATCCAGAAAATGGTTTTGGCTTTTTAAGAACGGTTGATTATAAAAAAGGTGAGACGGATATTTATATTTCTGCTTCTCAAATTCGCCGTTTCGAGTTAAAAAAAGGTGACGAAGTCTTTGGGAAGGTTCGTAAACCTCGTGAAGGTGAAAGATTTGCAGGTATTCTTCAAGTTGATAAAGTTAATGATGTTGATGCAGAAGTTGCAAAAGGTAGAGCGCATTTCCAAGCTTTAACACCGATTTATCCGAATCAAAAAATTGTTTTAGAGACTACTAAGGAAAAACTTTCTACAAGATTTGTTGATTTGGTAGCACCGATTGGATTTGGTCAACGTGGATTAATAGTAGCGCCACCTAAAGTTGGGAAAACAACATTGTTAAAAGATATAGCAAATTCCATCAGAAAAAATTATCCTGATAAGAAGTTAATTATTCTTTTAATTGATGAAAGACCTGAGGAGGTTACTGATATGGAAAGATCAGTAAAAGGAGCGGATGTTGTAAGCTCAACATTTGATGAGACTTCTGAAAATCATATTAAAGTAGCTGAATTGGTAATTGAGCACGCTAAACGTCGTGTAGAACTTGGTCAAGATGTAATTATACTTATGGATAGTATAACGAGACTGGCACGTGCATATAATATTGTAGAACCAAGTAGTGGAAAAGTTTTAAGTGGAGGAGTAGATCCATCGAGCCTTCACAAGCCAAAAGCATTCTTTGGAGCAGCGAGAAATGTTGAAGGTGGAGGGAGTTTAACTATAATCGCAACTGCCTTGATTAATACTGGTTCGAGAATGGATGATCTAATATTCGAAGAGTTTAAAGGAACTGGGAATATGGAAATTGTCTTATCACCGGAATTAGCTTCAAGAAGAGTTTATCCAGCTATTGATTTCTTGAAGAGTTCTACAAGAAAAGAAGATTTAATACTAACAGAAGATGAAGTGAAAATCTTATGGCAAACACGTAGGAAGCTTGAAGATGTTAGTGAACCAACTATCGGTGTATTGAATCATCTTAGAAAACATGAAAGTAATGAGGACTACATTGCTGAAATGAAAAAATTCATAAGAGATTAATGTATAAAACTACATGATTATTAGACAGGGTATGTTCTCTATGGTATAATCATTAGAACATATTTATTTTAGGAGGATTACATTGGAAACAATTAAATTTTTAATTGATTTTGTATTGCATATTGACAAGCATCTTGGTGAATTAATGATTCAACACGGTCCATGGTGGATGTATGGGATAATTTTCTTAATTATCTTTATCGAAACTGGTGTTGTATTCATGCCGTTTTTACCAGGTGACTCATTATTATTTGCTAGTGGAGCATTATGGGCAGCAACAGGGAATAACATCTTTTTATTATTATTCTTATGTATAAGTGCTGCAGTAATCGGTGATAATTGTAACTATTTTATTGGAAGAAACTTCTCTGATTATTTAAAGAGTAAGGTGTGGTTTAAAAAATTTGTGTCTGATGAGAACATAAAGGATGCTGAGAACTTTGTAGCAAAACATGGAGGGAAATCTATTTTCTTAGCGAGATTTTTCCCGATTATCCGTACGATTGTTCCATTTATCGTAGGAGCTGGTAAAATGAAATACTCTAAATTTAGAGTGATAGATTTCTTTGGAGGACTTTGTTGGTGTACATTATTTATATCAATAGGGTACTTCTTCGGAAATATTTCATTTGTTAAGAAAAACTTCTCAGTAGTAGTAATTGGTATTGTTTTAATTAGTTTAATTCCTTTAATTATTGGGGCAATTAAATCTAGAAAAAAAGCATAAAATAATAGGGTGTATGATAATTAGTGTGGATGAGAAAAATCCATACTAATTATTTTTTTATTAATTAAGAAAGTAGTTACAAAAGAAATATTTGTACATTTTGTTATACAAAAAAGTAAGGGAGTGACTCAAAAATCGTGATTTCGGAGAAATCGATTTTGTCGAGTCACCCCCGCACAGTTTATTAGATATCTAAAAAGCTTTTCTAAAGCGCATTTAGATATCAATAAACCACTGCGTCTATGAGTTTTCATATACATTTTGTTAAAATTTAGGACTTTTGAGTCAGCCCCTTGCCAGTATGAAGATAACTAAATATAAAAAATAAAACAATCTATCAAATTTGATAGGGAGATAAATTCAAAGTTAAATTAATTATATAAGGGACTTGAATTAAAAAATGTATTTATAATGAATATAGATGAGAATTATCCTTATTTGTATAAAGCAAACTATAAAAAGTTAGATAAAAATGTATTGTTAGAAATAAATGTAGAAGAAGAAAGACGATTGCTTTATGTAGCAATGACAAGAGCAGAAGAAAGATTGTATATATAGGGCATAAGGATAGTAAGTTTATAAAAGAATTAAAAGAAATAGAAAGTATTTTGACAGAGTGTAAAGAGTGATGTTTTAACAAATATTTTAAAAAATTAAATAAAAGACTTGTATTTTTTATTTTTTTATCTTACAATAAATCTAATAATTTATTTCTAATATCAAAAAAAATGTTAAAATTTCTAAAAAATAACAGAAAGAAGGTTCTATTATTATGAAAAAGAAATTATTTTTTGTTTTATTATCAGGTAGTATGTTTTTAAATTTTAATATAGCTGATGCAAAAGGAAGTACAGAAGTTACTACTTATTCCCAGTATACTACTATTGCGAATGATGGTGGTGGTTCACCATTGGAACCAACTATTAATTGGTAATTATTAGGAATTTTATATGTTTAATTATTCTCCTAAAGAAGAAGAAATTTTAATTGATTTATATAATTTGATATTAGATAAAGAGGTTGGAATAAAAGAGAGAGAATTGTATAAGAAAGCTATTTTGTTAATTGAAAAAGAAAATGAATATTATGAAGCAGTTTTATTTCAATTAGCACCTGCTTTAGCTTATTTAGCACGACAAAAAAGTATTTCTAGTAATGGTGGTATTTTTATGACTAAAATTAGTAGATTTACTAATAATTCTATAGGATTTTATTTATTTGATTCTATATTAAAAAAATAATTTGTAAAATCAAAGAAAACAGTGTAAAATATGTATATAAAGCAATTAGTTAGTATGTTGCATAGAGTAAAGACCTAAGGACTCCATTCATTAGGTTTTTTAGAGTCTCCAAAATTTAGGACTGATGAGAAGGGTCATGAGCTTAAAGCTCATGATTCCTTTTTTTATGCAGAAAAGTTGCTAGTGTAAGTTTATAAAGATATAATTAAAGGATACATAGTAATTTGGAGGAAAACATGAAATTAGGAATTATTGGTTCTGGAATGATAGTGAAAGATTTCTTATCTTTTGCTCATGAACTTCCAGAAATTAAATTAGAAGCTATAGCAGCTAGAAATATTGAAAATTTAAAAGAATTACAAAACAAATATAATATTAAAGAAATATATACTGATATTGATCTTTGTCTTGAAAATAAAGAAGTAGATACAATTTATGTTGCAGTTCCAAATAATTTACATTATACAGTTGCTAAGAAGGCTCTAGAAGCTGGTAAAAATGTTATTTGTGAGAAACCTTTTACATTAAAGTATGACGAAGCTGTAGAATTGTTTAAAATAGCTGAAGACAAAGGATTAATTTTAATTGAAGCAATAACAAATCAATATCAAAAAAATTATCTTGATATAAAAGATAATATTGATAACATAGGAGAAATACGACTTGTTGAGTGTAATTTTTCTCAACTTTCTTCAAGATACGAAGCATTTAAAAATGGAGTAATAGCTCCAGTTTTTGATAAGAGCAAAGGTGGAGGAGTACTTGGTGATTTAAATATCTATAATATTCATTTTGTCGTTGGATTGTTTGGTAAACCTGGTAAAGTACATTATGTACCTAATATAGTGAATGATGTTGATACTTCTGGTATTCTTTTATTAGAATATGATAGCTTTAAAGTAGTATGTATAGCAGCTAAAGATACGTTTAATAATAGTTATGTAAATATTCAAGGTGATCAAGGTATAATTAAAGTTATTGGTCCTACCAATGAAGTTCCTAATTACAGTATTAAAACAAAAGATAACTTTATAGATGAAAATAAAAATATTCATTCACACAGAATGTTTGCTGAGTTTAAAAAGTTCGTTGAAGTTATAAATAATAAAGATTTTAAATTCATGAATAATCAAAAAGAACATACTTTAAATGTTATGTATATTTATGAAAAAGCGAAAAAATTTATAGAAAATTAAAAAGGAGAAAATCACATGAAAAAATTTTTTAGTAAACCATTTGGAACAGAGGAACAACCTATAGAGGAAGGAAGATACAGACTATTTTGGACTGCGGTGTGTCCGTATGCACATAGAGCAGTTATAGCAAGAGAGATACTAGGATTAGATGATGCGATTAGTTTAGGAACATTGGATTATCGTCGTGGAGAAGAAGGATGGCAATTTAGCTTAGATAAAGATGGTCTAGATCCAGTTTTAAAACAATCAAAAATTAAAGATGTGTACTTAAATAGTGATTCAGATTATGAAGGACCATATTCAGTACCAGTGCTTGTTGATGTAACTACAGGAAAAGTAGTTAGAAAAGAATCTGCTGAGTTACTTCATGAATTTGCGACAGTATTTAGTAAACTACATAAGAAAGACGGAATAGATTTATATCCTGAACATCTTGCGGGTCAAATCGATGAGTGGAATGAAAAATTAGCTGTAGCTTTAAATGATGGTGTATATGGAATGGGATTTGCTGAAAGTCAAGAAAAATATGATGAGGCATTCGAAAGATTCTTTAATATGATGGATGTAGTAGAGGATCGTTTATCAAATCAAAGATACTTTTATGGTAATACAATAACAGAAACAGATATTCGTTTCTATACTACTATGATTCGCTTTGATGTCGTTTATTATGGATTATATTCTGCGAATAAAAAGAGAATTGAGGAATATCCTAACATTTTCAACTACTTAAAAGATTTATATCAAACACCAGGATTCGGATCTACAACAGACTTTGAAGCAATTAAGGTTGGGTATTACGTATCAGCAGGTAAAACTATTGTACCAAAAGGACCAGAAGTAGATAAGTGGAATCAAAGTCACGATAGAGCTAGATTCGAATAAAAGTTTTATGAAAATAATTGATGTAGAAGAATATAACTTCAAAAAAGAAAAACTTTTACAGTATGGATTTAAGGAAGAAGCGGAAAAACTAATATATAGAAAAGAAATTTTAGACAGTAGTTTTTTAATAGAAATAGTATTTGTTAATAGTCAACTTTTGATAGAAGTTTATGATTTAGAATTTGATGAGATTTATTCGTTGTATAGTGTAGATAGTGCTGTAGGTGAAACGGTACAAAATATCAGAGAACATGTAGAGAAACTACTAAGTTCAATATTAGGATTAGCTGATGAATCAGGAAAAATAAGTTCAGAAATCATCGACTATTGTAATAATAAATACGGTGAAAATCATGTTAGTCCTTTTAAAAAATATCCCGATATATTGGCGTTTGTAAATGAAAAAAATAAATGGTATGCCTTGTTTCTGGATGTAGACTATAGTAAATTGAATAAAAATACCGATATTACAACTAAAGTGAAAATTTTAAATGTAAAATATCCTACGGATAACATTTTAGATATTATCGATAATAAAAATATTTTCCCAGCATACCATATGAATAAAAAGCATTGGATTAGTATAGTGTTAGATAAAAATATCAAATTGGAGACAATAAAAGAATTAATTGATATAAGCTATTCTTTAGTTAAATAAAAAAACAGGAACAACTAAAAATCAATTTGTAAAAATTATGATTTAGAGTTGTTCCTTTTTCTATTTATTGTATGCAATTATCAAGAATATTATTTGGAAAATGATAGAAATAATAAAGAAAAATCCAATATAAATCCCTAACGCACCAGCTATGATATACAATATAATATTTATAATTATTAAATAATTTTTCGTGAATTTTATTAATGAGATAACAATATTAAAAATAACAGCTATTAAGAGCATAAAGTAGTGAGGTATTAGAAATGCAAGTAGCAAACCTAAACCAGCACTAGCACTAGGACTGTCAGAATTATTAATTTTTGATATTATATAAGCAAAGTATATTACTGTTAGTACAATGTAAAATATTGACGAAAGTAGTGATAATCTTATAGCGAGTTTTCTTGTTATCTAAAGCCATCCTTCTTCAGTAGATTTTTTTACAGCTTCTGTTCTGTTTTTACAGTTTAATTTAGTTAGGATGTTAGAAATGTAGTTTCTGATAGTTCCTTCCGATAAAAACAGTTCATTAGCAATCTCTTTATTTGGTAATCCTTCTTTAATTTTTAAAAGAATAATTTTTTCTTGATTTGTTAATGGATTGTGACTATTAAAGATGTTCTCCATTAGTTCTGGCGAGTATTCTTTGTGTCCTGCTAAGACGTTATTAATAGTTTTCATAAGCTCATCGATTGAACGATCTTTTAAGACGTAGGCATCTACGTTATTTTTTATAGCACGTTCGAAATACCCCATTCGTTTAAATGTTGTCACAATAATAACTTTGCAATGTATATTATTACTACGAATGTATTCTAGTACGTCTAGTCCTGTTGCTTCAGGCATTTCTACATCAAGTATGGCTACATCTATATCATTAGTAGAAATTAAATTTATTGCTTCTTTTCCATCTTTAGCTTGAAGTACACTCTCAACGCTATCTTCCATTGATAATAATGTTGACATTGCATCTCGTAACATACTTTGATCTTCAGCGATAAGTAATTTCATATTGTCCTCCTGTTGTTATTTATTGATTGTTACTTCGATAGTTGTGGGAGATTTTTTTGATATTATGTTTATTACTCCATTAACTAGTTTAATTCTTTCTCTTATAGATGAAAGTTCCGTTCCGTTAATATTTTCAAAACCATTACCGTTATCAGAGATAATAACAGTGTAGTTGTTATTAGATTCATTTATTTCAATATTGCATTTATTAGCATTACTATGTTTAATGACATTATTCGTTAATTCTTTTAGTACCATTGTAATAGTCCATTCAACAAGCTGAGATGGTAGCGTAGTTATATTATTCTCGATACCTAATGAAATATCAGCCATTGTCATAATATCAGAAATGACTTTTAATTCTTCATTAATACTTCTATATTTAAGCTTATTAATTATAGATCGCGTTTCTGTCATAGAAGAACTACTGATTTCACTGATTTCTTTAAGTTCTTTTCTGGCTGCTTCAATATTATTTTTTTCTAAATATTTTTCAGCTAGTTCTGCTTTTAATTTTAGCATAACAAAGGTATGGCCGATACTATCATGTAAGTCGCGTCCGATTCTATTTCTTTCATTCTCAGCAAGAAGCAGATTAATATGTTCATTGTGTTTTAAACGTTCATTCTTTAATTTAGATCTTTCATAAGCATATTTTTGGAAAAAATAAGTTATAACACACATAGAAGAAAAAATAAATAGGATTATTCTATCTCCAATATTTATTTTTGGATTAGCAATTATATACAATGTTAGACAATTTATAGTTATGAAAAAACTAATTGTCCTATAAGTAAAATATTTATCTTGAAAATGCCAAACGAGCAAATTACTCAGATAAAAACTAAATAGAATATTAGTTGGATGTAAAACAATGGTCATGTAACTGATATAAGCAATTAAATAAAACCATTCTGTAAAAACAAGAATTTTATTTTTTGTATATAACATTCCTATATATGAAGCAATGGCGAGAATAGTTAAGGGTAATATATATTTAGGATAACTTCCATCGATAACATATACAAATGCGAATATAAAAAATACCAATGATAAATAAAATCCATAATTTCCCTTTAATAAATTTAGTAATTTTTTATACATTTCAGCCTCCTTATTCTTTAATAATACCACAATAATATAAGAGTGTGAATAATTTATCCTCACTCTTATATTATTATTATTATTATTTTGATTCTCTTCTGTTTTTTATTACCAATGTAGCAATTATACATACAATTGAGTAGGCTAGAAGTATAGCTAGAGCTTTATAAGAGAAAATATCTTCTTTAATATATTTATTAACGAACTCTAATAGATAGTAGGTTGGTGTCAGTTTAGATATATTTTGTAACCATTCTGGGAAAAGATAAACAGGCCACCAAAGTCCTCCTAACATAGCAAGTCCTAGGTATAATATATTAGCAAGTAACGAAAGTTTTTCTTCTGATTTAATAAGGGATAGAAGTAATCCCATACCTAAAAATGTAATACTACCGATAAGCATAAGAACAGCTGACATAAACCATTCACGAGCTGTCATATTAACGCCCCTAAAGATATGACCAACAGCGAACACAACAACTATTGATATAATAAATGTAATTATTAGACGAATAAAACGAGCAAGGTAATATTCAGATATTTTTACTGGGGAATTATTTAATATGTGTAGATAGTTATTTTTCTCATCTTCTTTTATAGAAATAGGAAGAGAAAATAAAGCGAAGCTTATACTACTAAATGCAGTCATTGAAATAAGCATATCTTTTACTACACGTACCTTTGTTTCGGGATTATCGAATTGCTGCATTCCAGAAAATAGTATAAAGAAGATAACTGGAAAACCTAATCCCATAATAAAATTAGTTAAGTTTCTTTTTATGAATATAAATTCTATTTTTAGTAAGTTAGCAAGATTTTTCATTATTTATCTCCTTGTTTATCTTTTGTAGTTACAAAAATACTATCTAATAATGTTCTGTTTTGAATTTCAATTTCTTTAAATGTGCAACCAGCTTGTTGTAAGATATACCATACTTCATCTGGTTTTTTTGTTAAGAAATTAATATTATCTGTTTTTATTTCTAAATTATTTATAATATCATTATCTTTCAATAAATCTAGATATTTTATAGGTAG
This sequence comes from Gemella haemolysans, assembly GCF_001553035.1. Taxonomy (GTDB): domain Bacteria; phylum Bacillota; class Bacilli; order Staphylococcales; family Gemellaceae; genus Gemella; species Gemella haemolysans_B. The sequence goes on from NZ_KQ959957.1 coordinate 23,259, forward strand.
TGTGAAGTATTTTTCTATTTCTTCAGCACGCATAGCATGTGGAGTAGTATCGCGAACTAGTTTTCCTTTATTTAGAACTAAGATTCTATCTGCGGTATGTTCCACTTCTTCAATATAATGTGAAGAATAAATAATAGTTAGACCTTTATTTTTTAAGTTATTCACAATTTCCCAAAATCTGATACGTGTTGATGTATCCATTCCAGCTGTTGGTTCATCTAAGAAAATTAATTTTGGTCGGCCTATTAATGTAATAATAAAAGATAATAATCTTTTTTGCCCTCCAGATAATTTTGAAGCGAAATTATCTTTTTGAGAATTATCAAATCGTAGTAGTGCATCGATTTCTTCATTTGTTAATGGATTCTTATACAATTTCTGTATAAAATCGAGTAGTTCTTTTACTTTTAGTTTTTCAGGAACAACATTTTCCTGAGGAAGTATGTTAAGAAATTCTTTTAGTTTTTGGTTGCCTGGATTTAGAGAATTAATTTTTATTGAACCTGAGTTGATAAATTTATTTCCTAATAGACAGTTCATTAGGGTAGTCTTACCAGCTCCATTTGGTCCGATTAAAGCAATACATTCACCAGAATTCACTTCAAAAGAAATATCATTTAAGATGTTTTTCCCTTTAATTGTTTTTGTTATATTTTTTACTTTTATAATATTATTTAATGACATTTAGATCACCTCTCCTTTGATAATTAAATTATATCAAAGTAGGAGAGTGTCTTTTAGTAGGTAATGTCATAAAGTAATATGACAAATGTCATAAAAAAATAGACTTAAGGGATTGATCCAAAAGTCCTAAATTTTAACAAAGTGTATATGATAACTCATAGACGCAGTGGTTTATTGATATCTAAATTCGCTTTATAAAAGCTTTTTAGATATCTAATAAACTGTGCGGGGATGACTCGACAAAATCGATTTCTTCGAAATCACGATTTTTGAGTCACTCCCTTTAAGTCGGTGTATATAGTTATTTCATGTCTTTTATTTCAATAATAGTTGAATCAGTATTGTTGAGAATAAATTTAACTACTGACTTTGCTACTTTTTCAACTGGAAGAGGATAAATATTTTTGAAAAATGGTATACCTAATTTTGAAAAAAATTTAATCGGTAATATATTGAAATAAGAGGTAAGTCTATCTTTACCATACATAAGACCTGGACGTACTATTAGATAATCTAGTTTTGAATCTTTTACTAATATTTCTCCAGCAAGTTTGCTTTCAAAATATTGTTTGAAGCCACCGTTTGCAGAAAAGTAGACGAGTTTATTGATGTTGTACTTTTGACATAATTTAATTGTCTGTGCTACACTTTCTGTGTTTAGCTTTGAATATAGATTTTTATTTTTAATTGTTCCGATTAAATGAATGGTAATATCGTAGCTTTCTTTAATCATTATATTGTCAAGGTCAAAAATATCTCCCTGTATCCATGTTGCTTCATTTTTAGAAATAGAGTGATTTTGGGTTCTAGATAAGTAACTAACTTTTACTTTGTTTTCTGTGAATTCTTTAATTAATGCTTGTCCTACAAAGCCATTACCGCCGATTAGTAGTATGTTCATATGTACCTCTTATTGAATAATTATTTGTTTTAAATATTAACATAACTTGATTCTCAAGTAAATTTATTTAAACTAATGAATAAAAGATGATATAATAATATCAATTTAAAAAGGAGTGTGATTGAATGAAAGTAGGTTTAGTATTAGAAGGTGGAGCAATGAGAGGGCTATTTACAGCCGGTGTCCTTGATGTGTTCTTAGAAAATAATATAGATGTTACAGATATCGTTGGAGTTTCTGCAGGAACACTATTTGGAGTGAATTATGTTTCTAAGCAACCTAAAAGAGCACTTCGTTACAATGTTAATTATATAAATGATAAAAGATATATGAGTTTAAAAAGTTGGATAAAAACTGGAAACTTGATTAATAAGGATTTTACATACTATAAAGTTCCTTTTCAACTTGACGTATTTGATAATAAAACGTTTAAAGAATCAAAGACTAGTTTTTATGCGACAGTAACTAATATTGAAAATGGGGAAGTGGAGTTTATAAAGATAACTGACCCTTATAAACAGATGGAAACTTTAAGAGCCACTTCTGCATTACCATTTATTTCAGAAATAATAGAAGTAGGTGGAAAAAAGTATCTAGATGGAGGAATAGCAAATAGTATCCCGATAGACTTCTTTGAAAAACAAAATTACGATAAAATAATTGTTATATTAACAAGACCTATCACATATAGAAAGAAAAAATCAACAAGTATACAATTTAAGTTGTTTTACAAGAAGTATCCGCATCTAATTGAAAAGTTAGAGAATAGATATAAGAATTATAATGAGACGGTTGAAAGGATACTTGAGTTAGAAAGGCAAGGGAAAGTATTTGTCATAAGGCCAAGTGAAGATATTAATGTAAAGAGACTTGAGAAAGATATCGAAAAACTAAACCACATGTATAATTTAGGGATAAAAGATGGAAAACATATTATAGAAAATTTAAAAGAATATATAAATTATAAAGGAGAACAATAAAATGAGTGAAGAAATTAAAATTAATCCAGAAGAATTCGAAAAAAAATCAAAAGATGAATTAAAAAAAGAATTATCTGATTTAGAATATGCAGTTACTATGGAAAGTGCAACAGAGAGTCCATATACTGGACAGTATTGGGATAGTTTTGAAGAAGGTATATATGTAGATATAACAACAGGTGAACCACTATTTTCTTCGAAAGATAAATTCAAATCTCATTGTGGATGGCCGAGTTTTTCTAAACCAATAGAAAGGGAAGTTACTAAATATTACAAAGATAATTCACATTATGTGGAAAGAATAGAAGTAAGGAGTAGGGTAGGAGACGCACACTTAGGCCATGTATTTCCTGATGGTCCTACTGAGTTGGGTGGACTTAGATACTGTATTAATAGTGCATCTATAAGATTTATTAAGAAAGAAGATTTAGAAAAAGAAGGATATGCAGACTTATTAAGTTTATTCAAATAGTATTTTTAGAATAGGTAATTGATAGAAAATATCGATTACCTATTTATTTTATCGTAAAATAATACTGTTTTTTGATATATTCATAATGATAACAGCTACATAATTTTTACTCAGTTAAATAACAGTAATATAATGGATAAAAAATATCCTTGAATCAAGAAACATTAAATTATTGCGTTTTCATTGCTGTTACTGTAAACTTTTCATTTTTAAAATTTTAATTTTCATAAAATTTTTAAATAAATTATCAAGAATGAAAACACCTGTACTAATACTGTAGTTCACAAAATATACACAAATAGAGTGTAAAAATTATTGTTTTAATTATGAGTTCTTTGTAAACTATGAGTGTAACAAATAATTAATAATTTTATATAATATAAAAAATAAAAATTAAGGAGTGACTTAATATGACAACAGTTGCAGAAAAAAAAGCATTCGTTGGTGGAAAATGGCAAACAGAGGTAGATTTAGTAGACTTTATTACATCTAACTACACTGAGTATAGAGGGGACTCATCTTTCCTTGCTGGACCAACTGAAGCAACTACTAAATTAGTAGAAAAATTCAATGATTTAATGCGCCAAGAGCGTTTAGCTGGTGGAACATTAGACATGGATACTAGTATTCCTTCAACTATCCTTTCTCACGGACCTGGATATATTGAAAAAGATTTAGAACAAGTTGTTGGGTTGCAAACTGATAAACCACTTAAACGTGCGTTAATGACATTCGGTGGTATTAACATGGCTGTTAACAGCTGTAAAGCATATGGATACGAAGTAGACGAAGAAGTTATTAAAATCTTCACTGACTATCGTAAAACTCACAACCAAGGTGTATTCGATGCATATACTCCAGAGATGCGTTTAGTAAGAAAATCTGGTGTTATTACAGGACTTCCAGATGCTTATGGACGCGGGCGTATTATCGGGGACTACCGTCGTGTTGCTTTATACGGAGTAGATCAACTTATCGCTTGGAAAAAAGATGATTTAGCTAAAATCGGTGCTGACGGAGTTATGACTGAACACGTTATCCGTGACCGTGAAGAAGTTAGCGAACAAATTCGTGCTTTAGGTGAATTAAAAGAAATGGCTAAAATCTACGGATTTGATATTTCTGAACCAGCTACAAACGCTAAAGAAGCAGTACAATGGTTATACTTCGGTTACTTAGCAGCTATCAAACAACAAAACGGTGCTGCGATGTCTATCGGTAACATTGCTACTTTCTTAGATATCTATATCGAAAGAGATTTACAAGATGGAACAATTAACGAGTCTCAAGCTCAAGAATTAATTGACCACTTAGTATTAAAATTACGTTGCGTTAAATTCGCTCGTACTCCAGACTACAACCAATTATTCTCAGGAGACCCAATCTGGGCAACATTAATCGTAGGGGAAATGTTAGATGCTGAAAGATCATTAGTAACTAAAACTGACTTCCGTTTCATCCATACATTAGATAACATGGGTAACTCTCCAGAGCCAAACTTAACAATTCTTTGGTCAACTAAATTACCAACAGGATTCAAAGAATACTGCTCTGAATCTTCAATTAACCACAGTGCTATCCAATATGAAAGTGATGAATTACTTGCAGACTTCTTAGGAACTTGTGATAAATCTATCGCATGTTGTGTATCTGGTATGACTACTGGTAAAGATATGCAATTCTTCGGAGCTCGTGCTAACTTAGCTAAAGCATTACTTTACACAATCAATGGTGGACGTGATGAGTTATCTGGTCAGCAAGTTGGACCGAAAACTGAATCTCTACGTGGTGTATTAAACTACGATGAAGTTTGGGCTAAATTTGATGTGTTTATGGAATGGTTATGTAAACTATACATCAATACATTAAACGTAATTCACTACATGCACGATAAATACTCTTACGAAAGCTTAGAAATGGCATTACACGATACTAAAGTTAGAAGATTCATGGCTACAGGTATCGCTGGATTCTCAGTAGCAGTAGACAGTTTATCAGCAATTAAATACGCTAAAGTTACTCCAATTGAAGATGAAAATGGATTAGCTGTAGACTACAAAGTTGAAGGTGAATTCCCAACATTCGGTAACAACGATGACCGTGCAGACGAAATCGCTGTTGAATTACTAAAAACATTCATGACTAAACTTAAAAAACACCCAACTTACCGTGCAGATGAAACTACAACTTCTATCTTAACTATTACATCAAACGTAGTATACGGTAAGAAAACTGGTAACACTCCAGACGGACGTCGTGCAGGAGAACCATTCTCTCCAGGTGCTAACCCAATGAACGGACGTGACCAAAGTGGAGCTCTAGCTTGCTTAAGCTCAGTAGCTAAATTACCATATGAATACAGCCGTGACGGAATCAGCTTAACTGCTGCATTCACACCAAGCTCATTAGGTAAAACTAAACAAGATCAAATTAAAAACTTAACAGCAATGATGGATGGATACTTCAAAAAAGGTGGTTATCACTTAAATACTAACGTATTCAATAAAGAAACATTACTTAAAGTTATTGAATCTCCAGAAGATTATCCAAACTTCACAATTCGTGTATCAGGATACGCAGTACGTTTAATCAGCTTAACTCCAGAGCAACAACGTGATGTATTAAGCCGTACAATGCACCAATTCATGTAATTAAGCAAATAATTAAAAGAAGGTGGAGGCGAAAGGCCTCCACTTTTTAGATTAATATAATTATATTTTCAGAATACGATATTAATAACTATAGAATAGCAAAAGGAGGAAATTGCATATGGAAATGGAAAAAGTAGAAGGAATAGCTATAGAAGAAAAAAAAGAATTGACAGCGAATGTACATTCAGTTGAATCATTTGGTAATGTCGATGGACCAGGGATTAGATATGTAGTATTCTTTCAAGGTTGCATGCTGAGATGCAAATATTGCCATAATCCAGATACATGGAAAATGCATAATCCAGATGCTAAAGTTATGACAGTAGATCAATTAACGAAAGAAATAGTGAAGTATCGTGAATTTTTTGAAGCAAGTGATGGTGGAGGAGTTACAGTAAGTGGTGGAGAATCGCTACTGCAAATTGATTTCATTCTAGAGCTTTTTAGAAAATTAAAGGAATTAGGAATCAATACTTGCGTTGATACTTGTGGTGGTTTTTATGTTAATGCACCAAGTATGAATAAAAAAGTACTAGAATTAATCTCATTAACTGATTTATTCTTAGTCGATATAAAACATATAGACGATGAGCAACACTTGCGTTTAACAAAACGAACAAATAAAAATATTATTCAATTTACTAACTTTTTAAGTGATAATGGTGCAAAAATGTGGATAAGACATGTACTTGTACCGAAATGGACTGATGATGATTATTATCTACAAAAACTTCGTGAGTATATCGATACATTAAATGGTGTAGAGCGTGTTGAAGTCCTACCTTATCATGATATGGCGAAATTCAAATATAAAGAATTAGGAATAGAATATGAATTGAATGATATTAATCCGCCGACAAAAGATCGTATAAAAAATGCTATCGAAATCTTAGGTGCAAGATATGATATAAGTTAAATAATTAAAAGTGGGTAATTAGAAGTCGTATCGTTTAGAAATGACTTTTGAATTACTCATTTTTTATAAAAAATATGACTATAAGTACGAGTTCTTATAGTCATATTTGTATTGCTGTTATTATTGAGCTGCAGCAGTACCTTCTAGCATAGATTTAATATATGCTTCAACATCACTGTTGCTTGATTTTACATTGTACTCTTCAAATAATTTTTTAAGAGCTTTACTAACGATTGTAGTATCTTTCTTAACAGCTTCTTCAGCAGCTTTTTCAGCTAATGCTGGTTTTAATTCATCGAATGATGAATCTTTTTCATCTAATACTTTAATGATGTGGTATCCAAATGAAGTTTTTACAACATCAGAAGTTTTGTCTTTACTTAATGCATAAGCTGCATCTTTAAATTCTTTAACAAATGAGTTATCTTCTTTAGAAGACCAACCTAAATCTCCACCGTTTGAAGCATTTGCAGTATCATTTGAGTTTTCTTTTGCTAGAGTTGCGAAATCCCCACCATCTTTAAGTTTTTTAAGAACGTCTTCTGCTTTTTTCTTAGCTTCTTCGTCACTTAATCCGTTTGGATTTGATTCACTTTTAACACTTACAAGTATGTGTGCTAGGTGATATTGGTGTTTATTTTTTTCGTAGCTTTCTTTAAGTTTATCATCATTTGTACCAGCGTAATCGTTGATTAATAATGTTTGAGCAGCTTTAACTTTTAATCCATCTTTATATTTATCAAGTGTAAATCCTTGCTGTTTTAAAAGTTGTTCGAATTTATCTTTACCACCGTATTGTTCTTGAGCTTTTTGAAGTTGCTCATCGATTGATTTTTGATCGATTTTATTTTTATATTTGTCTAAAAGTACTTTTTGAATCATCATACTTGTAGCTGTTTTAGAAAGTTGGCTAGCACCAATGCTTTCTACGATATCTTTTTCAGTTACGTCTCCTGCTTTACTAGAGATATATTTTGTTCCCCCAGTAGAGCACCCTGCTAAACCTATAACAGAAATACTTAATGCTATAGGTAAAATAGCTTTTTTAAACTTTTTCATTAAAATTTGTCCTCCTATGTATTATACATATGTATTAATATATCATATTTTTTAATATAAAACAACTAAAGAATCGGTGATATCAGTCTTGCGAACGCTTCTTTAATTTTTATTAGTAAACTTCTTTGTTGATACTTAGAAAATGATATCAGGGTAGATTTTTCTATATCATTTAAGAATATGTTTCTAAACTCTTTTGTGGTTTTATCGTCATACATAAATGCATTTAGTTCAAAGTTAAGTTTGAAACTTCTATAATCGAAGTTTGCACTACCTAGACTAGATACTTCATCGTCGATAATAATCATTTTAGTATGAATAAATCCATTTTCGTAGATATAAGTTTTCGCACCTAATTCTGCAAGCTCACCAATAAATGAGTATGTAGCCCAATAAACGAAAATGTGGTCAGGTTTATTAGGTACCATAATTCTAACATCAATTCCAGATAATATTGCCATCTTTAATGCATCCATAACACTCTCATCGGGAATGAAGTAGGGTGATTGGATATAGATATATTTTTTTGCTTTTGAAATCATATATAGATAACTATATTTAATTTTTTGAAGCTTATTATCAGGACCACTAGAAACTAACTGAATAGGTAGATAGTTATCCACTGCTGTAGCAACGTGCTCAGCTGTTAATTTAAGTTGATCGGTTTTTTTAGTTGTCTGTGAATTCCAATCATCTATAAAACGATATTCTAAAGCACCTACCGCTTCTCCTTCGATTCTAAGGTGAGTATCTCGCCAATAACCAAATTTCTTATCTAAGCCTAAGTATTCATCACCAACATTGAATCCACCCGTATAACCGATATTACCATCGATTGTAACTATTTTGCGGTGGTTTCTATAGTTCATACGGAAATTAATAAGTGGAAACTTAGATTTGAAGAATCTTTTTATTTTAGCATTGTTTTTAGTTAGTTGCCTCAATGAAGAAATACTCAGTTTTCTTGAACCAATATCATCATAAAGAATGTATACATCGACACCTTCTAAAAGTTTTTGTTCTAAGAGACTGAAAAGCTGTTTTCCAATACCATCCTTCTTTAAAATATAATACTGTATATGTATATAACTTTTGGCATTTCTTATGTCCTCAAAAAGTAATCTAAATTTTTCTTTTCCATCTGTAATAATTTTTATTTTATTGTTTTTAGACAAGAACGATTTATCAGTTTCAAAATTTAGTTCGATTAAATTCCTATGTTTATGAATTACATGTTCATTTATTGTAATTTCATAAGGGACAGTTCTTTTTAATAAGTTTTGTTGATATCTTACTTTTTCATCGTCTGAACAAGGGAAGATTTTCTCTCTATATATAGGTCTACCGAATATTAAGTATAAAATAAAACCTAGATAGGGTATTAAAAATAATACTAAAATCCAAGCCCAAGATGATGTTGTTGTCTGATATTCTAAAAATACTATTGAGAATGCCAATAAAGTATTAATAATTAAGAAAATTGTTAGCACAATATCAAAATTTATATCATTAAAAATAGACGTTATATAATAAAAAATACTAGAAATATTAATATTTGATAATTGTAAATTTATATGATTCATAATATAACACTCCTAACTTAATAGTACCTTAAAACATAATAAATGTCTATTAATAATATTTACATAATTGGTAGACTTTCTGAAACGTTTAGAATTAAATTAGCACTAAAATAAAAAATAGATTATTTTTGGTCATATATTAAACTCTAAACGCATAAAATAATTTATTAATTTTTGTGTTATGAGTTGAATTTTTATGAATTTATATTATAATGGAATAGAGAACAAAAAAGGAGAATGTTATGCCTAATAATATTTTAGAAGAATTAAAAACAAAATTTGAAGATTTTGCAAGCGAGTTAGAAAATATTGAACCTGAAAAAGTTGATTTAACTCAAATTGACAGATTAATTGCATTAGTAGAAGAATTAGATAACGAAATTAAAACTATAAAATAATAGTAGAATTGGATAAGCTGAAGTGGGAGTGTTTTGCTTTTACTCAGCTTATCTTTATGAATGAGGACACGATGAAAAATAAAAACAAAAAAAGATTAAACGTCTTACTTACAATAAAAAAAATTGGTATTAATGGTGAGGGGATAGGATATTATAAAAAGAAAATTACTTTTGTAAAAGGTGCTTTACCTGATGAGGTGATTGTTTGTGAAATAGTTGAGGAAACGCCAAAATACATTATTGGGAAACTTGTTAAAGTAAAAGAACCAAGTCCACACAGAGTTGAAATTAAACGAGAGTATGCTGAAAGTGGAGCATACGGTTTAGCTCATGTTAGCTATGAAAAACAATTAGAATATAAACGCACAATTTTATTAGATGCATTTGATAAGTATTATAGACTACCAAAACCTGATAAATTAGTTTTAAAAACATTAGCGAGTCCCGTAACAGAGGGGTATCGTAATAAAAACCAATTTCCACTAGCTGTTAGAAATGGACGAGTTATTGCTGGTCTATATAAAGAAGGTTCTAATGATTTAGTTGAAATTAATGAAGATTTAGCATTACATGAGAATGGTAATAAAATAACAAACTTAGCTAAGAAATTACTAGGAAAATATAAAGTAGAGATTTCTACAAACAAAAAGAATTACGGTGTTAAATATATTGCTACAAGAACTTCATTCTATAATGGAGATGTTCAAGTAACATTTGTAGCGAATACTGATAAGATTAAAAATATGGATAAGGTCGTTAATGAACTTAAACGTGAAAGAATTGTTAAAAGTATCATACTAAATATCACTAATGATAAAGATCACCTGGTAATGGGAACAGAAAGTGTTACATTATATGGTTCAGACTATATTATTGAAAAAATAGGGGATATAAAATATGAACTTTCAGCTAAATCTTTCTTCCAATTAAATCCGCCGGCAACTAAAAAACTTTATGATAAAGTAGTAGAATTCGCTGCACTGAAAGAAACAGATGTTGTATTAGATGCGTTTTGTGGAGTTGGAACAATTGGACAATATGTTAGCCGTAACTGTAAAGAAGTATATGGTGTAGATATTATTCCAGCTGCGATTGAAGATGCTAATGACAATGTGAAACTAAACAACTTAACAAACTGTACTTATGTTGCAGGAGATGCTAATAAAATAGTTCCACGTTGGAAGAAAAAAGGAATCAACTTCGATGTTGCAATAGTAGACCCACCACGTGTAGGTCTTGGACCGCTAGCTAAGAACTTATTAGCTGTTGATGCTAAGAAGATTGTCTATGTAAGTTGTAATCCATCTACATTAGCACGTGACTTAAAAGTTTTAACAAGAAAATATAAAATTAGACGTATTCAACCAGTAGACATGTTCCCAGGAACAGCAGCGGTTGAAGCAGTAGTAGAATTAGTTAGAAAATAATTTCTAGGGGAAATTAAAATGGATAGTTTTGAACAATTGAAACAAGAAATAATGGCTGATAGTGATAATAAGAAATATACTGATGAAGGAATAGAACCGTTATTTTCTACGCCAAGCACAGCTAAAATATTAATCATAGGTCAAGCTCCTGGTATTAAAGCTCAAGAAAGTAAGATTTTCTTCAATGATAAAAGTGGGGTTAAACTTCGTGAGTGGATGGGAATAGATGATGAAATATTTTATAAATCTGGTTTAATAGGTGTAGTTCCAATGGATTTCTATTATCCAGGTAAAGGTAAGAGTGGGGATTTACCACCTCGAAAAAACTTTGCCCAAAAATGGCATTCAAAAGTTTTAGAACTCATGCCTAATCTAGAGCTTATTGTTCTCGTGGGAAAATATGCACAAGATTATTACTTGGGAAATGATAAAAAACAGAATCTAACGGAAACTGTATATAATTATAAACAGTACTTGCCACGCTATTTTCCAATTGTTCACCCTTCACCATTGAATTTCCGTTGGCATAATAAAAATCCATGGTTTATTGAAGAAGTAGTGCCAGAATTACAAAAAAGGGTGAAGGAAATACTAGAAAGACAACTTTGAAAAGAGTTGTTTTTTTAGTTACTGCAGAATTTTAGTTACCAAATATGTAACATTTGGGGAAATATTTAATGATATTAGTACAAAATAATACAATTTTGTAATCTTTCTAAATGAATACTTCTTTTTATTATATAATAATCTTAAAAAATACTATTATTATTATCTAGGAGAAAATGTATGGAGAAAAAACAATATTATTCTATAAGAAAGCATAAAAAAGGTGCGGTGTCAGTATTACTTTTCACAGCTTTATTTGCAGTTGTGGGTGCTGGTAGTGAAGTTAGTGCTGCTGATAGTAATACTTCAGCTGCAGATATAAGCGGTGGAGCAACAAATCCACATGTCAGTCACAAGGAAAAAGAAGATGAACAGCCATTAATAAGTGATAAAACAAAAAAAATAGTAACAGATAAAGCTTATAATGAGTCAGGAAAATTATTAAAAAACTTATGGAATGAGAATAAGGATAAGGTTAAGGATGATGATAAGAAAAATCTATTGGCTAGAAAAGTAGGTGGTTCTGCTTTAAAAGCAGGGGCTGGAGCAGCGATAACTGTAGCTACTGAGGCAGTAAAGGAGAAAATAATATCTGATTCAGATTCTAGTTCAGAAAAGTTTGTAAAAGGTGTTGCAGTAGACCTTGAAAGAGATATGGCTATAAAGGCGATTACTGAAGGAAAAAAAATTAATAAGGATATGGTTATAGCTAATGTCATTAATAATAGTTCTAAGGTATTAAAGGATGAAGTCTGGAAGCATTTTGATAAAATAGGTAATGTTGAGGGAAGAAAAATATTTTTGACTGAAAAAGAGATAAATAATATTCCTAAGTATAAAAAACAATTCGAAGGATTAGATATTTTAAGGAATGGAATAAATTCAGGTTTAGAAATAGGAAAAGGATTAGGAGCACTTAATCCAGTTACTGCAAGTGCACAGAAAGCTTATGCTGATATTAATGTATCTTTAGGAAAAACTGCGATTACAGCTATTGATCGCGGATTTGACTACATGTTTGATATGGTTAATAAATCAAGAATTGAAGCTCAAAATAATAATAGGGATTTAATAATTGATGATCAAGAAAAATCTAAGTTAGAAATAGAAAATGAAAAAGTATTTTCTAAGAAACCAATAAAAGCTTGGGAGCATGGCTCTAAGGAAGGTCTAGTTTTTGAAATTGAAAAAGAACTGGGTGATTTTAAAGAAGCTCAAGTTAATGGAGTTCCATTAGATTCATCTAATTATAATCTAAGTAAGGGAAGTACAATTGTAAATCTTAAACCAGAATACCTTGATAAATTACATGAAGGTAGATATACTTTGGGTGCAATCTTTAAGAAAAATGGTGGAGATGACTATGTAACTACTACTTTTGATATCAAGAGAAAAGGTGATACTAATAAAATATCTGAAAAAGATGGAATATATATAGTACAAGATTTAAAAGATTTAACAGAAAACAACAAAACTGATATTACAGATACAGAAGTTAAAAATGAAGTGAGTCTAGTTATTGATACTTCTTTAAGTATGATTAATGTCTTAGATCAAGTAAAAGAGATGGCTAAGAAAACTGTAGAGAGTATACTGAAAAATTCAAATACAAAGATTAATCTTGTTGGTTTTTCAGGTGGTGCGGGTCTTGTTGTAGAATCGACTAATGATAAACAAAAGTTATTTGAGGGTATTGATAGCTTAATTCCATTTATTGGTACTAATTTCTATTCTGCGTTAGAAGTGGCTAATGAGAGTTTTATAACTAATGCACCAAATAAATCAATAATATTCATGACAGATGGAATTCCAGGTGCTGGTAAACAAGAAGATGATGACAACTTATTTAATGAGAAAGAACATGGAGAATCAGCACGATATGCTAATGCAGCAGTACATTTGAAAGAAAGCTTTAAAGGTAAGTACGATATATATCCAATTGGTTTCATAAATTTTGGAGAAGAATATAAAAAAGAAAAAGAATTCGTCAAGCGTCTTCTAGAGAAGTTAGCGACTAAAAAAGTATATATGTCAGATAATATAGATGAATTAAATAAAGTGTTTGAGAATGTATCGAAAGATGTGATTAAAAAATTTGATTTCGAATTAGGACATAAATTAATTGCTAAAACTCCAGAAAAATTAGTATATAAACTTACTGAAACAGTACTTAATCCTAATGAAAGTGATTTAACAAAAATTCAGACAGAGTTAAAATTATTGAATCAAGGTAAGGTTATTGCTCCAACTTCAGTTCAAACAATAGATGTAATATCTAAACAAGGTAGAGCTGTATTTGAGTGGTTAATTGAACTTAACAGAAAAGACTTTAAAGAAACTGATAAACTTAATTTTGAAGTTATTACTAGTACTTCTGAGAAATTAAAAGCAGCTAAGAAAGCATATTTTAATATAGATAATAAAGTCACTAAGTATGAAGTAGACAGAAGTAAGATAGAAGAAATTATTAAAGATGAGATTGAAAAAGGCAAAGTTAACGTTAGGGAAATTTTATTAAAAGAATTAGAGAATGTAGTAAAATCTGAACCTACTGAAAGTAAAAAAGGTGAGTCATTAATTCAACCAGAAAATCCAAAATATGAGATTCCAACTGATAAGAATATTGAAGAACATAAAGTGGGTACAATAGCTAAAGAAAATACACATAAAGAGAATCTGCCACCTAAAGAAAATACAGTAACTTTTAAATCTAATGAAAAAGAAAATGTGAAAGCACCTGTATTATTAGATTCAAAAGAAAATAAAGTTATTGCAAAAGAAACTAAAACATTACCTAATACAGGTACACCATCACAGTCTACTACAATAATCGGATTAATTAGTGCAGCAGTTGCATTAAGATTAAGAAAAAAAGCTGAATAATACGTAAAAAGAGAACTCGGCGTAGTTCTCTTTTTATATATCTATTATTTCAAATCTAGTTTGCTCACCGTAATATATAAGCAGTGAAGCTAGTATTGATTTCAATTGTTCTAAATTATCTGTTTTTAAGTTAATTTCTGCCTTACCAGAGATTACATTAAAAGCAGCACCGCTTTTTACAGAGATTATCTCTATATTTTTATATTTTGCAGTTTTTCTAACAAATTCACCAGTGATAACTGTTGTATCTATGGCTTCATGAGGTTCAGCTCCGTGTCCACCTTTACCAAAAATATTAACTAAATATGTATGCATATCTATTGTTCCTCCTTAAGATTTTTTATTACATTAGCGGAATCAAATGCTAGTGTTAGGAATATTGAAGCTGTTTGTTTCATAACTTCTTCTTCAAAATCAAAATTTGGATGATGGTGTGGATACTTAGCGAATGTAGAATTACCGGCACCAATTAGGAAAAAAGCACCAGGTACTTCTTCAACGTAATAAGCAAAATCTTCACCGATCATTAACGGTTCAATTTCCACTTGTTTAATTTCAGGAAGAATCTTAGAAGTTGCTTTTTGTATTTCTACTGTTCCTTTATTATGATTAATAAGAGGTGGATAGCCACCGTAATATATAAACTCTATATTAGTTTCAGAATACTCATTTTCTAGAGCTTTGCATAGGTTTTGAAGTTTAGCCAGTACCATTTTATGAAGTTCTTTATTGAAATGTCTAATAGTTCCAGTGATACTTGCTTCTTTAACAGAACTTTCAAGTTTTCCCAAAGTGATAACTAGTGTTTCTCTTGGCTTAGAAAATCGTGAAACTATTTGTTGAGTCATACTAACAAATTCAGCAGCAATAATATTTGCATTTTCCTTAGTGTTGATTATTACTTCGAATCTATCGGCAGCCGCACACAGCTCACTATAACTATATCCTAATGTTCCGAGTGGAAGTGGTGTCCAAAGATGAGCTCCAAATATTGCATCAACACCTTGTAAGCAACCAGCATCTATCATAGGTTTTGCTCCACCTGGAGCTTGTTCTTCACCGTATTGGAAAACTGCAACAACATCGTGTGGAAGATTTTCTTGATGATCCATTAGAACCTTACACGTTGCAAGTAATGCTGTAGTGTGTCCATCATGTCCACAAGCATGCATTGCATTAGGAATAGTAGATTTGTAAGGAGTATCCTTTGCATCATTAATAGGTAGAGCGTCAAAGTCTGCTCGAAAAGCGATTGTTTTTGAAGAATCTTGTCCTTTAATTCTTGCAACTACACCATTTAACCCGACGTTTGTTTTAATATCAGTAATACCAATTTTTTCTAAATATTCTTTAATGAATCTCGCTGTATTTATTTCATTAAATGAAACTTCAGGATGCATATGCATATATCGACGAAGTTCAATCATTTCTGGATAAAATTTTTCAAGTTCATTTTGTATAATTTGTTCAATCATAAAAACCTCCAGATTACTTTTTTTAATTATAAATACAATTATAGCATAAATATTTTAATAAATAGAGAATTATTAAAGAAAATGTTTTCAATTGTTTTTTATTTTTGATATAATATGGGTAAATAGACACTAGTAAAACTCAATTCGGGGGTGGGAGCATGGATACATTAGATTAATAGAGAGATTTTGTTAAAAAGGAGTTAATGTATGCAAATATTAAACATTAAAAATATAGAGTTTGAAAAACAAGGGAAGATATTATTTAAATTAGACAAATTGAGTATAAATACTGGTGATGTTATTGGTTTAATAGGGAAAAATGGTTCAGGGAAGACAACCCTGTTAAAATATATTGATGATTTAGTTAAAGACAAGAATAATACTTCATCAGAGTTTTTAGAATTTGGAGAAAATTCTCTTCTTAAAAAAAGTGGAGGAGAAGTTGTTGTAAACAAGATTAGAGGTAGTTTATTGTCGAATGTGGAGCTATATTTACTAGATGAACCATCGACTTACTTAGATTATAATAATGCTAATAAAATAGCTAATCTTATAAAAAGAACTCCAGCGACTTTTTGTATAGCAAGTCATGATAGAAATTTTCTAAATAATGTTTGTACTAAGTTATGGATAATTGAAAATAATACTGTGAGAGAATTTAATGGGAATTATCATGAGTACAAGTTTCAAGAAGAAATTGAAACTACTGAGTATGAAGCTGAACTACAAAAGTACAATAAAGAGACTAAGAAGATAAAGAAAAGCATCCAAGAGATGAAGGAGGAACAGGGGAAAAAATCTGGGAAGCCAAAGAATATGAGTGGATCAGATTATAGAATTATAAGTGTAAAAAATAAAATTTCAAAAAACGAAAAGAGATTACAGAAAAAAATATCAAGACAAGAAGATAAGTTGCAGGCTAATATTAAACCTAAGCCGTTAAAAGATAAGTATGATATTGAATTCTTAGAGATATTTAAGGAAACTCATAACAAGAGTTTTTGTATTGATGCGAAAAGCTGTGAAATAGATGATAAAATTCTTTGGAAATCACCTGGTTTTACTTTTGCTAGTGGAGATAAGATTTTAATTAAAGGAAAAAATGGTTCTGGGAAAACTACTTTTCTAAAATATGTAAAAAAGTCTATTCCTTGTTCTTTGCAAGTAGCGTATTTTGAACAAAATAACTTCGATATTTTTAAAGAAGAAAAAACATTGTTTGAATTTGTGAAAGAATCTACTACACTAGATGATATAGAACTTAGAAATATACTAGCTTTACTAAATTTTAGAGGTGATGATATCAATAAGAAGACTTCAGTTTTAAGTAAAGGGGAGAAAGTTAAACTTTATTTCGTAAGTTTACTTTTTAGAAAAACAGATGTACTGTTATTAGATGAGATAACTAACTTCTTAGATGTTGTTGCGATAGAAGCGATAGAGAAGATATTAAAGAAATATCCTGGTATACTAATTATGGTAAGTCATGATATGGAATTTATCGATAATGTTGCAACTAAGGTTATTAACATCACGAATAAAGAAGTTTTAAAATTTGAGTAAATTAGAAGTTAATAATACATTTAGGAGAAAAAATTATGATAAAAATTGTTATAGCTGCATTCTTAATATTAGGTTTTGTCTCGGCTGCAGTTGCAAGTGCAAGATGGAAAGAAAAGGATAAGGATGAATAAATTTAGTAAATAAGCCGTTGATTAGTTACTAATTAGAATAGTTATTGACAGGACTAATTCAAAAGTACAAAGCAAAGGACATAAATAATCGCCTAAGTCCTTAACAATCGCCTAAAAGTATGCTATAATTAGGCGAAATAAAAAGGAGATAGGCGAATGAGAATATTTAATTATGAAAATTTAGAAAGTAATAAGTGGGATAGTGAGATCATAAATCTTCTTTCACAAATTCATGAACATAGGGGAAAACAAGAACTTTTTTTGACACGTAAACCTGCTGTTTTAGATAAATTAGTAGAGATTGCTAAAATTCAAAGTGTAGAGGATTCTAATAGAATAGAAGGAATTGTTACTACAGCAGTTAGAATAAAAGAGTTGGTGAATCAAAAAACAACTCCTAGAAATAGGGATGAGGAAGAAATTCTTGGGTATAGAGATGTATTAAATATAATTCATGAAAGTTATGAGTATATTCCAATTAACAGTAATTATATTTTGCAACTTCATAGACATTTATATAAGTATAGTGAAAAAGGAATCGGTGGTCGATACAAAAACACACAAAATTCTATTATAGAAAAAGATATAAATGGTAATGTTATTGAAAAGTTTAAGCCTTTATCCCCATATGAAACTCCAGGTGCAATTGAGCAAATCTGCGATGAATTGAACAGGGCTTTTGATAAGAATGAAGTAAATTCATTACTTTTAATTCCAATTTTTATCCATGATTTTCTTTGTATTCATCCTTTCAATGATGGAAATGGAAGGATGAGTCGTTTATTAACAACTCTTTTACTTTATAGACAAGGATATGTAATTGGGAAATATATTAGTTTAGAAAGTAAGATAGAAAAAAGTAAAGACAGTTATTATGTTGCTTTAGAAAAAAGTGGGATAGGTTGGCATGAAAACAGAGAAGATTCTGTACCATTTATAAAATATATTCTCAGAACGATATTAGCTGCGTATATTGATTTTGAAGAGAGAGTTGATTATGTAGATGAAAAGGTTCCTACAATTGAGCTTGTGAGAAATGCAGTTGATAGTAAATTAGGTAAATTTACTAAAAGCGATATGATGGAATTAGTTCCAAGTGTAGGTAAAGCTACAATTGAAAATATGCTTAAGCAATTGACTGAGGAAGGATACATTGAAAGACATGGTAGAGGAAGAGCAACTTTCTATGTGAAGAAGTAATAACTCCTTAAAATAGTGATAACTTGAGGGAAAATACTAAAATTAAAGGATGAGGATTTGCCTAAGCGGTTAAAAAAGCAAAGAATATAAGTAATCACCTAAATTTCTAATAATCACCTAAAAGTACGCTATAATTAGGTGAAACATAAAGAATTTAATTCAAAACTTTAAAATAAAAAAAATTTATAATAGAACGTATAAATACGCTTATTGATGTCAACTATCTTTTATAAAGGCTTTTAAGATTCATAACAGATTTTGCTGGCGTGACTCTAAAAATTGTTTTCTCCGAAATTACGATTTTTGAGTCACTCCTTATTTTTATTTGAACTGGAATTTACTATAGGAATTTACAGGGATATTTGTTAGCTCTAATAATCCATTATGCATTTGACAAATCTCTTATTATGGTATATAATATTGATAATTTGAATAACACATCTTTAATGTGATCCAGAGAGGTCAGCAAAGATTTATTAATTGGAAAACCAAGTTTATTTATGCTGTCCTGCTCAATAGAGTAGGCTATTTTTTTGAGGTGAAGTATGAAAAAACGAATTCTTTTCGACGAAACAATGATTTCAAGAATGATTACTAGAATTGCTAATGAAATTATCGAACAAAATAAATTAGATGATATAGTTTTAGTAGGTATTCAAACTAGAGGGATTCATATCGCCAAAAGATTGAAACAAAAAATCAAAGAAATTGAAAATACTAATATTCCAGTAGAAACACTTGATATAAAATTTTATCGTGATGATTTAGAAAAAATAAGTGAAGAACCTGAAATAAAAGTTTCACGTTTTAAACTTGATTTGACAAACAAAGTTGTAATTATTGTAGATGATGTTCTTTATACAGGAAGAACCGTAAGAGCAGCGATAGATGCTATTATGGATGCTAGCCGTCCAAAAGCAATTCGTCTTGCGATTCTTGTAGACAGAGGACATAGAGAGCTGCCAATTAGAGCAGATCATATTGGAAAAAATATTCCTACTTCAAGAAAAGAAAATGTAAAAGTTCATTTAAATGAAGTAGATGATGTTGAAGAAATATTATTAATTTAAATATAAAATCTTTTTAAGGTAGTCCAGAGAGGCTAACAAGGGATTGAATTTAAAGTTTATACTTTATTTGAGTATAGCTATATTTAGGTATAACTATGCCCAGATAATAACTTGAATTTAATAGTTGATGAACAGTCATACCTTGTAGCCAGCTGGATACAAGGTATTTTTTTATACAAAATGGAGGAAGTACTATGAGAAATATAGTAAAAATGTCGGATTTAACAAATGAAGAAGTTTATCAACTGATAGAAAGAGCTTTAGAGTTGAAAAATGGTAAGCAAGTAGAGCCAAGAGAAGACTTATATGTAGCGAACTTATTCTTTGAAAACTCAACTAGAACGAAACATAGTTTTGAGGTAGCTGAGCACAAACATAGATTAAATGTTATAAACTTCGAGGCTGCAACATCATCAGTAAATAAAGGCGAAACATTATACGATACTTGTAAAACGTTAGAAATGTTAGGGTGCAACATGTTGGTTATTAGACATGGCCAAGACGCGTACTACAATGAACTGACTAACTTAAATATTCCGATTTTAAGCGGAGGAGATGGTAGTGGAGAACACCCAAGTCAATGTTTGCTTGATTTAATGACAATGTACGAGAAGTTCGGAACGTTTGAAAATCTTAATGTAATCATTGCAGGAGATATTAAAAATTCTCGAGTAGCAAGAAGTAATTACAATATGCTCACGAGATTAGGAGCAAGAGTAAGATTTGTTTGTCCAGATATTTTCAAAGACGAGACACTTGGAGAAGTAGTAGACTTTGATAAAGTAGTTGGAGAAGTTGATGTTTGTATGTTGCTAAGAGTTCAACATGAAAGACATGATTCTAAGATGGGACTAAGTAAAGATGAATACCATAATAACTTTGGATTAACTAAAGAGCGCTATGAAAGATTAAAAGAATCTGCAATAGTGATGCATCCAGCACCTGTTAATAGAGATATGGAAATAGCTTCGAAACTAGTGGAAGCACCTAAATCAGTAATCTTTGAACAGATGAAAAACGGAATGTTCATGAGACAGGCAATGATAGAAAAAATAATTAAAGATAATAACTTATAAAGAGGAGAAGCATATGTTACTTTTAAAAAACGGTAAAATTTTAGAAAATGGTGTATTGGTAGAAAGAGATATTTTAGTTGAAGATAAAAAAATCGTAAAAATCTCTGAGAACATCGAAGAAAGTGGAGCTAAGGTACTAGACTTAGAAGGGAAATTTATTTCACCAGGATTTATAGATGTTCACGTACACTGGAGAGAACCAGGATTTGAATACAAAGAAAACATTTATCATGCTTCAAGAGCAGCAGCTCGTGGTGGATTTACTACAGCAATGCCAATGCCAAATTTAAATCCAGTACCAGATAACTATGAGAACCTAAAATTACAACTAGATATTATCGAACGTGATTCAGTAATTAGAGCTATACCATTTGGAGCTATAACAAAAGGTGAAGAAGGAAAAGAATATGCTGATTTTGAAGAATTAGCTGAGCATGTGTTTGCCTTTAGTGATGACGGTAGAGGAGTACAGGATGCTAACATGATGTATGAATCAATGATGGTTGCTGCTAAATTAAATAAAGCAATCGTAGCTCACTGTGAAGATAACTCATTAATCCGCGGTGGATGTATGCACTGTGGACGTAGAAGTCGTGAATTAGACTTGCCAGGAATTCCTTCTGTATGTGAAAGTGTTCAGATTGCACGTGATGTTCTTTTAGCCGAAGCAGCAGGATGTCATTATCACGTTTGTCACGTATCTACTAAAGAATCAGTTAGGGTAGTAAGAGAAGCGAAGGCAGCAGGAATTAAAGTAACTTGTGAAGTGTGTCCTCACCACCTAATAAGTGATGAAATGGATATCCCAGAAGATAACGGAATGTGGAAGATGAATCCACCGCTAAGAGCACGTGAAGATAGAAATGCACTTATCGCAGGTTTATTAGATGGAACAATTGATGTAATAGCAACAGACCACGCTCCACATGCTACTCATGAGAAAGACTTATCGATGAGAAAAGCTGCATTTGGAATTGTTGGAAGTGAAACAGCATTCAGCCAACTTTATACGAAGTTTGTAAAAACAGGAGTATTCTCACTAGACTTACTAGTTAAATTGATGACTGAAAAAGTCGCAGATACTTTCGATTTACCATATGGACGTTTAGAAGAAGGTGGTTTTGCAGATTTAGTAGTAATTGACTTAGAAAAATCACTGAAAATTGATCCAGAAAAATTCTTATCTAAAGGTAGAAATACACCGTACGTAGGAGAAGAAATTTATGGAATACCAGTATTAACACTATGTGAAGGTCAAGTTGCATACAAAGATAGTGAAGTATTTGAAGTTTAAAAAATAAAAAACTTAGAAAGAGAGAACAAAGATGTACAGTTACGATAGACAACTAATTTTAGAAGATGGAACAGTATATAAAGGATATGGATTCGGTGCTAACAAAGCACTAGCAGGAGAGGTAGTATTTAACACAGGTATGACGGGTTATCAAGAAACACTTTCTGATCCATCATACAATGGACAAATAGTAACATTCACTTATCCATTAATCGGAAACTACGGAATCAACAGAGATGACTTTGAAACAATTAATCCTAGTATTAAAGGACTTATCGTTAGGGAAGTTTGTAAAAAACCTTCTAACTTTAGAACAGAATACAGTTTAGATGAGGTATTAAAAGAGCTTAACATTCCAGGGATTTCAGGAATTGATACACGTAGTTTAACAAGAAAAATAAGAGAACACGGTACAATCAAAGGAATAATTACTGACCTTTGCATGGATCCGGAAGAACAATTAGAAAATCTTAGAAAAACTGACTTACCAACGAACCAAATTGAACAAGTTTCAACTCAAAAAGCTTTCTTATCTTCAGGAAATGGATATAGAGTAGTACTAGTAGACTTCGGTATGAAATCAGGAATACTTAGAGAATTAAATGAACGTAATTGTGATATCGTTGTAGTTCCTCATAATGTAACAGCTGCAGAAATTTTCAGACTTAATCCAGATGGAATTATGTTAAGTAATGGACCTGGAGATCCAGAAGATGTACCAGAAACAATTGAGATGCTTAAAGAAGTTATGCCGAAAATACCAGTTTTTGGAATTTGTATGGGACACCAACTTATTGCATTAGCATCAGGAGCGAAAACATACAAACTTAAATTTGGTCACCGTGGAGCTAACCACCCAGTTAAAAACTTAATAACTGGAAAAGTTGATATTACTTCACAAAACCATGGTTTCAGTGTTGATATCGAATCATTAAAAGATACAGATTTAGAGCTTACACACTTATCAGTAAATGATAAAACATGTGAAGGGGTACGTCACAAAAAATACCCAGTATTTTCAGTACAATATCACCCAGAAGCATCACCAGGACCACACGATCCTAACTACTTATTCGATCAGTTTATAGATTATATGAGAGAATTTAAAGAAAACAAATAGGAAATAACCTGAGAAATTATAGAGTATCGATGCAAAATTAAGGAGAATAAAAATGCCAAAACGTAATGATATAAAAACAATACTAGTAATAGGATCTGGACCAATTACAATAGGTCAAGCAGCAGAGTTTGACTATGCTGGGACTCAAGCGTGTCTGTCTTTAAGAGAAGAAGGGTATGAAGTTATCTTAGTTAACTCTAACCCAGCGACAATAATGACTGATAAAGAAATTGCAGATAAAGTTTATATGGAACCCTTAACTCTTGAGTTTGTAAGTAAAATTATCAGAAAAGAAAGACCTGATGCATTACTTCCAACATTAGGAGGACAAGTGGGGCTTAACCTTGCGGTAGAGCTGCACAAAAGTGGAATCTTAGATAAATACGGAGTTGAATTACTAGGAACGAAATTAAGTTCAATCGAACAAGCAGAGGATAGAGAATTATTCCGTAACTTAATGAATGAACTAAACGAACCAGTTCCAGAATCAGCAATTATTACAAATTTAGACGAAGCTAGGGATTTCGTTGCTGAAATAGGTTATCCAGTAATCGTTCGTCCTGCCTTCACTATGGGAGGAACAGGTGGTGGTATCTGTTACGATGAGAAAGATTTAGAAGAAATCGTAAGTAGTGGATTACACTATTCACCAGTTACTCAATGTTTATTAGAAAAATCTATCGCAGGATTTAAAGAAATTGAATACGAAGTAATGCGTGACTCTAATGATACAGCGATTGTTGTATGTAACATGGAAAACATTGACCCTGTTGGGATTCACACGGGAGACTCAGTAGTAGTAGCACCTTCTCAAACATTAACAGATAGAGAATATCACATGCTACGTAATGTATCATTAAAAATTATTAGAGCTTTAAAAATTGAAGGTGGATGTAACGTACAACTTGCACTTGATCCAAATTCATTCAAATACTATATTATCGAAGTTAACCCAAGGGTATCACGTTCATCAGCTTTAGCATCAAAAGCTACAGGATATCCGATTGCGAAAATTGCAGCGAAAATTGCTGTAGGATTAACTCTTGATGAAATTATAAACCCAGTTACACAAAACTCATATGCTTGTTTCGAACCAACGCTTGACTATGTAGTAAGTAAAATTCCACGTTTCCCATTTGATAAATTTGAAAATGCAGATAGAAAACTAGGAACGCAAATGAAAGCCACTGGTGAAGTAATGGCGATGGGTAGAACTTATGAAGAAAGTTTACTAAAAGCTATCCGTTCATTAGAATATGGAGTACACCATCTAGGACTACCTAATGGAGATGATTTCACATTAGAAGAAATTATTGACAAGATTAAACAAGCTGGAGATGAAAGATTATTCTTTATTGGAGAAGCTTTAAGACGCGGACAAAGCACAAAAGATATTCACGATATTACAAAAATTGACATGTTCTTCCTAGAGAAAATGCAAAATATCATTGATATCGAACATGAGTTAAAAGACAATGTTGGAAATGTAGATTTACTAGAATATGCTAAAAAATATGGATTCTCGGATAAGGTAATTGCCCACAGATGGGGAATGACAGAAGATGATATCTATAACCTTCGTCAAGAAAATAAAATAACTCCAGTATTCAAAATGGTTGATACATGTGCAGCTGAGTTCGTTTCAGAAACACCATACTTCTACTCAAGTTATGAACAAGAGGAAGAATCAATCGTTAGCGATAAGAAAAAAATTGTTGTACTAGGATCTGGTCCTATTAGAATCGGACAAGGTGTAGAGTTCGACTATGCTACGGTTCATGCAGTAATGGCGATTAAAGATGCAGGTTATGAGGCAATCATTGTTAATAACAACCCAGAAACAGTTTCTACAGACTTTACAATCTCTGATAAACTGTACTTCGAACCATTAACTGAAGAAGATGTGATGGCGATAATTAATCATGAAAATCCATTAGGAGTTGTAGTGCAATTCGGTGGACAAACAGCGATTAACCTAGCAGCTAAATTAGAAAAACATGGTGTGAAAATTCTAGGTACTGCTTTAGAAGAAATCGATAACGCAGAAGATAGAGATAAATTTGAAGAATTATTACATAAACTAGACATTCCACAACCACTTGGAAAAACTGCATTTGATGTAGAAACAGCAGTTAAAAATGCAGAAGAAATTGGATACCCTGTATTAGTAAGACCATCATACGTACTAGGTGGACGAGCTATGGAAATAGTATATGAGGAATCTGAATTACGTCGTTATATGAAGACAGCTGTAAAACTTACACCAGAACACCCAGTATTAACTGACAGATATTTAGTAGGTCGTGAGATAGAAGTAGATGCTATCAGTGATGGAGAAACAGTAATTATTCCAGGTATTATGGAGCATATCGAAAGAGCAGGGGTTCACTCAGGTGACTCAATAGCAGTATATCCACCTCAAACACTGACAGAAGGTGAAAAAGCTAAGTTAATAGAATATACAATTAAATTAGCAAAAGGATTAAATATAGTTGGATTATTAAATATTCAATATGTAATAAGTAAAGGTGAAGTATTCGTACTAGAAGTTAATCCACGAAGCTCAAGAACTGTACCATTCTTAAGTAAAATCACAGGAGTTCCAATGGCGAAACTTGCTGCTGGAGCTATCATTGGAGAAACTCTAAAATCTAAAGGATATGAAACAGGATTATTACCAGAAGCACAGAATGTGTACACTAAAGTACCGGTATTTAGTTTCCAAAAACTAAAAGATGTCGATACTACTCTTGGACCTGAGATGAAATCAACTGGAGAAGTAATGGGAAGTGATAGAACTCTAGAAAAATCACTTTACAAAGGACTTCTTGCAGCAGGAATCAAGGTAAGTGATCAAGGAAATATCTTATTCACAATTAGTGATGATGATAAAGAAGAAGCATTAAATATAGCAAAACGATTCTTCGACTTAGGATACAACTTATTAGCTACAGAAGGAACAGCTAAGTACCTAGATGAACACGGATTAAGAGTTACTCCAGTAGGAAAAATTAATCAAAGTGATTACAGTGTACTTGATGCTATATATAATGGAGATGTGGATGTAGTAGTAAATACTACTTCAAAAGATAAAGATGTAACAAAAGACGGATTCAAGATTCGCCGTGTAGCGAGTGAACAAGAGGTTGTATGTTTAACATCATTAGATACAGCAGATGCGCTACTAAAAGTACTAGAATCAATCTCATTTGATATATTACCACTATAAAAAAAATGATGAAGAAGGGGAAATTTTTTCCCTTCTTCTTACAGAAGGAGCATTTGGATGGATACTTATTTAGCAACAGTAATCAGTAATGAACAAGTAGCAGATAAAATATTTAGAATCGAACTACAAGGAGATGTAGTTAAAGAAATGAATACACCAGGACAATTCGTAAATATTAAAGTAAGTAACAGCTATGAGTTTTTATTAAGAAGACCAATTTCAATTTGTGAAATTAATAAAGAAAAAAATACATTTGTGATGGTCTACAGAGCAGATGGAGCAGGTACTAAAAAGATCTCAGAATTAGAAGCAGGTAATTTAGTAGACGTATTAGGACCATTAGGAAAAGGATATGATGTTTATACGCTAGAAGAAGGGCAAACTGCATTGCTAGTAGGTGGAGGAATTGGAGTTCCACCATTATATGAATTAGCAAAGCAATTTAGAAAACAAGGGGTAAACACTGTACATATTTTAGGTTTTAATAATGTGAAAGATGTGTTTTATGAAGAAAAATTTGCAGAGCTTGGTACAACTTATGTTGCTACAGCTGATGGAAGTTATGGAGAAAAAGGTTTTGTTACTGATGTTATAAAAAATTATGAAGTTGACTATGATAAGTATTATAGTTGTGGTCCATTTGCTATGTTAAAAGCATTAACTAAGATGGATGAAGAAAAGATGGGCTATATTTCTTTAGAAGAAAGAATGGCTTGTGGAGTAGGTGCATGCTATGCATGTGTTTGTGAAAAAATCGATGGTTCAATCTCACGTGTATGTTATGATGGACCTGTATACGATTCGAAAGAAATAGCATTATAGGAGGAATTTATGAGCGAAAGATTACGAGTAAAATTACCAGGATTAGATTTAAAGAATCCTGTAATGCCTGCATCAGGGTGCTTTGCATTTGGTTTAGAATATGCTAATTTTTATGATTTAAGTAAGCTTGGTGCGATTATGATTAAGGCAGCTACTAAAGAGCCGCGTTTTGGAAATCCTACACCACGCGTTGCTGAAACTTCTAGTGGGATGCTAAATGCCATAGGATTACAAAATCCAGGAGTTCATGAAATAATGGAAACAAAACTTAAAGAATTAGAAAAGTATGATGTTCCTATTATTGCTAATGTGGCAGGAAGTGAAATAGATGATTATGTCTATGTAGCAGAGCATATAAGTAAAGCACCGAATGTTCATGCATTAGAGTTAAATATATCTTGTCCTAATGTAAAACATGGTGGGATTCAATTTGGAACGGATCCAGAAACAGCCAAAAACTTAACTAGAAAAGTTAAAGAAGTATCTAGTGTACCTGTTTATGTGAAACTTTCACCTAATGTTACTAATATTGTAGCCATGGCAAAAGCTGTCGAAGAAGGTGGAGCTGATGGTATTACAATGATAAATACTTTAGTAGGTGTAAGGCTAGATAAAAAGACTGGAAAACCAATTATAGCGAATGTAACTGGAGGATTATCAGGGCCTGCGGTTAAACCTGTAGCTATAAGAATGGTTTATCAGGTGAGCCAAGTTGTAAACATTCCTATTATAGGTATGGGAGGAATTATGGATGAGTGGGATGTGATCGACTTTATCTCAGCTGGAGCGAGTGCGGTAGCAGTAGGTACAGCGAATTTTGCAGATCCATATGCTTGTCCAAAAATTATCGGTAAGTTAGAAGAGGCCCTTGATGAACTAGGTGTAGAACATATACTAGAACTTCGTGGTCGTGCATATAAATAAAAAGGAGAAATATTATGAATAAAGATGTAATAATAGCGTTAGATTTTCCAACTTTGGAAGATACATTAAGTTTTTTAGAAAAGTTTGGTGAAGAAAAATTATTTGTAAAAGTAGGGATGGAATTATACCTAC
The DNA here is from genome assembly GCF_001553035.1 of Gemella haemolysans. Lineage (GTDB taxonomy): Bacteria > Bacillota > Bacilli > Staphylococcales > Gemellaceae > Gemella > Gemella haemolysans_B. The sequence continues at coordinate 51,855 of NZ_KQ959957.1, forward strand.
AAAATGGACCTGTTGTTATTGAAAAAATTAAAGAATTAGGACATAAGATATTCTTAGATCTTAAGTTACATGATATTCCTAATACAGTTTATGGTGCGACAAAAGGATTAGCAAAATTCAAAGTTGATATTCTTACAGTACATGCTGCAGGAGGTTATGAAATGCTAAAAGCAGCAAAAAGAGGAATGGTTGAAGGTGGTAGTGTAGATACTAATGTAATAGCGATAACACAATTAACTTCGACATCAGAAGAAGCGATGAAAGAAGAGCAGTTAATATCTGTATCTCTAGAAGAGAGTGTAATTAATTATGCTAAACTAGCTAAAAAAGCAGGACTTGATGGAGTAGTTTCATCAGTTTGGGAAGCAAGATTAATTAGAGAAAACTGTGGAGATGATTTCTTAAAAGTAACTCCAGGAATAAGATTAGAAACAGATGAAGTAGGAGATCAAAAACGTGTAGCGACTCCAGCTGTTGCTAATGAAGAAGGAAGTACACATATCGTGGTTGGACGTTCTATAACTAAATCAGAAAATCCACTTGAAGTTTATAAACTTATTAAAAATCAATTCGTAAAATAATATTAGATATACAGCTAACATAAAGGAGAAGAACATGGCATTAGAAAGAAAAATAGCAAAACACTTATTAGATATTGAAGCAGTGGCATTAAGACCAAATGATTATTTCACTTGGACATCTGGAATTAAATCACCGATTTACTGTGATAACAGAATTACAATGTCATATCCTGCGATTCGTCGTGAAATAGCAGCTGGTATGAGTGAAGTAATTAAAGCTAAATTCCCAGAAGTAGAAGTAGTTGCAGGTACAGCTACAGCAGGTATTCCACATGCTGCATGGGTAAGTGAAGTATTAGATTTACCTATGATTTACGTTAGGGACTCAGCTAAAAAACACGGTAAAACAAATCAAATCGAAGGTAGATTACTAGAAGGACAAAAAGTTGTTATTATTGAAGATTTAATCTCAACTGGATTATCTTCATTAAAAGTAGCCAAAGCTTTAGAAGAAGCTGGGGCAGTAGTCTTAGGAGTAGTAGCAATATTTAGTTATGAACTTAAGAAAGCACAAGATGCCTTTGCAGCAGATAAAGTAGAGTACCATACTTTAACTAACTATAACTACTTAATCGAAGAAGCTGTAGTAAGTGATTATATCAAACAAGAAGATGTAGAAAAACTTCTTGAGTGGAGAAATAATTTATAATAAAAGTTCTTTATCGGATTGAGATTAGTTTCAAGGAAATAAAGTAATATTAAAGATGTAGCTTAGAGGAAAGTTTTAAGATACATCTTTTTATATTATCATTTTTAATTTGATAGCGATTATCAATGGCTTGTGGTATAATTGTATTAATAATATAAGGTAGTGAGGGAATGAGAAATGGATAATATTATTGATGTGAGTATACCAGTTGCACAAGTTGTTGATAAACACCCAGAAGTATTGGATATTTTAGTAGATTTAGGATTTAAACCTTTGGCTAATCCGATTATGAGAAATACTGTAGGTAGAAAGACTTCACTTAGAATGGGTTCGAAGCTAGCAGGAATTAAACTTGAAACAATTATTGCTACATTAGAAGCTAATGGATATGAAGTAGTAGGATTAGACTAATGGCTACAAAGAGAATTGAAGTTTTACGCGACATACTATTACGACTTCATAAAGGTGAATCTGCAGAATCTGTTCAAGATGAATTCAATGAGCATTTTTCTGGAGTATCTGCTATTGAGATCTCTTTAATGGAGCATGAGCTTATGAATTCAGATTCTGGCGTAACTTTTGAAGATGTTATGAAGTTATGTAATGTACATGCTAATTTGTTTAAAGGTGCGATAAAAACTGTAGAAGTTGAAGATAGTGAGCATCCAGGACATCCAGTTCAAGTGTTTAAACAAGAAAATTTAGCTTTAAGAGCTGCAATAATAAGAGTTCGACGAATTCTAGAAAATTATGCTAAGCTCGATGAAGGAGAAACAAAAGAAGCCGTACTAAAAGGATTGCTTCGTCAGTTGCAATTATTAGGACAGTTTGATATTCATTATAAACGAAAAGAAGAACTGATGTTTCCAATAATGGAAAAATATGGACATGATGCACCACCTAAGGTTATGTGGGGTGTTGATGATGAAATAAGAGATTTGTTTAAACTTGCTAAAGAAGAAGCGGAAAAACTACCTAATGCAGAGATAACTGTCGTCAAAGAAAAGTTTGAAGTTTTTGTTAAAGAATTTGAGGAAATGATCTTTAAGGAAGAGTCGATTCTTCTGATGATATTATTAGAAACATTTACTCAAGACGATTGGTTGAGTATAGCTAAGGACAGTGATGCTTACGGTTATGCAATAATTCGACCTCAAGAAGAGTGGATTCCTCATAGAGAAGATTTTGAAACTCAGAATAGTGACAATAGTGAGGTAATGGAAGTAAAAGAAGGGGAATTAACGAAAGTAATTCAAACTCCTGAAGGAGAGTTCACTATTACCTATAAACCAAAAGAAGTTAAAGAAGAAACTTTAAATAGAGATACAGCTCAGAAAATTGGAAATGGGTATCTATCATTAAATCAAATTGATTTGATATTAAATCATCTGCCAATGGAAATTACCTTTGTGAATAAAGAAGAAATCTTCCAATATTATAATAATCATTGTTCAGAAGAAGAGATGATTTTTAAACGTACGCCAGGACAAGTAGGTAGAAATGTAGAACTATGTCATCCACCGAAGTATCTAGAGAAAGTTAAAACTATAATGAAAAACTTGCGAGAAAGAAAAAAAGACAAGTATGAAATGTGGTTTAAATCAGAATCAAAAGGGAAGTTTGTTCATGTCACTTATGCTGGGGTTTATGACGAAAACGGTGAATTTCAAGGAGTATTAGAATATGTTCAGGATATAGCTCCTTATAGAGAAATAGATAGTGATTATTATAGGGGAATAGAATAAAATATAAAAACGTGAGTGACTCAAAATCGATTTTCGAGTCACTCACTCTGTTTATGAATATATTTTATCGAATACATTTTTTCTTAATTTTCTTGTTGCAAAAACTAACAGTATGATTAATACTAAAGAGTATACTATTCCTACTATATGTGCTGATGATGGCAGCATAGCAATTAAGAAGAATGTTACGACATTAAGTAGTACTAATAATAAAATAGCTCCGAAAGCTAAAATAGTTAATAGGACTTGATTTATCGAACTACGATTAGCTAAATCTGTGATAGTGTTCCAGTTTAGATATAATTTTTTATAGTCGCTTGTATAACTATAGAAAGAAAAGACAATACTTGAAATAATATAAGATATTATTGTTACAACTGCTAATAAGATTGGTGTCTTAGTTATAACTAACATCACAATCAGAGCAAGTAATCCAAAACCAAGTTGTAAACAAGTGGCGATTGCTAATTTGATTTTTAGGTATTTTTTGAAATCAAAAGGAAGAGATTTTAAAAAATAGTAATCTTGTTTTTCTAGTGATATTGCTATACTTGTAAAATTCATTGGATTAGAATTAATGTACAATGCTAACGTGAATCCTATAGTCATAGCTACTGGGTAGAATATAGGTGGTAGTGTAATACCTCCGTGCTTTCTAATTTCTATAATTGGGATTACAAATATACCAAGTGTAACTATAAGATTAGTAAATACAGTTGACGAAATTGTACTGTTTAACAATAGTTTTACATTTCTCTTAATTAGTTTAGAAAATAGTGTAGTTGATGTACTATTAGTATTTTCCTTGATTTTTACAGCTTTAGAACTAGATGTGTATGTATTACCAGATATTCTATATAAGTCTTTCATATATTTTCTTATTACAAATATATATGTAGTAAAGAAAGAAATAAGTGCTAAGATAATAGCTACTATTAAGTAAGTATAAGTCTTAGAAATATCTAATACGAGTATATTTAAAAATAAATCTCCTGAATAATCAGAATCAAAACTTTTAAAAGTATGAGCAAAATTAAATATGTATCCTGTGAAGAATATCAACACAATTAATATTGTAGCTGCATTAACTTTCCCTTTATTCTTCTTGAAATTTGGGATATAAGTAATAAATGAAAGTAGTGTCATAATAGAACATATTAAAGTAATCATAAATGCAAAACTATATACTAATACGAAGAAAAATTTTTGAATTGAAAACTCTGCATTTAATCCAATAATCAAGTTTATAACTATTAAAGGAGTAAAATTACTGATAACCTGTGAAAGTAGAGTGAACAATTTACTAAAAAATATTTCAGATCCTGTAACAGGTAAGTGAATAATCGCTAATGTATCATCACTTTCGTAAAACATATTGATAAAATTATTTAAAATCTGAATAAACACTAATAATAAAATAAAGAAAAGTATATTTCGATATCCCGGTCCAGAAAAGTTAAAACCACGAGAAAATATTGAAAATAAAAATAAAATATGTAAGAAATTGAAAAAATTAAGCATTAAAACATTTCTAAAAAGATTATGTCTTATATCGCTCTTTCCACTGAATTTTTTTCTGTATTTTATTCTTTGAGGTGAAAAACTATAAAGAAGATTCGTTAAGAATAATTCTTTAATTACATTGAATCTCATATTTAATCACCACCTAAAATATTTGAATTTGAATTTTTTACTATATTAAGATAAATTTCTTCTAAATTATCTCCCTCAAATTGTTCTTTAAGCTCGTTAAGTGTACCGATAAAAACTAGTTTTCCTTTGCTGAGGATGCCTATTCTATCGCATAGATGTTCAGCGACCTCCAAGACATGGGTAGAGAATAGAACACTATTGCCTTTAGTGGCATGTTCTTTCATTAAGTTTTTCAAGTCAAATGCAGCTTGTGGATCTAATCCTGTCATCGGTTCATCCATAATCCAAAACTTAGGTTCTGATAATAATGCTCCAATAACAAATACTTTTTGTCTCATACCATGAGAGAAGGAACTAATTTCTTGGTGTTCAACTCCTGTCATATTAAATAATTTGCAGTACCTATTAAGAATATCATCTCTTGTTTTATTATCAATTTCATATATGCTAGCGACTAATGACCAATATTCAAAGGCCGATAATGTAAGAAACATATCAGGTGAATCAGGTACATAGCCAATTTGCTTTTTACACGCTAATCTATTATTTTTTAAAAGTAGATTATTGAAATAAATCTCTCCCGAAGTAGGCTCTAATATACTAACTAGGGATTTGATTGTAGTTGACTTACCAGCTCCATTATGCCCAATAAGTCCGAATATTTCCCCATCATTTATAGTAAAACTTAAATCATCAACAGCGCACTTTGTATCAAATTTAACAGTAAGATTTTTAATTTCTATCATAAATTATCCCTCCAATCTGTATCTATAGTTATATTATACTTGTAATCGTTTTAATCAGCAAGAGTATAATTTAATTATTTCTATAATAAATAATAAATTTTAAAGTTGTAAATGAAACGCCTGGAATAGTTTATTAAAAATACTAACGTGATACACCTGGAAGTGTTTATTTATAAGTTGAAAATGATACACCTGGTTAAGTGTGAAAATAGAATGTGATAATAGCAAGTTAAAAAAGATATAAAAAAATTTTAAAAAAGTATTGACAAGAAAAAATAAAAGTGGTATTATTTAGTACGTGAGTGTTACGGCACTCTGTGTAAAGCCACTATGGCTTATAAAAAATTTAAAAACGTGATACACCTGGATAGGTGATTCACAAAGTATCGAGGAAAGGAGGAAATCAGTAAAATGCCAACTATTAACCAATTAGTTCGTAAACCTCGTAAATCAAAAGTATCGAAATCAGATTCACCAGCACTTAACAAAGGTTACAACTCTCAAAGAAAGAAAGAAACTAACATTTCTTCACCACAAAAACGTGGAGTTTGTACTCGTGTTGGGACTATGACACCTAAAAAACCTAACTCAGCTTTACGTAAATATGCACGTGTTCGTTTATCAAACCAAATCGAAGTAACAGCATATATCCCAGGTATCGGACACAACCTACAAGAACACAGTGTTGTACTTATTCGTGGAGGACGTGTAAAAGACTTACCAGGGGTACGTTACCACATCATCCGTGGAGCTTTAGATACTGCAGGAGTTAACGACCGTAAACAAGGACGTTCACTATACGGTGCTAAAAGACCAAAAGAGAAAAAATAATAAAAGATAAAATTTGATAAAAAGAATTCGTGAAAGGAGGCAGACACTATGCCACGTAAAGGTCCAGTTGCAAAACGTGACGTTTTGCCAGATCCAATTTATAACTCAAAATTAGTTACAAAATTGATTAACAAATTAATGCTAGATGGGAAACGCGGTACAGCACAAAGAATTTTATATTCTGCGTTTGATTTAATTAAAGAAAAATCAGGACGTGATGCTATGGAAGTTTTCGAAGAAGCATTAAACAACATTATGCCAGTTCTTGAAGTTCGTGCTCGTCGTGTTGGTGGTTCTAACTACCAAGTACCAGTAGAAGTACGTGCTGAAAGAAGAACTACATTAGGTCTACGTTGGTTAGTTAACTATTCTCGTTTAAGAGGAGAAAAAACTATGGAACAACGTTTAGCTAATGAAATTTTAGACGCAGCAAATAACACTGGTTCAGCTGTTAAGAAACGTGAAGATACTCACAAAATGGCTGAAGCTAACAAAGCATTTGCTCACTATCGTTGGTAATTATAGGGTGAATATCAAGCTATTTTATAGCTTGAGTTTTTCACTATAAAAGACAAATTACTAAAATCATTTAAAAATTTATGAAAGGAGAAAATTGACTCATGACTAGAGCATTTTCTTTAAAAGATACTCGTAATATCGGTATCATGGCTCACATCGACGCAGGTAAAACTACTGCTACTGAGCGTATTCTGTTCTACACTGGGAAAATCCACAAAATCGGAGATACTCACGATGGTAACTCTCAAATGGACTGGATGGAACAAGAACAAGAACGTGGTATCACTATTACATCTGCTGCAACAACTGCTCAATGGAAAAACCACCGTATCAACATCATCGATACACCGGGACACGTAGACTTCACAGTTGAGGTTGAACGTTCACTTCGTGTACTTGATGGATCAGTAGCAGTATTAGATGCACAATCAGGTGTTGAACCACAAACAGAAACAGTTTGGCGTCAAGCTACAACTTATGGAGTTCCTCGTATCGTATTCGTTAACAAAATGGATAAAACAGGAGCTGACTTCTTATATTCTGTAGGAACAATCCACGACAGATTACAAGCTAATGCACACCCAATTCAACTTCCAATCGGAGCTGAAGATTTATTCGAAGGTGTAATTGACCTTGTTGAAATGAAAGCTATTTACAACGAAGGTAGCGTAGGGGAAAATCTTGTTGTTAAAGAAATCCCAGCTGAATACCAAGATCAAGCTGAAGAATACCGTGAAAAACTAATCGAAGCTGTTGCAGAATTCGATGAAGACTTCATGGAAAAATACTTAGGTGGAGAAGAAATTACAATTGACGAGCTTAAAGCTGCAATTCGTAAAGCTACATTATCTGTAGAATTCTTCCCAGTAGTATGTGGATCAGCATTCAAATATAAAGGTGTACAACCAATGCTAGATGCAGTAGTAGAATACTTACCATCTCCATTAGACGTACCTGCTATTAAAGGGGTTAACCCAGATACTGATGAAGAAGTAGAAAGACACTCTTCAGACGAAGAGCCATTCTCAGCCCTAGCTTTCAAAGTTATGACTGACCCATTCGTAGGGAAACTTACTTTCTTCCGTGTGTACTCAGGTATTTTATCATCTGGTTCATACGTTAAAAACTCAACTAAAGGTAAACGTGAACGTGTAGGACGTATCCTACAAATGCACGCTAACACTCGTAACGAAATCGCTGAAGTATACGCTGGTGATATCGCTGCAGCTGTTGGTCTTAAAGATACTACAACTGGGGACACATTATGTGACGAGAAAAACGAAGTTATTCTTGAATCAATGGAATTCCCAGAACCAGTTATCCAACTTTCAGTTGAACCAAAATCAAAAGCTGACCAAGATAAAATGTCTACAGCTTTACAAAAATTACAAGAAGAAGACCCAACATTCCGTGCTGGAACTGACGAAGAAACTGGACAAGTTATCATCGCAGGTATGGGTGAGCTTCACTTAGACATCATCGTTGACCGTATGCGTCGTGAATTCAAAGTTGAATGTACAGTAGGTGCTCCAATGGTATCTTACCGTGAAACATTCAAACAAGCTGCACAAGTACAAGGTAAATTCACTCGTCAATCTGGTGGACGTGGACAATACGGGGACGTATGGATTGAGTTCACTCCAAATGAGCCAGGTGCAGGATTTGAATTTGAAAATGCTATCGTTGGTGGGGTAGTTCCACGTGAATACATCCCAGCAGTAGAAGCAGGATTAAAAGACTCTATGGCAAATGGGGTATTAGCTGGATACGAATTAATCGACGTTAAAGCTAAATTATTCGATGGATCATACCACGATGTCGATTCATCTGAAATGGCGTTCAAAGTTGCTGCATCATTAGCTCTTAAAGAAGCTGCTAAAAAATGTAACCCAGTAATCTTAGAACCAATCATGAAAGTTGAAGTTGTAATGCCTGAAGAATACTTAGGAGATATCATGGGAGACATCACTTCACGTCGTGGACGTGTTGAAGGTATGGAAGCTCGTGGTAACGCACAAGTAGTAAGTGCTTCAGTACCATTATCTGAAATGTTCGGATATGCAACTTCTCTACGTTCTTCAACTCAAGGACGTGGTACTTACTCAATGGTATTTGACCACTACGAAGAAGTACCTAAATCAATTTCTGAAGAAATTATCAAAAAAAATAAAGGATAATAAAAATTATTCTTTATAGTTGCAATTTTCGTTGTAACATTATAAAATATAGTTATCATAGAATGCTATGTGACTAATTTAAAAAAATAAAATTTTATTAACTTGAAGGAGACATTTTTAAAATGGCAAAAGAAAAATTTGACCGTAGTAAAACACATGCTAACATTGGAACAATTGGTCACGTTGACCACGGTAAAACTACTTTAACAGCAGCTATCGCTACTGTATTAGCAAAAACTTATGGTGGAGAAGCTAAAGACTACGCTTCAATCGATAACGCACCAGAAGAAAGAGAACGTGGTATCACAATCAACACTTCTCACATCGAGTACGAAACTCCAAACCGTCACTACGCACACGTAGACTGCCCAGGACACGCTGACTATGTTAAAAACATGATCACTGGTGCTGCTCAAATGGACGGAGCTATCTTAGTAATCGCTGCTACAGATGGACCAATGGCTCAAACTCGTGAGCACATCCTATTATCTCGTAACGTTGGAGTACCAAAAATCGTTGTATTCTTAAACAAATGTGATATGGTTGATGACGAAGAGTTATTAGAATTAGTTGAAATGGAAGTTCGTGAACTATTATCTGAATACGGATTCGACGGAGATGAACTACCAGTAATCAAAGGTTCTGCTCTTAAAGCTCTTGAAGGAGACGCTGATGCAGAAAAAGCTATCATCGAATTAATGGAAACAGTTGACGAGTACATCCCAACTCCAGAACGTGATAACGCTAAACCATTCATGATGCCAGTTGAGGACGTATTCTCAATCACAGGTCGTGGTACAGTTGCTACTGGACGTGTTGAACGTGGACAAGTTAAAGTTGGAGACGTAGTAGAAATCGTTGGATTAACTGAAGAACCAGCTTCAACTACTGTAACAGGTGTTGAAATGTTCCGTAAATTATTAGATTACGCTGAAGCAGGAGATAACATCGGTGCATTATTACGTGGTGTTGCTCGTGAAGACATCGAACGTGGACAAGTTTTAGCAGCTCCTAAAACAATCACTCCACACACTCAATTCGTAGCTGACGTGTACGTATTATCTAAAGAAGAAGGTGGACGTCACACTCCATTCTTCACAAACTACCGTCCTCAATTCTACTTCCGTACTACTGACGTAACTGGTGTAGTTACTTTACCAGAAGGTACTGAAATGGTAATGCCTGGGGATAACGTATCAATCAACGTAGAACTTATTTCTCCAATCGCGATCGAAGAAGGAACTCGTTTCTCAATTCGTGAAGGTGGACGTACTGTAGGTTCAGGTGTTGTAACTTCAATCGTTAAATAATAATTGAATTTAAACATATAAAGCAAGGTGAAATTCACCTTGCTTTTTTTATATACTTAATATTGATTTACATAATGTTCATATTCAATTATAGATATTTGATAGTTTTAGTACATTATATGTATTAATATTGTATTTTTATTGTAAAATCATTATTTTTTGTAATTTTATTAGAAAATACGTACTATTTTTAGTAAATCCTTGCAGAAAATCTGTAAGAGGTGTATAATATGTTTAAAGGTAGTATAGGGGAAATAATATAATAAATTCAAATAATTTATATATTATTAAAATAAAATCTGATTACTCTAGGGATATTGAGTAATAGTAAAAAGTCGAAGTTAAGAAATTAACTTCGATTTTTTCTTTTAAATTCATGAAGATTGTCTATTTGTTAACAGCTTGAAGACATTTAAATAGCTCAAAAAGAATATTCTAGTTATCATAATTGATAGTATAAAAAGCTGTTTGAGGAGCTAATAGATAACAAGTATAGTTTAATAACTTGACTTTACAAGTTTTATTCTATATGCTTAGTGTAATGCAATTTATTGTTTATGAACAAAAATTTTATATTTTAAGGGGAAAAAAATGTTTTTAGCTATTAATGAAATAAAAGATGCTAAGCTCAGGTATAGTCTTATTGTAGGATTACTTACACTAGTTTCTTATTTAATGTTTTTCTTATCTGGATTAGCTTTTGGATTGATAGATCAGAATAGATCTTATATTGATCATTGGAGGGCGGATACGGTATTACTTTCTTCAGAAGCAAATAAAACTATTGGTTTATCTAATCTAAAATTATCAGATAAAAAATCTTTATCTGCAGATAATGTTGAACCTTTTAGTCAAATGGTTACAGTTTCTAAAACTGAGAAGAGTTCAAATGAGGATGTTAAACAAAAAGTTAGTATTTTTGGTGTGAATAATGGGAGCTTTTTAATTCCACCAGTAATACAAGGAAGAATTTTTGAATCTAAAAATGAAGTTGTTATTGAAAAAAGTTTGTCTGAAAAAGAAGGATATTCTATAGGAGATACTATTAAAACTGCAAACTCAGATATTGATTTAAAAATAGTGGGTTACACAGAAAAATCTAGATTTAATGTAGCCCCAGTCATATATATGAATATTAATGATTTTCAAATTTTAAAATATGGTGTAAGTAAAACTACTGATAATCCTATGATTAATGCTTTCGTAGTAAAAGGAGAATTAAAGGATTACGACAGTTCTATTTTCCAAAAAGTTAGTATAGCTGATTTTATTAATGAATTACCTGGTTATAGTGCTCAGATTTTAACGTTTGGACTAATGATAGGATTCTTAATAGTGATTTCTGCTATTATTATAGGTATTTTCATGTATGTACTTACTATTCAGAAAACACCTATTTTTGGTATAATGAAAGCCCAAGGAATCTCGAATGGAATTATTGGAATTTCTGTTTTATCGCAAACATTCTTACTTTCATTAGCTGGAAGTATACTAGGTTTGGTTGGAACATGGGGAACATTACTTGTCCTGCCATCAGCAGTACCATTTTTAGGAAATGGACTTTATTACAGTATTATATTCGTTAGTTTGATTATTTTTTCTTTAGTAGGAACATTATTCTCTGTATTAGCTATTAGAAAAATTGATCCATTAAAAGCAATAGGATAGGTGTCATATGAATGTATTAGAATTTATAAATGTAACTAAATCATATCAGGATGGAAATAAAGAAATAGAAGCTCTGAAAGAAACTAATTTTAAAATAGAAGAAGGTAAATTTATTGCGATTATCGGTCCATCTGGTTCAGGTAAATCAACTTTCTTAACTTTAGCTGGAGGTTTACAAACTCCGTCTAAAGGTCAAATAATTATTAATGGAAAAGATTATACTAATTTGTCTGAGAAAGAAAGGTCAAAGTTACGATTTAACGATATTGGATTTGTTCTACAGGCATCTAATTTAGTTCCATTTTTAACTGCAAAACAACAGTTAGAATTAGTTGATAGAATAAATAAGGAAAAAAGACAAAAACTTCAAGATCAAAAATCTCTTTTTAAAGAATTAGGAATAGATCATTTAGAAAATAAATTACCGAAAGACTTATCAGGCGGTGAACGACAACGATTAGCTATTGCTAGAGCCCTTTACAATAATCCGGCAATCATCTTAGCTGATGAACCTACAGCAAGTCTTGATTCAGATAGAGCGTTTGAAGTCGTAGATTTACTTTCAAAAGAGTGTAAAGAAAAAAACAAATCAATTATTATGGTAACACATGATAATAGGATGATTGAAAAATGCGATCATGTTTATCGAATGAAAGATGGTATTTTGATAAAGGAAAGATAATATAAAAAGTGATGATCCCCCAAAAGTCCTAAAATTTAACAAAGTTTATATATGAACTCATAGACGCAGTGGTTTATTGATATCTAAATTCGCTTTATAAAAGCTTTTTAGATATCTAATAATCTGTGCGGAGGTGACTCGATAAAATCGATTTCTATGAAATCACGATTTTGAGTCACTCTTATTTTTTTATTGATAATATTATTATATAAAAGTGTGGTAGTGTAATTTTAAGGAGTTTAGAAAAATAATTGTATAAAGCAGTTTAATATGATAATATATCTTAGTGTAGAGTACTCTCATTATCCCAAATTTATGAGAAATATATTAACTAATATTTTAAATAGAGTCAAAATAGTATAGAAAGGAAGAAAATGAAGAATTTAAAGTTTGATGGAACCCAGTTAAAATATATAGCTATAATTGCTATGACAATTGATCATTTAGCATGGCTATTATATCCAGGTTTAGTTAAAGAACCGATACCAGTAATTATGCACATAGTGGGACGTTTAACAGCACCGATTATGTGGTATTTTATCGCAGAAGGAAGTTATTATACAAAAGATATTAAAAAATATTTCTTTAGGATTATGAGTTTTGCTGTTATCAGTCACTTTGCTTTTTGTTTCGGTTTAGGTATACCATTTGATATAACAACAGGAAGTATATTTAATAAAACTAGTGTCTTATTCCCATTGGCGATGTCGGTTGCATTAATCGCAATTTTTAGAAATGAGAAGATAAATAATACACTAAAGATTTTAGCAATTATTGTTTTCTGTTTATTAACGTTTGTAGCGGATTGGTCTTCAATAGCTCTAATGATGCCATTCTTTTTATATAATCATAGAGATAATAAAAAACAACAAATATTTGACTATGTTATCTGGATAAGTGTTTATGCAGCTATTTATATTATATTTATAGATGTATTTTATGGAGTACTACAGTTTGCAACTTTATTCTCTTTACCATTATTAATGAGATATGATGGCACTAGAGGAAAACATATTGGTTCTAAGTGGTTCTTCTACTACTATTATCCAATACATTTAGCTATTATAGGTATATTTAGAATAATATTATATGGAAATATTTCATTGGTACTTTAGAAATAGTATGGACTTAGCAAATCAAAAGAACATGGATAGGTTTAATACAACAAAAATCTAATATAGGGGTTCCTTATTAAGACAAAACTTAATAAGGAACTTTTTTACATATATTGTGATATTAATTTGTAGTAAAAAAGTGAAGGATATAATATAATTAGAATACTATAAATA